>DATHLT010000085.1:0-14517 GCA_035487855.1 Solirubrobacteraceae bacterium
CTCGCCCTACGCGCCTACATCAACACCAGCCAAAAGCAACACCGCGACACGACCGACAGCCTCGCACGACTCGCCAAACATCAACCATGGCCCCCCGCCGCCGCCGGACCCTGACCCGCAAACAACAACCTGAACAGTCACTGGATATAGGGGATTTTTTGCCGCTGCAGCTGGACATAAATCAGGACAACATGGGGTACCTGCAAAGCCATCCGTGGATCACATTTCGGCTGGAAGTCAGCAAGTCTCCTTGGACGTTCTGGGAGCAGATCGGCGAAGCGCGATCAAAGGGCCGACACCTCTCAAAGACCCCGCTTCCGCCCCACTTGGCTCGGAAGATGGAGCAGCTTTATCTAGCTAAGGGCGCGCGAGCTACGACTGCGATCGAGGGCAATAGCCTGAGCGAGGAGCAAGCTGTCGCAGCTGTGGAGGGCACGCTGGAACTACCGCAGAGCCAGAAGTACCTACAGCAAGAGCTCGAGAACGTCATTCAAGCCATCACTCTGATCGAGGGCGAGATCTACTCAGGGAGTCGATTTGAGATCAACCCTGACCGGCTACGCGACCTCAACCGGATGGTGCTGAAAGACCTGGAGGTGCCCCACCATGTGACCCCAGGAGAGTTTCGGACATCGAGCGTTGTGGTAGCAGGTGCCTATCGGGGAGCACCAGCGTCTGACTGTGAGTACCTCGTCGCGTCTATGTGTGAGTGGCTCAACGGCCCGGATTTCCGCAGTGAGGGCGAGGATCATGCGAAGGACTTTATGCTCGCTGTCTTGAAGGCTGTTGTAGCCCATGTCTACATCACGTGGATACACCCCTTCGGAGATGGTAGCGGGCGTACTGCGAGGCTTGTGGAGTTCGGCATCCTCACCGCTGCCGGTATCCCGTCCGTAGCCGCCCACCTCCTATCGAACCATTACAACGCAACGCGCTCCCGCTATTACAGGGAGCTTGAATACGCATCGAAGTCGGGTGGCGATCTGGGCCACTTCCTTTCCTACGCGATTGAGGGGCTCGTAGGCGAACTTCAGCAGCAGTTGAATGAAGTACACGGGTGGATCGTCGAGGCGGCATGGACGAACTACGTCCACTCGATCTTTTCCGATGCCCATACGATCACAGCCCGCCGACAGCGGGATCTTGTGCTAGCGCTTCCCGCTGAGCACTTCATGCCAAGGGCCGGATCCCAACCCTGACACCGCAACTGGTGGAGGCTTACGCAGGCAAGCAGGGCAAGACGATCACACGCGACCTGAACGCGCTGAGCAAGCTCGAGCTCATCGAGCGTCGCCAGAAGGGGATCAGGGCCAGGAGGGAGATCATGCTCTCGCTGCTACCACGTGTGGCTCCTCGCATCGATCCCGATCGGGCCGCTATGTTCCCCGCGATCAGCTAACAATCAGAGGATGTTCACGGCGCGCGAGACAACTAGCCCGATCGTCACCAGCGACACGATCGACTGCACGCCCATGACGAGCTTTGCCATCGGTGTCAGCGGCATCGTGTCCGTCGGTGAGAACGCTGTGGCGTTGGTCAGCGACACATACAGGTAGTCGATGAACTGCGGTCGCCAGTAGCGCGGCTCGATGTGGTCGTCTGACATCTGCGGGAACAGGAAGTCGGGCGGTCCATCGTGGCCGGCCGCGCGGCGGCCAGGGCCACCGCGGTCCATCTCCCAGTACCACAGGGCAAAGATCAGGAAATTCGTAAGCCAGATCAACATGCCTGAGACAATCAGCTCGTGACCTTTTGTCACATTGTGGTGCAGGAGCAGGCTGGTGAGCGTGACCAGCGAGAAGATGTTGGCGGTGCTCACGAACGCCGTCAGCGTGATCGCCGTGCGTCGGCGTGCCGTGTGCTCGTGCTCGAGTTGGCGCGGCGTAGCCATCGACAGGCCAACCAGCAACACGCCCTCCAGCGCCGGCAGAAGCCACGCCGGTCCTACCGTTAGGCGCTTGGACAGTCCTATCTGCAAGCCGATCGCGATCAGCACGGTCGCCTGGACCGGCCAGAACGCCTCAGCGCCCGGTGGTGGCGGGTAGCGGCGCGGGGACTGCGTTTCCGAGGATGCCTGAGCCATGACCGAGAGGGTAGGGGGGTGGTCGGAGTGATCTCCTGTCCCACGCTAGTCTGAGCAGTGATGGGCATCGAGAATCCCGTTCACCTGTTGTTCATCGCGGCAGTGGCGCTGATCGTGCTCGGCCCCAAACGCCTCCCCGAACTGGCCAAAGCACTTGGGCACGGCATCCGCGAGTTCCGCGAGGCAATCAACCACCAGCCGCCGTCCGTGCAGGCGCCGGCTCAGCCGGTCGAGCCACCCGTGCAGCACACACCGCCGCCCGAGTAGCTAGATTCGCGCCGTGCGTTTGATCGTCGCCCGCTGTGAGGTCTCCTATGCAGGTCGCCTCAGCACGGTCCTACCGGAGGCCGTCAGGCTGTTGATGCTCAAGGCCGACGGGACCTTCATGGTTTGGGCCGACGGCGGCGGATCGAGCGTCAAGCCGCTCAACTGGATGGCCGCGCCCACGATGATCGAGGAAGAGACCGGTGAGGACGGGGCTCTACAGCGCCTGGTCGTGCGCAAGCGCAGCCAGGAAGACCGCTTGGAGATCTCAATCGCAGAGGTGCTCTCCGACGCAGAGCACGAGCTCGACGCGGTCGCACTGCTCGAGAAGGAGGGACTCGAGCGCGAGCTCCAGGAGCTGCTCGCCGACGCCCCGCAGTGGTGTGGGGAGGGTTTGCGGCTGGTACGACGCGAGTGGCCCACCGACATCGGGCCGGTCGACCTGATGTGCCGCGACGGAGACGACGAGTGGATCGCCGTGGAGATCAAGCGCATCGCAACGATCGACGCGGTCGAGCAGCTCACGCGCTACCTCGAGCGTATTCGCCTCGACCCCGCGCTCGGCTCCTGCCGCGGTGTGCTGGCCGCCCAGAGCATCAAGCCGCAGGCCCGCGTACTGGCTGAAGCACGCGGCATCGACTGCGTCGAGGTCGACCCCGCGATCCTACGCGGCGAACGTGAGCCGGAGCTGCGCCTGTTCGCGGCATAAGCAAGGCGGCACCGGGCCCGAGGCAGGCGGCACCGGCCCGGCGGCGCATTCAGATCGCGCCGTACAAGGCGACCGCGGATAGGCTGCTGTCCTTGACCAGCAAGCCGTCCGCCAGAGTAAGGAGCCGAAGATGACCCCCGATGATGCCAACGCCGAGGATCCAGTTCTCACCGAGCGACGCGGAAACGTCCTGCTGATCACGCTCAACCGGCCGCAAGTGCGCAATGCCGTCAACGCAGCGCTTGCCGCAGGCGTTGCCGGCGCCCTCGATGAGCTCGACGCTGACGATGGCCTAGCGGTGGGCGTTCTCACTGGAGCCGGCGGGTTCTTCTGCGCGGGTATGGATTTGGGGGCGTTCGTCAAGGGCGAGTCGCCGTGGTTCGGCGATCGCGGCTTTGCCGGTATCGCTCAGCGCTCTGCGCGCAAGCCCTTGATTGCTGCGATCGAGGGCTTTGCTGTCGCCGGCGGCATGGAGATCGCGCTTGCCTGTGATCTGATCGTCGCTGCCAAGGGCGCCAAAATCGGGATCCCAGAGGCCAAGCGCTCGCTCGTGGCTGCCGGCGGCGCATTGCTGCGACTGCCGCGCCGCATGCCATACCACGTCGTCATGGAGCTGGCGCTCACCGGCGACACCATGCCCGCCGAGCGCTTCCATGAGTTCGGCGTCGTCAACAGCCTCGCCGAGCCCGGCGCCGCCGTCGACGTCGCGTTGGAGCTCGCATGTCGCCTTGCCAAGAACGGTCCGCTTGCGCTCGTCGCCTCCAAGCAGATCCTGCAGGAGCAGTTCGACTGGTCAAGCGCTGAGATGTGGGACAAGCAGGGCGCTATCTCCGGCCCCGTGTTTGCCTCCGAGGACTCCAAGGAGGGCGCCAGCGCCTTCAAGGAGAAGCGCGACCCGGTGTGGAAAGGTCGCTAACGAGGGTTCAGTAGCCGCGCTTCTTGCGCTTACGCTGACGGCGAATCGCCAGGAAGCGCCGCCACAGGGCCAGCATTTCAGCGCTCTCCCGGCGTCTTGCGGGGGTACTGGGAGATCGGCTGGCGTAGATCGATTGCCGTCGTCACGATGCGGTTCTGTTCGTCGATGTGCGCAGCCGGGTAACCCTCGCCCGGGCTTGCGCGCTCGGGGCGGCCGATGTAACCGAACTGGATGCCCTCGGGCATGATCTGCATCAGGCGCGGGAACATGTGTGCGCGTGCGCCCATATTGCGCGGCTCCTCCTGTACCCACAGCACCTCGCTCAGGTTCGGGTAGCGGCCGATCAACTCCAGGATCTGTCGTTCCGGGAACGGATACAGAAGCTCTACCCGCGCCACCGCCAAGCCTGTATGTGCCGCGCGTTCGGGGTGGCCCACCAAGTCGTAGTAGATCTTGCCGGTGCACAGAACCAGGCGCGTGACCTCGAGGTCCTGCACGCCCGGCTCCGCCAGCACCGGCTGGAAGCTTGTGCCCTCCGCCATGTCCTCGATCGAGCTGGCTGCTTGCGCCAGGCGCAGCAGTGACTTCGGCGTCATCACCACCAGCGGGCGTTGCTTTGCCACCCGCGCTTGGCGGCGCAGCAGGTGGAAGTATTGAGCCGGCGTCGTCGGGCTTGCAACACGGATGTTGCCCTCCGCTGCCCCGCGCAGGAAGCGCTCCAAGCGCGCCGAGGAATGCTCCGGCCCCGAGCCCTCGTAGCCGTGTGGCAGCAGTAGCGTCAGGCGCGAGGTCTGTCCCCACTTCGCGAGCCCAGAGATGATGAACTGGTCGATGATCACCTGCGCCGAGTTAACGAAGTCACCAAACTGCGCCTCCCACAACACGAGTGTCTCGGGCGCCTCCTGGCTGTAGCCATACTCAAAGCCCATACATGCAAGCTCCGACAGCGGGCTGTTGTGCAGCTCCAGCGGCGCCAGCGCATCCGGAAGGCTTTGGATTGGGCACACCGTCTGGCCCGTCTTCGCGTCGTGGAGCACCATGTGGCGCTGACTGAACGTGCCTCGCTCGGTGTCCTGGCCCGTCAGGCGCAGTGGTGTGCCCTCCGTCAACAGCGACGCGAACGCCAGCGCCTCCGCGTGTGCCCAGTCGATGCCCGGCGCCGCGTTCTCCGCCAGTGCCTCACGGCGACGCTCGAGCTGTTTGACGAGCTTCGGGTGCACGGTGAAGCCGTCCGGCACGCGCAGCAGCTGCTCGCCCAGCGCGCGCAGCTCCGTCGCCGGCACCGCCGTCCCCACCTCCGGGCTCGGCGAGCGGTCGAGCGTGTACTCGCCCGTCGTGTGCTCAGCCTCGTGCTCCGCGGCTGCCGCGATCTTCGCCTTCAAGCGCTGGTGTAGCAGCGTCAGGTTGTCCCACACCTCCTGCGCCTGCTGCTCTACCTCGTCCTTGGAGACGATCCCCTCGGTCTCCAGGCGCTCTGCCCAGATCTCCGACACGCGCTTCTTCGTCTTGATCTTCGCGTACATCTCTGGCTGCGTGTACGCGGGCTCATCGGACTCGTTGTGGCCGAAGCGCCGGTACCCGATCAGGTCGATCAGCACGTCGTGGCCGAACTCCTGGCGGAACGCGAACGCCAGGCGCACCGCGCTGATGCAGGCCGGCACGTCATCCGCGTTGACGTGGATGATCGGCACATCAAAGCCCTTCGCCAGATCCGAGGCCCAGCGCGTCGAGCGGGCATCGTCGGGGTCGGTCGTGAAGCCCACCTGATTGTTCATGATCAGGTGCACCGTGCCGCCAACCTTGTAGCCGTCCAGCGCCTGCAGGTTGAACGTCTCAGAGACCACGCCCTGGCCCGGGAACGATGCGTCGCCGTGGATCACGATCGGCACGGCCGCGTTTGTGTCCTGGTGGGCGTGAGGACCCTTGCGCGTCGTCTGTGCCGCGCGCGTCGCGCCCTCCACTACCGGCGATACGTACTCCAGGTGGCTTGGGTTCGACTCGAGGTTCACGCGGATCGTGCCGCCGTCCGGCAGCGAATACGTGCCCTGCGTGCCGTGGTGGTACTTGACGTCACCCGTGCCGCCCTGCGGGATCGTCGTCACCGCCTCCAGCGTCGAGGCGCCCTCGAACTCGCCAAAGATCGTGTCGTAGGTGCGCCCGAGGTTGTGCGCCAGTACGTTCAAGCGGCCGCGGTGGGCCATCCCCACCACCACCTCCTGTCCGCCATGCGCAGCCGACAGCTGGATCAGCTCGTCGAGCATCGGCACCGTCATGTCCAGGCCCTCGATCGAGAACTGGTGTTGGCCGAGGTAAGCCTTGTGCATGAAGCGCTCGAGCGCGTCCACCTTCACCAGGCGGCGCAGCAGCCGGCGGCGCTCGTCGTTGGTCAGCTCGTGGCGGAACGCCCCTGACTCGATGTGCTCGCGCAGCCACACGCGCTGGCGGTGCGAGGCAATGTGCTCTATCTCATACGCGATCGTGCCACAGTAAGTCTCGCGCAGGTGCGGTAGTGCGTCAGCCAACGTCGCCCCTGGCACGTACATCTGGAAGATCCGTGCAGGCAGTCGCGCCTGGATCTCAGGCGTCAGGCCCAGCGCCTCCGGATCGAGGCCCGGGTCGCCCTCGGGCTCTGAGCCGAGCGGGTCGAGGTGCGCCGCCAGGTGTCCGTGGCTACGCACGCGGCTCACGAACGTGCTCGCCGCATGTACCGCCTGCAGCATCTCTTCGCCGCCCGTGTACGCGCTCGTTGCGCTCGTGCTCGCCGCCGCGGCCGAGGCGGCAGCCGCCGGCGCGGGCAACGCCGGTGCAGGGCCAAGCTCCACGCCCAGTGACGCGAACACGTCCTCGTAGAAGCCGTCCTCGCCCTGCAGGTATGCCTCGATGCGCGCCAGGAAGCGACCCGACTCCGCACCTTGGATCACGCGGTGGTCGTACGTTGAGGTCATCGTCATGACCTTCTCCGCGCCGATCATCTCGCCGATGTTGCCCAGGCCCACCGGGTAGGCGATTGAGCCCGTCGCCACGATCGTTCCCTGGCCCGGCATCAGCCTCGGCACCGAGGCGATCGTGCCGAGGCCACCCGGGTTGGTCAGCGTCACATTCGCGCCCACCAGATCATCCGCCGTCAGCGTGTTCGTGCGCGCCTTCTCCACCAGCGCGTCGTACGCATCGAGGAACGCGTCGAACGCAAGGCTGCCCGCGTCTGTGATCACCGGCACCATCAGCGTGCGCGAGCCGTCCTTCTTCTCCACATCCACCGCCAGCCCCAAGTTCATCCTGCCGTCGAGCATCCTGTTTGGCTTGCCGTCGATCTCCGCGAAGTGGTTTGCCATCACCGGCATATCCTGCGCTGCACGCACAATCGCAAACGCGATCAGATGGGTGAATGACACCTTGCGTGGGCCCGTCTTCAACTCGCGTCGGCGCGCATCCAGGCGCGTCACCGTCAGCGTGCGGAAGCTCGTCGCCGTCGGGATCGAGCGCGACTCCTCCATGTAGCGCACGAGCATTGCCGCGCCGCCTCGCATTGGCTGGGCGCTCGGCTCGGTGGCCGTCGCGCGGCCGTTGGCGCCCGCGCCGTTAATGTGGGCAGTTTGGCCGGACGCCGTTTGGTCGGACGCCGCTGACAGAACGTCTGACTTCGTGATTCGTCCCGCTGGGCCGCTGCCCGAGACCTGTGTCAGGTCCACTCCCTCAACCGCCGCGGCGCGTGCCGCCACCGGGGAGGCTTTCGTGCCCTCCGGGAGGCCTGAACCCTGCGCGCTGGTGGCCTGCGAGCTTGGTGTGGCGGGTGAGTGTGTGGTGGCAGCTGGGGCATTCGCGCCGTCGGCCTGGGCTGTTGCCACTGGCGATGCACTCGGCGCCGCTGCTGTCGGTACCGCTGCTGTCGGTACCGCGCCGTCCACGGAGATACGCGCGATCAGTTGACCCACCGTGACCGTCTCGCCCTCATCCGCCAGGATCTCGCTTACTGTCCCAGTGGCCGGTGCCGGCAGCTCTAGGTCCACCTTGTCGGTGGAGATCTCCACGATCGTCTCGTCCACCTTGATCGGGTCGCCCACCTGCACGCGCCATTCCAGGATCGTCCCCTCGGTCACCGACTCGCCCGCTGCTGGCGTCACGACGTCCACTGTCTGCGCTGTCGCGCCGTTACTCGCAGGCGGCGCTGTCGTCTTAGGCTCGCGCGCAGCGCTCTCCGGCACCACTGTCCCGGGCTCGCTCGCGCCGCTCTCTGGCGCCGTTGCCTCGGGCTGCGTCGGCGGCTGGTCGTCGTCCTCCCGCACCGGGGTCTCGGCCGGCTTTTGCGCCGGTACGGCGCCGTTGACGGAGATCCGCGCGATCACCTGACCAACCGTGACCGTCTCGCCCTCATCCACCAAGATCTCGCTAACCGTGCCGCTCCCCGGCGAGGGCAGCTCGACGTCGACCTTGTCCGTCGAGATCTCAACGATCGTGTCGTCGACCTTGATGTAGTCGCCGACCTTGACGTGCCATTCGAGGATCGTGCCTTCGGTCACTGACTCACCCGCAGCGGGAGTTACGACGTCTATCGTCTGCACTGCGGTGGTGCCTGTGGCCATTGGTCTCTCACTTTAGCGCGGCGCTGCGCCCTCGCGCTCGCGCTGCTCGCGAATGAACTGGTAGCTGCCGAAGAACGGCCCGATCCCACCCAGTACCGCCACCGCCACCGCCAGCTTCAGCGACACAATCCGCAGGCGCGCAGCCGTGATGCAAGCAAGAGACATGAAGATCCACAGCAGCCCGTGGGCCCATCCGAGTACGAACGTCAGCGGTTCAGGCTTGCCCGCGGCAAACGCGCTCACCAGTAGCGCCGTGTACACGCACGAATGGGTGAACGACGTCCACTTCAAGCGCGTGAACATCAGCAGCCCTACCCCCGGGTGCATGCGCGCCTCTACTCCGACAGCCACTGCGCCATCCGCGGCAACGTCTCGCCGGCCTCTGCGGGCCAGTCCTCGATATTGCGCGGCCACCAAGCGAACTGGTCGTGCTCGGGGTCCATCGTGATCGCCTTCTCGTCGCCCTCCGCCAGCCACGCCTGCCCCACGAACATCACCAGCCGATGCGGTAGTCGCAAGAGCGCCTCGCCCTGAACGCGCTCGGGCGTGACCGACCACTCCTCCTGCAGCTCTCTCACCAAAGTGTCCGCCGGGCTCTCGCCCAGGTCCACCGCACCGCCCGCGCCGAGCGCCCAACGTCCGGCCCACGAGGACACCCACGGTGCACGGCGCCCAGCCAGCCAGCGACCGTCTGCCGAGCGAGTCACGCACAGCGCCGCCACGCTCTGGGAGGCGTCGCCATCCACCAGCCGCAATGCCCAGCGCAGCGGCTGCAGCTCGATGGCGATCCCCTGCTCGTCCTGGCGGTAGTCGACCAGCCGCGCCGCGACTCCATCGTGGCTCGGCGAGCCGCGCTGCTTTAGCTCTCTGATCGCCGCATCCGCTGCCTCGCTCTGCTCGGGCGAGGGCTCGAACTGCGCCTCGCGCCAGCGCGCTGTGATCTGCTCCAGCGCCCACGGTCCGCGGGCGAGGATCTCCGGTGCTTGGGTGGCCGGCTCAGGTTGGTCTGACACTTGGCGCGAAGGCTATCGGCCTGAACTTCTCGAGGTGGTGAATATCTCTATAGCGGCCGTGCAACACCTGGGCGCGGACGCTGCGCACGGCGCGGACGGTGCGCATAGACTCGCCCGTAGTGAGCGAGAGTCGGCGCAAGCATTGGGGGTGGGGCTCCGAGGATCAGCAGCCCACGAGCGCAGAGCTGCGCGCATCGGCAGGAGCGCTCGGCGCCCACCTCGGGATGACGCTCAGCGAAGTCGAGGAGCCGGTGGCGCTCGAGTCTGTGCAACTGACGCCGTCACGCGTGCCTGCGCCCGTGTCGCTCGCTGACATCTGCGCTGACGATGCGCACGCTCGTGCCTGCCATGCGCTCGGCAAGTCCTACTCCGACATCGTTCGCGGCTTCCGTGGGCGCTTCGAGCATCCGCCCGACCTCGTCCTATCGCCGCGCGACGAGACCGACCTCGAGCGCGTGCTTGAGTGGTGCTCCGCCGAGCGGGTCGCCGCGATTCCCTTTGGTGGTGGCACTTCCGTCGTCGGTGGCGTCACTCCGCACGTGCCCTCCAGCTACAACGGTGTCATCTCTGTCGACCTCGCTGCGCTTGACCGCGTGCTCGAGGTGGACCCCGTCTCACGCTCCGCCTGCATCCAGGCCGGCACGCGCGGGCCGCAGTTGGAGGCGCAGCTCGCTCAGCACGGCTTCACACTGCGCCACTTTCCCCAGTCGTTCGAGCTCTCCACGCTCGGCGGTTGGATCGTCACCCGCGCCTCCGGCCACTTCGCCACCGTCTGGACCCACATCGAGGACCTCGTAGAGTCCATCCGCGCGCTCACTCCAGCCGGTATCTGGGAGTCCCGGCGGCTGCCCGGTTCGGGCGCCGGCGTCAGCCCCGACCGCATGCTCGCCGGTTCTGAGGGAACCCTCGGCGTGGTCACCCAAGCATGGATGCGCGTGCAACCCCGTCCCACCCATCGCAGCTCCGCCGCAGTGTGCTTCGCGCGCTTTCACGACGGGGCCGAGTGTGTCCATGCGATCTCCCAATCAGGACTTCACCCATCCAACTGCCGGCTGCTCGACCCCCGCGAGGCACTGCTCACGATGGCCGGCGATGGCTCAAGCGCCCTGCTCGTCCTCGGCTTCGAGTCAAGCGACCACCCCGTCGACGAGGCGATGTCGCGTGCACTCGCGCTTTGTGCCGAGCACGGCGGCAAGGTGGATGAGCGGCCACAGTCCGGCGGCGCGGGAGGTGGCGGCGGCACAGGCGGCGACGCCGTCGGCTCGTGGCGCAGCGCGTTTCTCGGCGCGCCCTACGTGCGCGACACGCTCATCGCTATGGGTGTGCTCGCCGAGACCTTCGAGACCGCCATCACCTGGGAGCGCTTCCCCGCCTTTCACCAGCGCGTGATTGCTGCCACCGAGCAGGCTGTGCGCGAGGTTTGTGGTGAGGGCGGCAAAGTCCTCTGCCGCTTTACCCACATCTATCCCGACGGTCCTGCGCCCTATTTCACCGTCATTGCGCCCGCCCGCCGAGGCCAGGAGGTCGAGCAGTGGGGCGCCATCAAGCAGGCCGCCTCCGACGCAATCCTCGCCGGCGGCGGCACCATCACCCACCACCACGCTGTCGGGCGTGATCACCGACCCTGGTATGACCAGCAGCGCCCTGAGCCGTTTGCCGCTGCCCTGCGCGCAGCCAAGCTGGCAGTCGACCCCGCCGGGATAATGAACCCCGGCGTGCTAATCGATCCAGCCACATGAAGATCGCCACCCTCGGCCCCGGAGGTGTCGGCGGGCTGCTCGCCGGCGTGCTCCAGCGCAGCGGCAACGAGGTGATCGTCGTCGCGCGCGAGGACACCGCCCAGTTGATCGCCCAGCGCGGGGTGGACGTGCGCAGCGTTATCTTCGGCGACTTCATCGCGCACCCCCATGCCGTCGCTGAACTGCGGGAGCCTGTCGACGCGCTGATCGTCGCCACCAAGGCCGCCGGCTTGGAGCCAGCGCTCGAGCGCGTTCATACAGAGCCCACCGTTGTGTTGCCGCTGCTCAACGGGCTCGACCATCTTGCTGTGCTGCGCCAGCGGTTCGATCCCGGCTCCGTCATAGCCGGCTCGATCCGCGTCGAGGCCGACCGGCCGCAGCCCGGCGTCGTCGTGCACACCAGCCCCTTCTTACTCGTCAGCATGGCCAGCGGCGAGCCGGGGGGGAGCGGTGCTGCGGCCGGCGGTGAGCCAGCGGCTTCCGGGGTGAGGCCAGCCATGCAGGCGCTTGCCGATGCGCTGTCCGAGGCGGCGGTGCCAGTAAAGGTGTTGGACTCCGAGGCACAGGTGATGTGGTCCAAGCTCGTGCGCCTCAACGCGCTCGCTTGCACCACCAGCGCCTACGACAAGCTGCTCGGCGAGATTCGCTCCACCCCTGCGCTGCGCGCCGATCTCGTCGGTGCCATCGAAGAGACCTGCGCCGTTGGCAAGGCCGAGGGCGCCCATGACGTCGACCCCGCCATTGCCGTCGATGAGCTAGAGCGTGCGCACGACACACTCGGCAGCTCTATGCAGCGTGACATCGCCGCCGGGCGCGAACCCGAGCTCGACGCCATCCCCGGCTCGGTGCTGCGCGCTGGCG
The DNA here is from genome assembly GCA_035487855.1 of Solirubrobacteraceae bacterium. Lineage (GTDB taxonomy): Bacteria > Actinomycetota > Thermoleophilia > Solirubrobacterales > Solirubrobacteraceae > Palsa-744. The sequence continues at coordinate 12,166 of DATHLT010000085.1, forward strand.
CGCGACACGGCATCCCTTGTCCGACGATCGAGCGGCTTGTCGCGATGATTGCTTTGCGGGCTGGAGTGCCCGAGCCGCGGCTCAACTGAACGCTTCGCCAGAGGTCTCGCGATCGTGGCGCAGAACCTCCAGTAGCTCCGCATACGGACCGACCAGATACGCGTCATCGTCAGGGGCCAGGCGCGTGGCGCGCCGCGGCGGGTGCTCGAGCGCTAGTGAGTCCTCCGCGCGGCGGATCGCCACCACCCGCACGTTCGCCGACAGCTCGTGCATCGCCTGGCCGTCGAGGCCGCCACCGGCGGTCACCCGCAGGCGCGCGAGTAGGAACGGATGGTTGCCCACGTAGAACGTGAATAGCACTTCCAGGCCGAGTACCGCGCCCACGAACCATGGCGCGGCGATCGCCGAAGTCGACCACACGTGGCGAAAGCCAAAGCTCTGCTCGAGCCGGTGTCCGAGCTGGCGGTCGAAGACCCGCAGCACCACAGGTACCGAGCTCCAGCGCTCATCCAGACGATCGCGTACCGCCAGGCCCGTCTCGATGTTCGTGAGATCGTCCGAGGTGAGGATCGCCACCGCGGCCGCGCCGGAGAGGTTGACCGAGTCGAGCGTCTGCGAACGGGTGGCGTCGCCGAGGACCACCGGTACCCCATGCGAGCGCGCCTGCGCGACGTAGCTGTTGCTCTCCGTGCGCTCCACCACGATCACCTCGCGGTCGCGCTCGAGCAGTCCTTCCAGCACATGCATGCCCACGGCCCCCAGTCCCACCAGCACGACGTGTCCGCGCATCCCTGAGATCCGCTCGTGGCCGAGCGACTGCGCCAGGCGCCGGCTGACAAGCGCGTTCGTGAGCAGCGCGAACATCGTCGTAACGAGCGTTGTGCCGGCGACGATCAGACCGATGCCAAACGCCTCGATCCACAGCGGCTGGTTGGAGAACGAGAAATCGCCGAAGCCGACCGTGGCGACCGTCTCGACGGTGAAATAGATCGAGTCGAGGATCGGTAGGTGCGAGTGGTGTTCGGACCAGTCATAGCCGAAGTGCAGTACCAGCGTCGAGATCACGAGCATCGTCAGCCCGAGCGTCAGGGCCACACGCAGCGGCCGGTCGGCGACGCTTAGCACGGCGCGCAGCGCGCGCCCGGCCGCCGCGCTCACGCGCGAGCCGAAGTCTGAGATCTCGCGGGCGCGGACGTGCGTATGGCCGAGCCCCGCCTCGTCGAGCTGCTCGTGAGTGCCGAGCAGCGTCACGCGGTCACCCGTCGCAACCGGTTGGTCGCGACCGGGGCACGCGATCAGCGTGTCGTCCGCATCCGTCACGACGCCGATCGGCGCGAGGCTGCCGTACAGCTCGCGAAGCGTTCCCTCGCGTGGCGCAATCACCTCGGCGGCCACGAACAGGGTGTCACCGAGCAGGATGTCGCGGGCGCGCTGCCCGATACAAACTTCAACGACCGATGGCGCGAACAGCGCGCCGACGTCGAGCACCCCAACCGATCCGAGCACCTGCTCGACCGCTCGTGCCACCGCCGGGTTGTCGAGGTCGGCCACGATCCGCACCTCTGGCCTGAGATCGCGGATCAGCAGCACCGTCTCCAGCGTGCGCAGATCGGTGCGCTCGGCGCACACCACCGCCGTCGCGCCCACAATGCCCGCTTCATACAGCGGCTCGCTCAGATGGTGTGAGCCGCGGACGATGTGCGGGATACCCCAGCCGCGCACCACTCGCGTGAGGCGCTCGTCCGGCTCATCGTCCAGCACCACCACGCGCGCGCCCGCCAGGTGCAACTGCTCGACCGTGCGCAGCCCCACTGGGTTCAGGCCGCACACGATCACATGGCCGGCCCAATCGCGGCAATGCTGAAAATCAGATGGCGAGATTCCCGCAGCCGTGGCCACTGAGCCACAGTTTGGGCCGCACTCGGCATTACGGCCTTGGCCGGACGTCCAAGATCAGCGCAGCTAGTGCTCTTCGAATGGAGAGCGGCCCGGGGAGGACGGCGAGAACACAGGGATCGCCTGTGTGGCGATTGCCTCGACCGCCTGCTCCTCGGCCTCCGTCAGCTCCTCCTCGTGGTCGCCGTCGCACAGCACGCGGAAGTTGCCCGTCACACCCTGGTCTGAGTGGATCGTGATCCCCGGCAGGATCACCTCGCCCTCATCCAGCCCCAGACGCTCCATGTCGAAGTGCGCCAAGCCGATGCCATACGCGGTGTGCGTGGGGTTCTCGCGGTCGTGCGCCGCCACCGCCTGCGCGAAGCGCTCGAGATTCTTGGCGATCTTGCTCGTGTCCGCCATCAGCTTTGCGGAGGGTAGCGCGAGCGCTATAGATTGTGAGCGATGCCCCGACTG
>DATHLT010000086.1:0-10083 GCA_035487855.1 Solirubrobacteraceae bacterium
GGCATCGATCCGCTCGATCATCTCGTTCACCGAGAGGATCGGCAAGTCGTTCAGCACCGAGGCGCCAAGGCGGCTCATGCGCGCGCCGGTGGACTCCATACCGAGCACAACCCGTCCCTTGAGGTTCTCGCGTGAGCGCACCAGCTCCTCGTCGCTGGCTGGATCCGCCACGCAGCGGGCGAGCTCGGCGGCAACGACCATGAGAGCCTCCTTGAGGTTCTCGGGGCGCGTTCCCACATACAGCCCGACATCGCCCGTGTGGGCGTACAAACTAGAGAAGCAGAACACCGAGTACGCCAGGCCGCGGCGCTCACGTATCTCCTGGAACAGCCGCGAGGATGACGTTCCGCCGAGCACCCCCTCGAGCACCCGCAGCGCGAAGCGGCGCTCGTCGTCACGTGCGATCCCGGCGCCACCAAGGCACACGTGGTACTGCTCGGTCTCTTTCTCGAGGAAGCGCGTGCGACGAGTGAAGTCAGGGGCGGCGCTTGCCTGGCTCGCGACATCCGCCGCATCGTCGCTGCGGTCGTCATGGTCGGTCGGCGCGTACTCCTGGGCGTGCGCACCTCCGTTCTCTGCCGAGCTTGCCGGCGGGCTCGGTGCGTGCTGGCTTGCCATCTCAACAAGCGCGTCGTGCTCGATTGAACCGGCGGCGGCAATCACGATCCTGCTCGGCAGATAGCGCTGCGCATGAAACGCCGCGAGTTGCTCGCGCGTGACTCCGCGAATCACATCCGCCGTGCCGATTACCGCGCGACCGAGAGGATGGGCGCCGAAGATCGCCTTGCCGAGGACGTCGAAGACACGATCCTGGGGATCGTCTTCATACATTGCGATCTCCTCGAGTACCACCTCGCGCTCGGCTTCCAGCTCACCAAAGCGCGGGGTCCAGACCATGTCGCTCATGACGTCGAACGCGTGCTCGAGGTGACGGTCGAGCACGCGTGTGTAAAGCGAGGTTGCTTCCTTGTCGGTGCCCGCGTTGATCTCGGCACCCATCGAATCGAAGATCTGGTCGATCTCCTGCGACCCGTAGCGCTCGGTGCCGCGAAACAGCATGTGCTCGAGCAGGTGTGAGATCCCCGCCTCGCGCTCGTGCTCGGAGACCGAGCCAGTGGCGATCCAGAAGCCGAGCGCCACCGAGCGCACGCTGGGCACGCGCTCGGTGACAACCCTTACGCCGTTCTCAAGCGTGGTTATCCGGTGCTCGGGACTCACGCCTGGCGGCTCTACTGCTAGTCGCGGCCGTGGCGTGGGCGGCCTGAGCCGCGCTCGCCCTCGCGGCGAGGACCGCGATCAGAGCGACCGTTGCGCGAGCCACCCTCGCGCGGAGGACGTCCACCGCCACCACCGCCACCGGTGCCGGTGCCAACGCCGGCGAGTTCCTCAACGGTCTTGCCGGCGATGTCCGGGTCCTCGGCGAGGCGTAGGCCGATGCGACCGCGCTCGCGGTCGACCTCGACCACGCGTACGTTGACCTCATCGCCCTTATTGAGGACATCCTCGACGGCCTCGACGCGTTGGCCGGGCGAGACGTTGGAGATGTGTAGCAGCCCATCGGTGCCCTTGGCGAGCTCGATAAACGCACCGAAGGTGGTCGTCTTCACGACCTTGCCGACATACTCGTCGCCGACCTCGACCTCCTTCATCATCATCCTGACGCGCTCCACGAGCGCGTCACCGAGCTCACCGTTGGCGGAGTAGATCAGCACCTGGCCGTCGTCGTTGACGTCGATCTGGGATTCGAACTCATCGGCCAGGCCGCGGATCGTTTCGCCACCCTTACCGATCAACAAGCCAATCTGAGAAGGATCGATCTGGATCGTCTGGATTCGCGGCGCGAACTGCGAGAGCTGCTCGCGCGGGCCCTGGATCGTTTCAGCCATCTTGCCGAGGATGAACGTACGTGCCTCTTTGGCCTGCGCGAGCGCGTCGCGCAGGATGTCGAAGGTCACGCCTGTGATCTTGATGTCCATCTGCAGCGCGGTGATGCCCCGCTCGGTGCCGGCGACCTTGAAGTCCATGTCGCCGAGGTGATCCTCGACGCCGGCGATGTCGGTCAGGACGATGTAGTCGTCGCCCTCCTTGATCAAGCCCATTGCGATACCGGCGACCGGGCGCTTGATCGGAACCCCGGCGTCCATCAGCGACAGCGAGGAGCCGCACACCGAGGCCATCGAGGATGAGCCGTTTGACTCGAGGATGTCCGAGACGACGCGGATCGAGTAGGGGAACTCCTCGATCGAGGGCACCATCGGCGCGAGCGCGCGCTCAGCTAGTGCGCCGTGACCGATGTCGCGGCGCTTGACGCCGCCCATGCGACCGGCCTCCCCGACCGAGAACGGCGGGAAGTTGTAGTGGTGCCAGTAGTACTTTTTGGTCTCGAGGCCGAGCGTGTCGAGGCGCATCTCCTCCTTAAGCGTGCCCATCGCCACGACACTCAGCGCCTGCGTCTGACCACGTGTGAACAGCGCCGAGCCGTGGCCGCGCGGCAGCACGCCAACCTCGATCGTGATGTCGCGGATCTCCGACTCGCCACGACCGTCGGGGCGCTTCTTGTGAACGGCGATGCGCTCACGGATGATCGACTTCTCGAGCTTGTCGAACGCCATCTGCACCGCTGCGCTGCGCTCCTTGGCGTGCGTGGCTTCGCTGTCGGAGGCACCATCACCGGCAGACGGCGCGTGTTGCTCGAGGATCTCCTGCTCAACTGCCTTGGTGGCATCTTGACGCTCGAGCTTGTCCTCAACCTGCGTGGCCGCGTCCAATGCCGCGCCATGGGATGCGCGGATCGCATCGAGCACGGCGGGATCGACCTGGATCGCCTCGAAGGTTTTCTTCGCCTTTCCGACTTTGGCCGCGAGATCGCGCTGTAGCGCACAGATCTTCTTGATCGCCGCGTGGGCGATGTCGAGCGCGTCGAGGATCTCCGCCTCGGGGATCTCGTTGGCGCCCGCCTCGACCATCAGGATGGCCTCCTCGGTGCCGGCGACAATCAGATCGAGGTCCGACGGGTTCTCAGCGTCCGCGAGCAAATCGGGCTCCTGCGGGTTGACGACGAAGTTGCCGTCGATCTTGCCGATCCGCACAGCACCCACGGGCGTAGGCAGCGGGATGTCGGACACCATCAGCGCCGCGGAGGCGCCGTTCATCGCGAGGATGTCGTAAGGGTGGACGTGGTCGATCGAAAGCGGGATCGCCACCAACTGCGTGTCATAGCGCCATTCCTTCGGGAACAGCGGGCGGATCGGCCGGTCGATCATGCGCGCAGTGAGCGTGCCCTTCTCGCCGGGGCGGCCCTCGCGCTTGAAGAACGAACCGGGGATTTTGCCGGACGCGTACATACGTTCCTCGACATCCACCGTCAGCGGCAGGAAGTCGACATCACGGAGGCTGCCCGCCACCGCGGTACAAAGAACCATCGTGTCGCCCTGACGAACGACCACTGCGCCGGAGGCCTGCTTGGCCATCCTGCCGGTCTCAAACGAGATCTCGCTGCCGGCAATCTCCACGGAAACCCGTGTAACGGCGTCACTACTCATATTCACTGCCTTTCATGTTCCGCCCGTCGGTCGGCGGTCCGTTTCATTTTCTCTTTTCCCGAACGGACGGAGCTTAGCGGACTGTGGCGAGCCGGCGCCGTGTACAGGGGCGCATCCGGGCGTGCCAGTCATTTTGAAACAGGTTCTTCAGGCGCGTGTCGCTGTGAGACCTTCACGCAGCAGCTCGACACCGGGCAGATCGCCAGGCGAGTCAGCTTGAAAGCTCCAGCGAATAACCCCGTCGGGGCCAGTGATGACGAGGGCGCGCTGTGCGAAGCCGCCCGAGTGCAGAACGCCAAAGGCAGCGCACGTGGCGCCCTTGGGCTCGAAGTCCGAGAGCTGCTCGCTACCGACAGCGAGCTTCTCCTTAAACGCGCTCTGCGACCACGTGGCGTCGCAGGAGACGCCGTAAAGCGCGTCGCCACGCCCCTCGAGCTCGGCGCGCAGCTCGTCATACAACTGCAGCTGGTCGGTGCACACGGGGCTGAACGCGAACGGGTAGAAGACCAGCACGCTGGTGCGGCCCTGCAGATCCTGCTCGGTGAAGCTCTCGCCATCCGCGCGGGCGAGCGTGAAGCTCGGCGCTGGTGTTCCGCGGGCGATTACAGACACAGCGCGTGTAGAGACGGTCGTGGGTCGAGCGGGGCAAGGACGCAGAGAGCGTGGCGTGCTTCGCACGCGAGCGATCGAGGACGAAGCATCCGCGAAGCGCCCACGGCCGTCTCTACCGGCGGAGGCCCAGGTCTTTGATTAGGGCGCGGTAGCCCTCGAGGTCGCGACGCTGCAAATACGCCAGGAAGCGGCGGCGGCGTCCGACGAGCATCAGCAGGCCACGACGCGAGCTGTGGTCCTTGTCCTGAGTGCGCAGGTGCTCGGTCAGGTGGTTTATGCGCTCGGTTAGCAGCGCGACCTGGACCTTGGTGTTACCCATGTCCTTCTCGCTCGCGCCGAACTTGGCTGCGATCTCGCGCTTGCGCTCTGTGGTCAGTGCTGACATAGCCGAGGCACCGTAGCAGACACTGGCATCACAGCCCGATCAGCTCCCGTGTTTGCTGGACATCCAGGTGCATCTGCTCGACCAGTGCATCAGCGTCCTCGAAACGTCGCTCACCGCGTAGGCGCTCGATGAAACGCAGGCGCAACTCGCTGCCGTAGAGATCCCCTTCGAAGTCGATGATGTAGGCCTCGATCAGCTCGCCACGCCCGGTATTGAACGTCGGACGAACCCCGACGTTGACCGCCGCGGCGCAGGCGGCAAACGTGTTGCCTTCGGCTATACACGCATACACGCCGTGCCCTGGGCACGCGAGCGTCTCATCGGGCACCAGGTTGGCGGTGGGAAAGCCGAGCTCGCGGCCACGCTCATCACCGTGAACGACCTCGCCGCGCAGCTCGAAGCTGTCACCGAGCAGCCGGTTGGCCTCCACCATCTCGCCGGCGAGCACGAGTCCGCGAATGTGGCTCGAGGAAACGACCGCGCCATCGATTTCGAGCAGTGGATGCACGACCGTCAGGAAGCGATCGTCAGCGACGAGCAGGCGCGAGTCTCCTTGTGCCTTGTGGCCGAAACGGAAGTTCTCGCCGATCGCAACCTGCGTCGCGCCGAGCGCACCGACAAGTACGTCGCCGATGAACTCTCCCGCGGAACGTTGGGCGAACTCATGATCGAACGAGATCACGATCAGCTCGCGGACGTCGAGCGCAGCGAGCAGCTCTGCCTTGCGCTCCAGCGTGGTCAGCAACTTGGGCGTGTGCTGCGGTGAGACCACGGACACGGGATGCGGCTCGAACGTGAGCACACTGTCGGAGCCGGCGATGACCTCGCGATGGCCGAGGTGCACACCGTCGAAGGTGCCCACGGCGACGCGGCGCTCGGCTGCGCGCTGCACCTCGGGCAGGCGAGTTAGCTTCACGGCCACACAGCCTATTTGGAGAGCGTCCCGAGCGCCTGATCGAGCGCGATCACAGGCGGATCACGCCAGGGCTCGCCGCGCGCCGGCGGCGGGACTGCGTCGTCGACCTCGAACGGGCCGATCGCGGTGCGTCTGAGCTCCAGGCAATAGGCGTCGCCCAGCCCAGCGATCAGCGAGCGGACATATGTGCCCGAACCACAATCGATCGCAAAGCCAGCGCGGGGCAGCTGGGTAGATGGGTGGGTGGGCGGGCTCCCATCTAAAAGCTCGGCGGGGCAGTCGGGGTCGCGCCACAGCTGCTCGAAGCGCGTCACCGTGACGATCCGCTCGGGCATCTCAAAGCTCTCGCCGCGGCGGGCGCGCTTGTATGCACGCTCGCCGTCGATCTTCACCGCCGAGTAGACCGGTGGGCGTTGGCGCAGCTCCCCGGTCGGTAGCTCGGGCTGCTCGGGTGGCAGCTTTCGCGTCCAGGTGATCTCGCCCTCGGTGTCGCCTGTGCTGGATAGCGCGCCGAGCTGCGCGACCGTCTCATAGCGCTTTGGCAACGACATCATCGCGCTCTGTGTTTTGGTCGCTCTACCGATCAGCACCAGCAACAGGCCGGTGGCGAACGGATCTAGCGTGCCGGCATGCCCGGTGCGTATACCGCCCAGCGAGCGTCGCACGACGGCAACGACGTCGTGCGAGCTCATCCCGGCAGGCTTGTCGATCAGCAGCAAGCCATCCATTGAGCTCCCGTGCATCTGGCTCACGATGTTGCGGGCACTCAAGCGATAGTCGCGGTGGCGCGCCCGTCAGAGGACGGGTGTAGCTGCGCGGCGATCGCCTCGCGCAGGAATGTGATCAGCTCCTGCGCTTCGAGCGTGGTCGAGAAGCCGGCGGCACGACGGTGCCCGCCGCCGCCCTGCGCGCGGGCGATGATCGACACGTCCACATCGTCATCGGTGGCGCGCAGCGAGACTTTGTGCTGGCCTTTGCGCTCGCCGCTGGAGAGCTCGCGTACGAGCACTGCGACCTTCGTGCCCTCCAGGGCGCGCAGTTGGTCGATGATGCCCTCTGAATAGCTCTCCTCGGCATCGGCGCGGTCGAAGTCCTCGGCGCTGAGCGACGCGATCGCCAGCTCGCCGCTATCGAAGCGCTGTAGCTGCGCGAGCGCAAGTGCGAGCAACGCGAGCTTGCCGAGCGGCACACCCTCGTACAGCCGCCGATACACGCCCGCGACATCCACACCGGCTTCGATCAGCTCGGCGGCCATCAGGTGCGCCTGCGGGCCGGTGTTCTCATACATGAAGCGCCCGGTGTCGGTGATCAAACCGATGTAGAGAGCCTCTGCGATCGCGGGGGCTGGGCGGACGTCGAGTCCGTGCATCAGATCCCACACGATTTGCGCCGTGCATGAGGCCTCCGGCACGATGTGGTTGAGCGTGCCAAAGCGGGTGTTGTCGTGGTGGTGGTCGATGTTCAGGAGGTGCGCGCCATCGCGTAGGACGCTCGCCGAGTTTCGGTCGATGTTGCCACAGTCGAGGAACACGACGGTGCGCTCGGCGATGTCAGCAGGTGGCTGGCGAATCAAGCCATCGAGGTCGAAGAAGCGATACTCGCGCGGCAGCGGCAGATCGTCCGGAGAGATGAACATCGCCGAGTCCTTGCCGAGCGCGCTGAGCAAACCCTGCATCCCCACCAGCGACCCAAGCGCGTCGCCGTCGGGGTTCTCGTGGGCTGCGAGCACGAAGCGCTGATCCTCGCGGATGCGCGCGAGCACGAGCTCGCGGGTGAGTTCAAAGGCAGGGGTATCGCTCACTGGCTCTCCATCTCATCGATCAGCTCCTCCACGCGCAGCGCCCGGTCGGTGGTCTCGTCGTATTCGAACTCGAGCGTGGGCGTGCGCTTGAGGTGCAGCTGACCGGCGATGCGCGCCTGCAAGAAGCCGTGCGCGCTACGCAGGCCATCGAGTGTCGCCTCGCGCTCATCGGGCTCCGAGACGCCCCCATCACGACCAAGAACACTCACGTACACACGTGCATGGCTTAGGTCTGGGCTGGTCCTGACATCAGTCACGGTTACAAATCCAACTCGCGGGTCCTTGAGATCACCTGCAACGGCATCGCCGATCACCTGTCGGATCGCCTCGTCGACCCGGCGCATCCGTCCTGAGGTCATCCTACCCCTCCAATTCCCTGCCGAACTTCGTGTCCCTGCAACCCAGGCTCGATAGACGTAACTGAGGTGCGAGGGCCAAGCGAGGCAAGGACGCAGTGAACGAAATGTGCTCCGCACATGAGCGATCGAGGACACCGCCTCGCGCCGGTCATCGCGCCTCAGGAGGAGAGCTCGCGCTCCACCTGTCGTGTCTCATAGGTCTCCAGCACATCTCCCTCGCGCAAATCCTGGAAATTGGTGAGCACGATGCCGCACTCGAAGCCGCTTGCGACCTCGCGTGCGTCCTCGTTGAACCGGCGCAGGCTCTCGATCGTGGTGTCGTAGATGACTGTGCCCTCGCGCACCACGCGCACCCGCGAGCCGCGGGTGATCTTGCCCTCGGTGACGACCGAACCGGCGATCGTGCCGATGCGCGATGCTTTGAACAGCTGGCGCACCTCCGCTTGGCCGAGAGGCGTCTCGACCTCTTCGGGTGCGAGCATGCCCTGCATCGCCGCACGCAACTCCTCGATCGCGCGGTAGATGACCGCGTAGGAGCGGATCTCAACGCCCTCGCGATCGGCGATCTGGCGGGCGTCGCCGACGGGACGCACGTTGAAGGCGAGGATCACGCCGTTGGACGCCGCCGCGAGCATCACATCGGACTCGTTGATGCCACCAACGCCGCGGTGGATGATGTTGACCTTGACCTCTTGCTGGGGCAGCTTCGCGATCTCGTCCTCGATCGCCTCCAGCGAGCCGGCGACATCGGCCTTGACGAGCAGCGCGAGCTCCTTGACGGTGCCCTCCTGGGCGAGCTTGAAGACGTCCTCCAGCGAGACCTTGCGCCCGGAGCGTCGTGCGAGCGCCTCGGTCTTCAGGCGGTTGGCGCGCTCGCCCGCGAGCTGGCGTGCGCGGCGCTCGTTCTCGACCACACGCACATGCTCGCCCGCCTCTGGCACACCGTCAAAGCCGAGCACCTCGACCGGCTGACCAGGCATCGCGCGTTTGAGTTTGCCACCGGTGAAGTCGTGCATCGCACGCACGCGCCCGAAGTGTGCGCCCGCGACCAGCGCGTCTCCCACGTGCAGCGTGCCGCGCTGAATCAAGATCGTGACAACGGGTCCACGCCCGGGGTCGAGCTTGGACTCGATCACCGCTCCCGAGGCCTCTGCGCCAGCGTTGGCCTTCAGTTCCTCCAGGTCGGTGACTACCTGGATCGTGTCAAGCAGCGTGTCGAGCCCGTCGTGGGTCTTGGCGCTGACGTCGACGAACTCGGTGTCGCCGCCCCACTCCGAGGGCTGCAGGCCATGCTGCGTCATCTCCGTGCGCACACGCTCAGGCTGTGCGCCCTCCTTGTCGATCTTGTTGACCGCAACCACGATCGGCACTTCGGCCGCCTTGGCGTGGTCGATCGCCTCTTCTGTCTGCGGCTTGACGCCATCGTCGGCCGCAACCACGATCACCGCGAGGTCGGTCACCCGGGCGCCGCGGGCGCGCATCGCGGTAAACGCCTCGTGGCCGGGCGTGTCGAGGAAGGTGATCTCTTTGCCGGCGTGGTGTACCTGATAGGCGCCGATGTGCTGGGTGATGCCGCCGGCCTCGCCGGCGACCACCTCGGTCTCGCGAATAGCGTCCAGCAGCGAGGTCTTGCCGTGGTCGACGTGCCCCATTATCGTGACCACCGGCGGGCGTTCAATCAGGTCCTCCTCGGCGTCCTCGAACACCGGCTCTACCTCGACGTCGTCGGCCGCGTGGACGATTTCGATCCGCTTGTCGAACTCGTCGGCGAGCACCTGGATCGCGTCATCGGCGAGCGTCTGCGTCAGCGTCGCCATCTCGCCCAGCGACATCAGCTTCTTGATCACCTCGGGCACCGCCACACCGAGGTACTCGGCGATGTCCTTGACGGTCGAGCCGGAGTTCACGCGAATCAGGTCGGTTGCCTCCATCGCGGCGGTGTCGATCGGGGCGATCGTCTCGTCGTAGGTGCCGCGCCGACGGCGTCCGCGGCGCGGGCGCCGCTGGGGCTGGTTGGACGGTCCGCCCTGCTGGCGACGGGAGGCCTGCGAGTCGATCACCACGCGCCGGCGTCCTCCGGGCCCAGTGTCACCGGGCGTGCGCTCACCGGTGCGCGAGTCGCGCGTGGGACGTACGCGCTCGGCGGCAGCGGCCGAGCCAGCCGCAGCGGATCCAGCCGGCGCCGGCGCCACCGGCGCACCCGTTGCGCCGGCGAGCGGCCCAGGCGCAGCGGCCGTCGCCGGTGCGGACGCAGGCGCTGCGGCGACGGGCGTGGCCGTCGCCGCCGATGAAGGCGCGGGTGTGCTCGGGGGCGCCGTGGCTGTAGCCGCGGCGCTTGGCGGTGGCTGAGAGGCAGCGGACGGCGCCGCGACCGAGCCGCCGTTGGAGCTCGCGGAGGCAGGCGGCGCGCCGCCGCCGAGCGCTTTCAGCGCTGCACCCTCCTCGACGGAGGACGCCGCGGCCTTCGC
>DATHLT010000087.1:0-28466 GCA_035487855.1 Solirubrobacteraceae bacterium
AGGTACAGGGCACCGCTACCTCCCCGCCTAGCACGGTCCGCTCGCGATGCTACCGCACCACGACTCAAGCTAGTTCCGATAGGCTGCCCCGCCGTGACCTACTTCAAGAAGCTTCCCTCCACTCTTCGCTCCCGCACCGGCTCGGCAGCCGCCGTTCTTGGCGCCGCCGTCCTGATCGCCGGCTGCGGCTCAGGCGGCTCCAGCACGATCACTGTCGGAAACGAGAACACCGCCGACAATACGCTGATCAAGTCCACAGAAAAAACCAGCTCGACTAGCACCACAAGCACTACCGCGACAGCAAAGACGCCGACCACCGGCCCGCTGTCCAAAGAACCGAAGGTGACGGTGCCCACCGGCGCCGCGCCAAGCAAACTCGAAACCAAAGACCTGATCACCGGTACTGGCGCGGAAGCCAAGGACGGTGACACGGTCACGGTCAACTACGTGGGCGTGCTTTACAAAGGCGGCAAGGAGTTCGACGCCTCATGGAAGCGCAACGAACCGTTCTCGTTCACGCTCGGCAAGGGTCAGGTGATCGCCGGCTGGGATCAGGGCGTCGCCGGCATGAAGGTCGGCGGACGACGTGAGTTGATCATCCCCGCCGCGCTCGGATACGGCGCTAAAGGCTCCGGTGCGGCGATCCCGCCAAACGCACCGCTCGTGTTTGTGGTCGACCTGCTCGGCGTCTAGGTAGAAGCGACGGCCGCCCCGCGCAAGACCACTTTGCGTGGCGGCGGCCAAACCTCGCCGACCAGCCGCTGCGTCGCGCTGTTGCGCTTGGGCGCCACTGCAGCCGCAATCGCCGCCACAGTTGCAGGCTGTGGCTCCAGCGCAAAGGCAACGTCGCAAGCCCTGCAGCTCGAGCGCGCGGACCTGACCGCCGTTTGCCGAGCGCTAAGCGCAGCAATGCCTGCAACCGTCAGCGAGGTGGCCGCTACGAAGATGGCGTGGCCACTCATCGCCAACGGCATACCGACGCACACCAGCACCAGCTTGCACCGAGCCATCCAGCTTGCAGTCAAGCGCGCCAACGTTCTACGCGTGCCCGCATTGTTTGAAGAACGGCAGGCGGCCGTGCTCACCGGAGCCGGCTCCAGCCTCGCCGGGACCTTCCGTACCTTCGTGCTGCTGGCAACGCGCGGCTGGCGCCTACTCGGTGCAGACGTTGAACAGATCGAACATGGCTCGCCAACAGCAGCCCGCTTTGCCCGGGCCAACGTAGCCCTCTATATCGAGAGCGTCTACGACGCTCATTTCAGCCTCGCCCAGATCGGCAAGAAGCTCCTCGTCGATTACAAGAACCAGGGTGGCCCGACTGCGTTTGGGAGCTCGCTCACCCAAGCCGAAGTCAACAGCCTGGCAGCGACCTACTCGGAAGCGCAGGACCGCCTGTATCCCCACACCGCCGTCAAGCTGGGGTCGTGAACGCGCTCGCCGCCGCTGGCGGCGGGTTCCTGCTCGCCGTGCTGTGGTTCGATCTCATGTTCGACGTCCAGACACTCGCCCACCGCGAGCCGCAGCTACCCGAGGAGATGCTCGCGTCGATCGCCAGCTACTACCGGCGCGTGACGACTACCGCACGCCCGATGAACCGCCTGATCGCACTCGCCATGCTCACCACCATCGTGGCCCTCGTCCTCGAGATCGTCGACCATGACGGGCCACTCTGGGTGCGGTGGGCATCGCTCGCAATCGCCATACCACCGATTGGGCTCGCCGCCATGCGCACTGTGCCGAGCGCAGTCCGCCTCGGCACACGATGCGATTCGGCACAACAACAGAGCGAGATTGCGCGATCCATATGCCGCCAGCACATCTTCTGTGCCACCGCGATCGCCGCTCTGCTCGTACTCCAGCTCACCCTCGCGTGAGCGTCAGGCGCTGCGCCCCTCAGCCAGCGGGCGCCCTCAGCCGACGAGCGCGCTCAGCCGCGTGAACCACTCCTCAACTACCGCGCCGCGGTCATAGCGCTCCTGAGCTAGCGCGCGACCGGCCTGCCCCTCGCGCAAGCGCCGCTCCGGATCGCTTCGATAGGACTCGATGCACGCTGCGAGCATCTGCGGATCGTGTGCTGGCGTCACGATGCTGCCCGTTCCCGGCGTCACCATATCCCGTGCGCCCTCCGGGCCGCTGGCAATTACAGCGCGCTCGCACAGCTGCCCAAAGATGATCGCCCGCGGCGCCCCCTCCAGTTCCTGCGGCGCGAACACCGCCAAGTCACATGCCGAGAGCACCTTCTGCACATAGCCACGCGGCGTCGGCAGGAACCTAACCCGCTCCCCGTAAGGAGCCGCTTTCAGCCGCAGCGCTGACTCGTCGTCGCCGTCACCGGCCAATACCAGCACCACGTCCTCGGGCAGGTAAGCCATCGCATCGACGATCACGTCATTGCGCTTGCTGGCGTTTAAGCGCGAGATGCAACCGAGCACGAGCGTCCCGTCGTCCACTTCCCACTCGCTCCGGTACGACTCCCGCGCAAGTGCGTCGAACGCAACCTCGGCGCCGTCCACGATGTTGTTGATGACGATCACCTTGGCCGCCGGCACACCCGCTTCGATCAGCGATTCACGGGTGCTCTCGGACACCGCCACGATCAGCTTTGCGCGCCTAGCCGCAACCAGATAGAACCGACGAGCGAGACCGCGTGTAAGCGGTACCGGCAGCCTGCCCCACTCCGCCCAGACGACCGCTCCGGTGAGACGTCTCGGCAGTAATGCCGACATCAGCTGCTCCTTCTTGAAATGCAACAGCGTCACGTCGATCGGCTCGGTACGCGCCTCACGCTCAAGCGCCCGACGCAGCCTTGCCAACCACGGCAGGAAGCCGAGCACCACTCTAGGCCAGCTGGACCGTTTGATCTTTGGACCCAGATCGATCGCTGTGAACGCCACCTCAGTGCCCGACACCAGCGCTGGCTGGTCGCCCAGCAACGTCACGTTCGCGCCACAAGCTTGCAGCGCATTCAGCAGCTCCACGTTTGCGTACTCTGCGCCGCCGAGCTCGCCTGAGGTCTGTACCGACACCACATGTAGATGCGCTTGTATCGGTCCGGACCCGTTGGCGTGAGGCTCCTGCGCCTGCAGTGACGAGGCCCCATTCCCATCCGGTGCTGCGGGCACGTCTAGATGCCGAGCGATCATGCCCAAGCCTGGGAGCTCCGACGGTGACATCGACATTAGCGCTCTCTCCGTGATCGGCGCAGCGGCATCAATGCCGGGACGACGAGGGTTCGGTGCGGGCAAATCGGAATAGTCGTTGGACATGATGACAAGCGTGCAGATAGGATCTCGCATGCCCGCGCGACTCGTATAAGAGTTTTCTGAGAGCTTTCTTAGACTTGGCCTGCCGATCCATCACCGTCTCATCCACGCCACCGAGCCCGCGTAGCTACGGCTCGCGCGGCTGGCGATCTTCGAACATGGCTCCGCGGCCGGCGAACGCTGGGCTCAGCGAATAGACTCGGGCCTGAAGGGCGCGTAGCTCAGTGGGAGAGCGCTCGCTTCACACGCGAGAGGTCGCAGGTTCGAAACCCGCCGCGCCCATACCGAAGTGCCTGCAAAACGCAAAACGGTCAGATTGACGTTACCGGGTAGCTGGCCGTTGTACGGCTCGGGAGGCTGGCGTCGCGTAGCAGGAGCTCGAGGTCGTTTGGGTGCAGCGGTCGGGCAAACAGATATCCCTGGGCGAGGTCGCATCCCTCGCGTTGCAACTCGCGGACCTGGCTGTGGTGCTCGACTCCCTCAGCAAGCGTCTGCAGGCCGAGTGCGGCGCCGAGCTGGATCAGCGTATGCGTGAGTGCGTGTGCCTCGCTTGAGAGTGCTAGGCCTGTGATGAAAGTACGGTCGATCTTCAGCGAGTCGACGGGGAACTGGCGCAGGTACGCGAGCGAGCTGTAGCCGGTGCCGAAGTCGTCGACCGCGATGCGTATGCCGAGGGTCTTCAGCTCCGTGAGCAGGTGTGCGGTGGTGTCGGGGGTGCGCATCAGCGCTGTCTCGGTGATCTCCAGCGTCAGCGTCGTCGGGTCGATGCCGGAGTCTGCGAGCGCGCGGCCTACCTCCTCGACGAACTCGGGGCGTTCGAGCTGGCGGGCGGAGACGTTGACGGAGATGTTTAGGGGGTGCCCGCGCTGCTGCCACGCGACGCTCTGGGCGCAGGCGTGTTCGAGCACCCAGCGCCCGATCGGGACGATCAGGCCGTTGTCCTCGGCGATCGGGATGAACACGTCGGGCGAGATCACTCCGCTGGTGGGATGGCGCCAGCGCAGCAGCGCCTCGGCGCCCACGATCTGCTCACTCTGGAGATCGACCATCGGCTGGTAGACGAGGAAGAACTGGCCTGCCGCCAGCGCGTCCGCGAGGTCCGTCTCCAGGAGGATGCGGTCCTGGGCGGCGACCTGCATCGCGGACTCGAACTTGACATAGCCGTTCTTGCCGGTCGCCTTGGCCTTGTAGAGCGCGAGGTCGGCGTCCTGCATGAGCGCTTCCGCTGAAGCTGGCCGTCCGGTCGCGATGCCGATGCTCGCGGTCAGCGAGACCGCTGGGCCGCCTTGTGTCAGTTCGATCGGCTGGCGCAGCACGTCCAGGATCCGCTCGGCGACGAGCTCGGGGGCGGCTTCTAAGCCCAGCGCGTCGACGAGCATCACGAACTCGTCGCCGCCGAGGCGCCCGACGGTATCGCTGTCTCGCAGGACTGCGTTCAGGCGCGCCCCAACGTGGCGCAGGATCTCGTCTCCGGCCGGGTGGCCATAGCGGTCGTTGATCTGCTTGAAGCCGTCGATGTCCACGAACAGAGCCGTCACGGGAACGTCCTTGCGCCGCGCCCGCGCCAGGATCTGTTCGGCGCGGTCGAGCACCAGGATCCGGTTGGGGAGGTCCGTCAGCGGGTCGTGCAAGGCGAGGTACTCGAGCTCACCGGTCCGCTCACCGACGAGGGTCCAAGCACGCTGACGGGAGCTTGACAGCGCGCGATGGAGTAGGAACGCGAGGATCGTAACGAGCAGTCCGATGCCCAGCGCGACGAAGCCCCGCAGATCGGGCGAGGCGAAGGCATTCGCCGTTCCCGTGGTCTCCAGAACCCAGCCTTCTCCCAGATCGCGCGTGGACGAGTAGCCGGGCGAGCGTCCCCTGGGGTGGGCACCGGCGCTCCCGATCAGCTGCAGCGGGCCGCCGATGTTGCGGTGGTAGAGAGCGAGCGTAAGCGAACGGCGATCGGTGAGCACGGAGCTGAGCGTGCTCGTGCTGTTGAAGGTCGTTGCAATAAAGCCCCTCAGCGCGATCCGTCGAGCTGCACGCGTCGCGATCGACACTCCGCGCCTATAGACGGCGGCAGCAATCGCAACGAGTGAGCGGCTACCCGTTTCGGGCAGCGGGGTGACGATAAACGAACCGGTATCGGCCGTGGCATGCACCACGGCTGGATACAGCGAGCGCCCGCCGCCCACGCCCAGCGGCGCGCAGTAGTCCAGCAACCCGTCGTACACGCTCGGCGCCGCGGCGCTGCCAACGATCGCGCTTGCCAAGCAGTAACTCGACCGCTTCCCCGGCGGGAGTATCTGGAGATCGCTGCCGAGTAGCCGTCGGAACGCTGGGTCGGCCTCGGCGTCGCGGCGGTATGCCGCCACGTCCACCGCCGGCACGACCCGGATGAAGGCGGCGACCACGTCGGGGGAAACGGGGGCGCCGCGCTGGAGTTCCTCGTACCACTGCTGGTACTGGGTCTCGCTTTCCTGGGTTTCCATTGCTGCGTGGGCGCGCATCGTGCGCGTCAGCCCGATGTCCGTGCTCAGTCTTGCGGCCAGCGCGCTGCCCAGGTCGGCGGCTGTCGACTCGAAGGCCCTGCGATTTACTTCGACTGCGCTCGAGCGCCACTCCGTGGCAATCACGATCGATGCAGCGAGACCCGAGAGCAGGATCGCGCCGCCGATCAGTACTGTGCGAGCGCGGTTGGACGACACGTGGACACGCCTACTGAGCGCCGAGGACAACGACCCGTCGGGCGCCGCTTCCTCGGCCGGCTCGGTCTCTGACGGATCGAACCGCCCTGAACTCATTAGCTGGCCAACATCATTGTGCGGCTGCATCGGCAGATTCGTTGCCGAACGCGAGTACGGATTGATTCCGTATCCTGGATCAACATCGCTGGTCGCTGCGGTAGCTTGCCTTATCGGAGGTTCTGGTAGGCACTCGAGCGCACTAGACGTCTGTTCTAATTGCCGACTCTCATCGTCAAGCTGGGTTGGCGACCGGTCGGGTAGATCAGCAGGTCGATCAGACCGGGGAGCCATTCCCTTTCTAGCGCGGCGCTGGACGCCGCAGTCAGGAGACGCCCATGACACGAGGCGTCCCAGCGAAGCAAGCGCCGCCGTCGAGCGGCCCCCTCGCAGCATGCCGGCGGCCAATTGCTCGCCTCGGCGGTGGTAACACTGCAATCTGTCGCACAGCAGCACTTCTGCTTAGCGCCGGCTGTGCATTGATGTTCGCCGCAAGCGCGCTCGGTGCCACGGCAACCGTCGGGCTTGGCACGGCGGCCAGCTTCTCTGTGCTTGGAGGCTCGACCGTCACCAACACCGGCCCCACGACGATGTTCGGTGATCTTGGCCTCAGCCCTGGCTCGTCGGTGACCGGTGCGCCACACGTGCTGGGCGCGACGCATGTCGACGACGCGGTGGCGATCGGCGCCAAGAACGCGCTGACTACCGCCTACAACAACGCTGCTTCTCGCCCGAGCAGCGGTTCGGCCGGCACCGACCTCTCGGGTCAGGTGTTCCTCCCGGGCGTGCGCACGGCGAGCAGCTCGTTGCTGCTCTCATCGGGGAGCGTCACGCTCGACGCCGAGGGTAACCCCAACGCGGTCTTCATCTTCCAGATCAGCTCGACGCTGATCACCGGCTCGAACACCAGCGTGGTGCTCACGGGCGGTGCTCAGGCTTGCAACGTCTTTTGGCAGGTGGGTTCCTCTGCCACGCTGGGAACGGGCACGAGCTTCGTCGGTACGATCATGGCCTCGGCGACGATTACCGCCAACACGGCCGCCACGATCCACGGCAGGTTGCTTGCGAGCACCGGCGCGGTGAACCTGGACACCAACACGATCACGACCTCCAACTGCGCCTCCAGCACGACAGGCGAAGGCGGCGGAGGCGAAACAATCACCCCCGCAGAACTTGCAGCCGGGATTCCAGGAGTAACCGCTCCCGCGAGCCCGGGAAGCACGCCGACTGGCCCCGGGACGACGGCCGTACCACGCCCGCCGATCGGATCTAGGACTACGGGCAAACGCGGCGCCGCGCGCAAAGGCAGGCACAAGAAGTCGTCCAAGCCACACCCCAGCGCCCGGCCGGCGCTTCCCAACAAACGTGGCGCGTTCACGGGCTGAGCCGATGGCCGATATAACCACCAACCCAGTGGCCGGCTTGGCATGCGGACGGCGGGGCTTGAGGCGACTCGGGCGGTTCGTCCAGCTCGCGCTGGCGGCCGTCTGTCTC
Organism: Solirubrobacteraceae bacterium; assembly: GCA_035487855.1. Classification (GTDB taxonomy): domain Bacteria; phylum Actinomycetota; class Thermoleophilia; order Solirubrobacterales; family Solirubrobacteraceae; genus Palsa-744. Next base: position 7,487 of record DATHLT010000087.1, read on the forward strand.
GCCGGCGTGACAAGCGCCACGGCAGCAAGCCAAGCACTCGGCGCCCGCGCCCCGACGCGGGTGCAGGCGACCACGGAACTCGTCGCGCTGCTCACCCCACAGGTGGCCCACCAGGCCCCAGACGCGGGATCCCCGGCGATAGCACCGGTGGCCGACCGTCGGCCGATCACGGGCGAGCAGACGACGCTGCCCGTACTCTCGCGCGTAATCGGCGCCGGGGGTGCCCAGTGGCTGCGCGTGATGCTTCCCGGTCGCCCTGACGGGTTGACCGGGTGGATCAGCCAGTCCGGCACGCGACTGCTGGTGACTCCCTGGCGGATCGTGGTCGACCTCGCGGCCCGCCGCGTGAAGGCCTACCGGGATGGCATGCTCGCGGGAGACTTCACGGCGGTGGTGGGCAAGCCTTCAACGCCGACGCCAACAGGGGAATTCTTTGTAGAGGAGGTCCTGCGAATGGCGCCCTCCGAGCCGGGCGGCCCGTTCGCGCTGGCTCTCAGCGCGCGCTCGAACGTGTTGCAGGAATTCGAAGGCGGACCGGGGCAGATCGCCATCCATGGACGGGAAAACCTCGGTGGCACACTGGGCACTGCCGCCTCGCACGGCTGTGTTCGTGTTGCCACCGCGAGTATTGACTGGCTATCTACGCGCATCGTGCCTGGCACGCCGGTGACAATTGACGAGGGCTGAGCGCCAAGTCCGCCGCAGAGTCGTTGGTCAGTGACCTTTGCGGCGAGCGACGGTGCGTCCGGGCTGCACTCGTGTCGCCCGACAGACCTCGGGGACGTTGGCTTCGCTGGTGAAGACCGGTGCCATAACGCTGCCGGGGGTCAGCGAGTGTTTGTAGCCAAGCAGATGACCAACCTCATGTGTCACCGTCAGGCAGAACATGTTCCAGTCGGCGACCATGGATCTGCGCGTCGGCCACTGCCAGTGAGCGAGTGAGATCGTGCAGTGCGTGTAGGTACTGGCGGCGGCTTCGAGATCGTTTTCGCCGAGAGCGGAGTCGAACGTTACCCAGCCGTCGGTGCCGGGTTCGAGGCTGGATGGCACATGGAGGTCGGTGAGCACCACGACCCGGCCGTCACATGGCACCGCGTTCCAATAGCGCTCGGCTACGGCTGTGGCGAGGACCACGGGACCACGGCCCGCGAACCTGTCGAGCACCAGGGCTCGAGTCGAGGCATTCGCATGCCGTACGCTCGAGGCGTGAGCGACGGTGCTCGCCGCAAGCGCGAGCACCGTCGCGATCAGTCCGGCGATGAGAACACGGGCCATGACCACAGCCTGAGGCCACGCTCGGTCTGGCTCTTCCCCCCACGGGAGTGGTCTCGGGGTGAGGGCGGGGGGACATCCGGGGGATGCCGGACTCCCCCTTAGCTGTATTCGTGTCGATAGGAGACTGTGCGCCCGGCGCATATGGAACTCCTTGATACCGCCTACCCCCACCACTGTTGTCCTCGCTCATTTCGACGATCTCGTCGCCGGTGGGCTTCGTGAGCTGATCGAGGGCGATTCGAGCCTCACGATCCTCGCCGCGGATGTCGCCCACGACCGGATCTCGGTGGTCCTCAGGGCGCACCGACCGGGTGTGGCGATTCTGAACCTGGACACCCTGAGGAACCTGGCCGAGGTCCGCGAGCTGAGCGCCAGACATCCCGACACACGAATCGTGCTTCTGGCCGGCAACCCCTCGGAGGTGCAATGTGCGCAACTGCTCGCCTTCGGCGCGAGCGCCTGCCTAGGCCGAGGCACACAGTCACGCGACGTGCTCAATGCGATCCATCTCGCCTCACGCGGGCTGCAGGTGACCCCGCGCGCGGGCACATCCCGCCCCCCGTCTGCCACAGGGCAGCTGCTGACCCTACGCGAGGCCGAAGTACTTCCGCTGCTAGCCCTGAATCGCTCGAACGCCCAAATAGCCGTCGAGCTCCAGGTCGGGATCGAGACAGTGCGAACCCACGCGAGCAACATCTACCGCAAGCTCGGCATCTCATCTCGCCGCGAGCTCGCTGCAGCGCCCGCTACCGCTTCGCGATAGACCCCGCCACAATCGGCTGAGCCGGGTCGTAGTTCGCGATAGCCGCGCGGGATCGCCGTGTTCGCCTCTTGTCCCGGTACATCCGGTCATCAGCGAGCTTCAGGGCGCGGCTCTCCGTGTCTGCTTCTGAGGGAATCCAGACAGCGCCATGCGAGCAGCTGACGTGCCACCCATCGCCACCGTCTTCCAGCGCCACAACCGTGTCATTGAGCAGTTGCGCGGCCGCACGTGGTGCACAGGAGGCGAGCATGCAGAACTCGTCCCCACCCATGCGGTAGGTGTAGCCTTGCCCGCCGGCGGCCGCGAGCCTCTGGCCGAGCCGATGCAGCAGCGCGTCGCCAGCAGCGTGACCAAACGAGTCGTTGTACTCCTTGAATCCATCGAGGTCGAATATCGCCAGGAGATGTTCCGGTCGTGCGCATGGAGTTGCAGTTGATGAGGCCAAGGCACTGGCGAGCGCCCGCCGGTTTCCGAGGCCGGTCAACGCGTCTGTTCTCGCCTCGACGCGACTGATGTCAAGGAGGCCTTTGTTCTCCAGCGCGAGGCGCTCGACCGCCTCGTGGGTGATGATCGCGCGGAAATAGAAGTAGAGGAACGCGATCACCAGGAGTACCATCGCCGCGGCCACACCTAGCTTTGCCTGCAAGCGAGCACGCTCGGCGCTCGATGCGTCACGATTCTCGATCTTGGCAAGGACGGTGGCGAGCTCCCTGGAGCGAGCGGTCAAACGCCCCTGTAGCACCGAGACACGACGGCCATTGGCTGCAAGGCCACCCCGCAGCACGGCGATTGCATAGATCTGCCTAACCACGGGCTCAATCGCAACCAGGTCGGACCGGCCGCTGGCGAGCAGGCTGGGCCCCACGAGGCTCTGCGAGCGCGCCATCAGGCTCCTGGAAATCGAGCGCCGATCGGTTTGGATGTTGGAAAGGCTCGCCGCCGATGGGTCACCGCCGGCTCTAGGTTCGGCGGTGAACGGCGCAGACTGCAGATCGGAGAGGGCGAGCGTGGCTGAGGCGGCGCGCAGCTGGTCCGCGCGGCTTGAGTCCTCTCGCGCGATCAGTAGCCACACCGCTGCGATCGCGCACGCTGTCAGGACGACGACGATCAGGGGCGGGACCAGCTTTGGGCGGCGGGCGTGCATTAGCGGCATGTTCTGCCTCGACTGCTGGCGGTCGTCCTGCACATACCCGCACCGTTCTGGACGATTGATTCGCGGAATGCAGCTCGAGCGTGCGTGTACAGGCCGCGTGCCGTCGATACGGTTCTTTGGAACTATTTCCAAAATGGGCGTATTGTGTTCAGGCAACCTCCCTGCGTTTATGTAGAGATTGACCAGCGTGACCTTCACCTCAAAGCCAAGAAGTGCCAGCCGCACGCAGGCTCTCACCGCCGCCGGCTTCGCTCGCATCGGCAGCCTACGGGCGCTGGAGCTCTCGACGGCGCTGCAGCTCGCCGCGCTCGTGAAGTCCTCCGACGACGCGGTCATCGTTCTTTCACCGGAAGGACAGATCACGAGCTGGAGCCACGGCGCCGAGCGGCTGTTCGGCTATTCCCATAGAGAGGCGGTCGGGCAGCGGGTGAGCATGCTCTCGCCTGCCGCCAGCCGTGATGAGGTGCAAGCCCTCGTCGCGAGGACGCTTACAGGCGAGCGGACCGAGCGAACCCATGCCGAGCGGCTGACCAAGGACGGGCGACTGCTGAGCGTCTCGTTGGTGATCTCGCCGATCAACGCACCGTCAGGCGAGTTACTCGGCATCGCCGAGATCGTGCGCGACATCAGCGCACAAACGCTCGCCGAGGAGGCACTGCAGGCGGCGAGACTCGAGGATCTCGCGCACCTCGCACTCGCGGCCGAGTGTCGCGATGACGACACACACCAGCACACCGAACGGGTGGCGGTGCTGGCGGAGCTCATTGCCCGAGAGTTGGGCATGGGCTCCCAGGAACAGGCGACGATCCGGCTCGCCGCGCCGCTGCACGACATCGGCAAGCTGGGCATCCCAGATCAGATCCTTCTGAAGCCGGGCGACCTGTCGGACGGCGAGCAGGCTGTGATGAAGACCCATACGACGATCGGTGCACGCATCCTGGGCGAGAGCGAGTACCCCGTGCTCGGCATGGCTCGGGAGATCGCACTCACCCACCATGAGCGCTGGGACGGCGCCGGCTACCCCGCCGGGCTCCGCGCGTCGGCGGTTCCGATCGCGGGGAGAATTGTTGCTGTTGCAGACGTATTCGATGCGATCACACACACGCGGCCGTACAAGGAGGCGCTTTCCGCTGAGCACGCGATCGCGGAGATAACACGCGCCAACGGAGCCCAGTTCGACGCTCGCGTAGTCGAAGCGTTCATGGCCTGCGTCGGAGACGTTCGCAGCTAACACAGTCCGGGTTTGGCCATAGCCAGGCTTCATGTAGCCGCTCGATTCCCAGGGCGGCGTCGGCGCGCGACGCGTGGCACGTATGGTGGCCCGGTGGCAAGCGAACGTTTGGGCGTCGTGCTGAAGGCGATGGCGGACGCCGATCCTGGCGGTACCGCCTCGATGGTCGACCGCGTGTGCGGAGCGGCTGGGACGCTCCTCTCGCTGAGCGGCGCTGGGGTTTCCTTGATGGCGGATGGCGAGCTGCGTGGCACAGCAGGCGTCAGCGAGGCGGGGATCGAAGCGGTGCAGGAGCTCCAGCTGACCCTTGGTGAGGGCCCGTGCGTCGACGCGTGGCGAGACATGGAGCCGGTACTGGAGGCAGACCTTGCCGATCCGGTGCAGGTGCGCTGGCCGGCGTTCGCACACGCCGGCGTGCAGGCGGGCGTGCGCGCGGTATTCGCATTCCCTCTGCAGCTGGGCGCGGTGGGCCTCGGCGTACTCGTGCTCTACCGTGACCGCCCTGCGATGCTGGGGGATGATGAGCTGGCCCTTGGACTGGTGCTCGCCGAAGTGGCAACCCAAACCATTCTCGGCCTGCAGGCGGGAGCCCCCGCCGATGAGCTACACGTGCTCCTTGCCGACGAGCCCGCGCACTGGGCTGAGATCCACCAGGCGACAGGCATCGTCTCCGTTCAGCTCGAGGTGTCATTGGACGAGGCATTCGTGCGCCTGAGGTCCTTCGCGTTTGCCGACGATCGTCCACTGCGCGAGGTCGCTGAGGACATCGTCGCACGTCGCCTGCGCCTTCCCGGCGCACGATGACGTGCGCGTGCCGGTGCCGGACCGCGCGCCATAATAGGATTGTTCGAATGGCCAGGAGTTAGGGGATTGAGCGATGACTCGAGAAGAACGAATCGTCGAAACCTTCGTCGAGCTAGCCGACACGATGGTCGACCACTTCGACGTGATCGAGTTCCTGCACCGCCTCGTGGAGCGGAGCCTCGAGCTGATGGACTGCGCGGAGGTAGGGCTGCTGCTTGCTAACGCCGCCGGCAACCTCCAGGTGATGGCCTCTTCCAGTGAGCGCTCCGAGGCGCTCGAGCTTCTGCAGTCCCGCAACGAGGAAGGACCCTGCTTCGACTGCTATCGCGGTTCCACACCGGTGTTCAGCGAGGACCTGCGCGCCGACAGCAAGCGTTGGCCAACCTTCGCTCCTGCAGCGGTGAAGCACGGGATCAACTCGGTGCACGCGATTCCCATGCGGGTGCACAGCCGCACGATCGGCGCGCTGAATCTGTTTCGTGCTGGCACCGGTCGGCTCGCTGAGCGTGACGTGCCGCTTGGGCAGGGGATGGCCGACATCGCGGCAGTGGCCTTAATCCAAGAGCGCGCAATACGCGAGTCGCGTGGGGTCGTGCAACAACTGCAAGGCGCACTCAACAGTCGCGTACTGATCGAGCAGGCCAAGGGCGTTCTCGCCGAGCGCGGCAACGTCAGTGTGGACGTGGCGTTCGCCAGCATGCGTGGTTACGCGCGAGTGCACAACAGCCGCCTCGGCGACGTGGCACGCGACGTGATCGACGGCCGCCTCGAAGCGGCAGCGCTCGCCGAGCTCTCGCCTGAGTCTCACTGACAGGCGCGGCTAGGGTGAGCTACACCCCCGCTGCCCGCGGATCAGGAAAATTCCAACAATCGGGCCGCACTGCCTGAAATGTGCTAGGGTAGTGTTGCGTTGCTCCAGACCTTGGTGGCGTGCCCGGCGGTTGAGGCCCATGTCTGGAGCCATAATGACGAGAGCAGCCAAAGGCAGCACCAGTCCACGAGGCGCAAGCGTGACGCCGCAGGAGCGAGACGGGGCTGACCCGGATGAGACGCTTGCGGCCGCTGAGCAGACCGGCGCTGGGGCCGACCAAAGCCTCTCCGACTCCGACCAGAACAGTTCCGAGCATGACCAAATCTCATCAGATCGCGACCAGGCCGCGGCAGACATAGACCAGGCGGCCAGCGACGGGCAGCGGTCCTACGGCGCAGAGCTGACTGACTATGAGCGCACACGCAGGATGCGCGCCGACAGTACCCGGGAACGCCACACAACCACCGAGTCGCGCAGCACCGTCGCAGCGCTGCGCGACCGCGTGTCCGAGCGACGAGACGGGCTGGCCGCCGCGCGAGACATCGCCAGCGCAGCTCGCGATCAGCTCGCGGCTACCCTCGACGACGAGATCGAGCGCCTCGAGCGCAAGCGCTCGCCGCAGCAGAATGCGCAATCCAACGGCGGTCGGGCCCACCTGCGGGCTGCGCTGGAACGACGGATGGGCGCCGACTCGCGGGCGCGCGCGGCGCTCCAGCGCCAAGCGGCCGCGGACGATCGCGCCAATGCCGCGCGCGATCGCCAGCACGCCGCACTCGACCGCATGGCGTATGCCCATGAACTGGCGGCGGCGGCGATCGACGAGATGACGGGGGCGTTACGGCGCGGCGTGGGTCTCGTCGCTCTGCAGCGGGAGATGGATCGGACGAGGCGTACCGGAGAGCAGCTGATCGTCGCGTTCATCGACGTTGACGGCCTGAAGGCCGTCAACGACCGCGACGGACACCCAGCGGGCGATGTGCTGCTGCAGGCAGTAGTGGGCCTCGTCACTGAGGAGTTCCGCTCATATGACCTGATGCTCCGCTTCGGCGGCGACGAGTTCGTGTGCTCGTTCTCGGGCGACGGCCTGGACGAGATCGGCAAGCGCTTCAAACGCGTGAGCGCGCGGCTCAGCCAGGCGGCACCCGGCGCCAGTATCAGCGTGGGCGTGATCGAGCGGCGAGCGGAGGACACGATCGAGAGGCTGCTCGACCGGGCAGACGCGCAGATGATCGCCACGCGCCGCTGCCACAGGCGTGTGGAGGTAGCAAGTCTGAACGGCAAATTCTCCGCTGCGGACGAAGCGCGACGATCGAACGACTTCGCCGAATGACACAACAGTCATCAAACGTCGGGCGGCCGCCCCCACAGCCGTCGACGAACGAGCGGCTCACCTCCACCGCCGCTCGCGCAGACACATGTGCACCCGTCTGCCCGGCATCCATGCCCGGGCGGACGGGTCGTGTGTCTGTAGGCCGCCTACCCGGGTTCGCCGCTCAGCCGCCCACCGTGAACGGCACGCTCGACCGGCCATCGCCGGGCGCTCGGTCCTCACCGACAGCGGCGGATCGCTCGCGCACGCCGGCCCACAGCCCCCGCTCGCGCAGCACGGGCAGCACGCCCTCGGCGAACCAATAGGCCTCATCCAGATGCGGGTAGCCGGACAGCACGAACTCGTTGATGCCGAGCTCCGCGTACTCCTCGATGCGGTCAGCGACTTCCTCGTGACTGCCGACGAGCGCGGTGCCTGCACCGCCACGTGCGAGCCCGACGCCGGCCCACAGGTTGGGCGCCACCTCGAGCTCAGACGCGGACCCGTTGTGTAGCGAGAGCATCCGCCGCTGACCCTCAGACTCGCTGCGCCTGAGCCTCTGCTGGACGGCCTCGATCGTCTGCGCGGGGATGCCGTCGAGGAGCCGCTCAGCCTCACGCCACGCCTCGGCGGCGCTGTCGCGACAGACCACATGCAGCCGGATGCCGAGCCGCAGCCGCCGGTCTTGCTCGGAGGCCTTCGCCGCCACGGCGGCAAGCTTCTGGCGCAACAACGACGGTGGCTCACCCCAGCTGAGATACACCTCGACGTAGCGAGCGGCTACGTCGAGCGCGGCTGGGGACGAGCCGCCGAAGTAGATCGGAGGGGCAGGCGCGGGCAGCTGTTCGAGCTGAGCGCCGGACACGGACAGGCGCTTGCCTTCCACATCGACCTCCGCGCCGCGCCACAGATCGCGCACGATCGACAGGAACTCGGCGGTGCGCTCGTAGCGCGCGTCCTTGTCGAGGTGGTCGCCTAGCGCCCGCTGTTCGGCGCTGTCGCCGCCGGTGACGACGTTGAGCAGCAGCCTGCCGCCGCTCTGGCGCTGGAAGGTGGCGGCCATCTGCGCAGCGAGCGTCGGGCTCACGAGGCCGGGCCGGAAGGCGATCATGAACTTGAGCCGCTCGGTGCGCTGGCTGAGCATGGCGGTGCTCACCCACGCGTCTTCGCACCACAGCCCAGTGGGCGTGAGCGCGCCCTCGAACCCGAGTTCCTCCGCGGCAAGCGCCACCTGTGTGAGGTAGCCGAGCGAAGCGTTACGCGGCCCGCCGGCAACGCCCAACTGCCGCTGCCCCTCGATCAGCCTGCGCCCGTCTCCCTGCGTGGGCAGGAACCAGTGGAAGGTGAGCGCGCCGTCCGCGTCCACGCCGGCCGGCATGTCACACCTGCCCATGCTGTGGCGGGAAGACACCGTTGAGCGTGTAGCGGCCGATGTGCTGGAGCTTCCAGCGCACGGGGTCGTGCAGCGTGTGGGTGCGCGCGTTGCGCCAGTGGCGATGGAGGTCGAGGTCGTTGGCAGCGGAGCGGGTGCCGGCGAGCTCGAACAGAGCGCTTGACGTCTCCACGGAGACGCGGTCGGCGAACGCCTTGGCGGTGGCCACCGCAATAGATGCCCGAGCCGAGCCAGCCTCGTCGACGCCCTTACATTCGACGGCGTCGATCGTGCGCGCGGCCTCGCCCAGCAGCGCTTGCGCGGCTCGCACGCCGATCGCGATCTCGCCCACGCGCTGGATCAACAGCGGATCGTCGCTGGCGCGCTCGACCTCTGCCTCGAACCACGGCCTCGAGGCGGTGCGCACGAACTCGCACGCATCCTCGAGCGCACCCACGGCGATGCCCACATCGATAGCGGTGTGGATCAGTTGCGCCCGTGCGCCGTATACTTGCGGGCGCTCGAACATGCGGTGGTGAGGCACGACCATGTCGGCGGGCACGGCGACGAAATCGAGCTTGACGGTGCCGCTGGCGGTGGTGCGCTGCCCCATGCCCTTCCAGTCGTCGACGATCGTGACGCCCTGCGTATCGGCGGGGACGATTGCCACCTGGGTGCGCCCGTCGTGATCCTTGGCGAGTACGGTGAGCCAGTGCGCGAGCAGCGAGCCGGTGCAGTAGAACTTCTCGCCGTCCAACACGTACCCATCGTGGGGGTTGCCGCGTAGGCGAGTGCGAATGTCGGCGACCGTCTTGGACCCGGCCTCTGACTGCGCGTTTGCGATACGCCGGCCGGCGAGCACCTCGCCAAAGATCAGCTCCTGTTGTGCGGGCGTGCCGAGCTGGCGGATGAGCTCGATGTAGACGAAGTGGCTCTGCGGGATCTGCGCGACGTTGGGGTCGGCGCTGGCGATCACGCTGACGACTTGCGCGAGCGTCTCGAGCGAGACGTCTGCTCCGCCGTGCGAACGCGGCACGGTGATCGCGAGCAGCCCCTCCTGGGAAAGCAGCTCGATCTCGGCAGCGGGCAGCTCGCGCAGGCGGTCGCGCTGGGCGGCACCGGCAGCGATCTGCTCGCGCAGTGCCCAGACCCGCGCGAGCGCCTCGGCGTCGGAGTCGATCCGCCGGCCTGTCACGTCGGCGGTACTCACGCTGGCACCGCGGACGGCAGCTCGGCGGGCGGCTGCGGCTCAAGGCCAAGCTCTGCCTCAAGCTCGCGCACGATCGGTAGCACGTGCAGGCCGAAGTAGTCGACCTCCTCCTGGAAGTGCAGGAAGCCTGAGAGGATCAGCCCGACGCCGAGCTTGCGGTACTCGATAATGCGCCGTGCAATCTGCTCAGGCGTGCCGATCAGCCCGCTGCGGAAGCCGTCGTTGTACTGCACGAGGTCCTTGAACTCGGAGTCCTGCCACATGCCGCGCCCGTCGGCTGAGGACTGCCCGGCCTGCTTGACGGCGGCGCCGAATCCAGCGACGGCCTCGCGGTCAGCCTTGGCGATGATCTCATCGACGACGTCGCGTGCCTCGGACTCGCTGTCGCGCGCGACGATGAACGCGTTCAGGCCGAAGCGAATGTCGACGCTGGGCTTGCGCCCGACAGCCTGCGCCTGAGCGGAGACCTCCTCGATCTGGCTGCGCACGCCCTCGAAGGAGTTGCCATTCATGAAGTACCAATCGGACACGCGGCCGGCCATCTGGCGCGCGGCGGTGGAGTTGCCGCCCTGGAAGATCTGCGGGTGGGGCTTTTGCAGTGGCTTGGGTTTGAGCGAGTAGCCGTGCAGGTTGTAGAAGTCGCCGGAGAACTCGGCCTCGTCCTGGGTCCAGCTGGCCTTGAGCACGCGGATGAACTCCTCGGAGCGGCGGTAGCGCTCGTCGTGCTCGAGCCACGGCTCGCCGAGCGCTTGGAACTCGCCCTTGAACCAGCCAGAGACGACGTTGACGGCAAAGCGTCCGCCGGAGATGACGTCGGCGGATGCTCCGAGCTTGGCAAACACGCCTGGCTGCCACAGGCCGGGGTGGATCGCGGCGATGACCTTGAGTTTCTCGGTGGCGAGCAGCAGCGCGAGGCTGAAGCCGGTGGACTCGTGCTGGTACTCGGCGCCGTAGCTGGCCATGTAGCGGACCTGGCTGAGCGCGTACTCGAAGCCACGGTTCTCGGCCAGGCGCGCGAGCTCGCGGTTGTACTCGATGCCCCAATCGGTGCGCTGCTCGATCTTGGAGACGACAAGCCCGCCGCTGACATTAGGTACCCAGTAGGCGAACTTGATCGGATCCTCGCTTGTGATGGCCATCTGCGGACCTCTCTTTCTCATTATTTTTATTGCTTTTATGAAGATTGGAGTGCATCGTGATTCATCCCTGCGCACCGCCAGGGAATCTCAGCCGATGCGTTCCAAGACGGCGACCCGTCGGCGCCTCGCCGGGCGCTTCAGGGCCGGCGGGCGCTCGCGCTCCAGCCGCGAGTAGGAGCCGCGGAAGAACAGCAGCGGCGCTACGTCGGTCGGCGCGCTTGACGTCGACAGCGCCTCGCCGATCACGATCATGTGATCGCCGGCGTGGTGCATGGCACTGACGCGGCAGGCGACAGTAGCAAGCGCGTCAGGCAAGCACGGCGGGCCGGAGCCGTGCTCGCGGAACTCGACCTCGTGCGACTGCGCCTGCTCGCCCTTGGCGGCGAAGCGGTGGGAGTGCGCCTGCTGGCCCTCGGCCAGGATGCTGACGGTGAAATGCGCCCTGGCCTGCACGACGGCGAGTGTCTCGCTGTCGTGGGCGAGGCACACGAGTAGCAACGGCGGCTCGAGCGACACGGAGCTGACGGCGTTGACGGTCGTGCCGACGGGAGTGCCGTCATCGCGGCGTGTGCTGACGACGCAGACACCAGTGGCGAACTGACTCATGACTTGGCGCATGTCTTGCTTGGCGATAGTCATGCGGGTATCTCCGCGCCCACCCAGAGTGGGGCGTCCGCGTCGAACCCAGGACCATGAGCATCGAACCCCAACGGGTGGTCGGGGTCGGCGAGCACCGGCTGGTCGACGGCGCTGAGCGTGTGCCCGAGCCGCAGCGCCTTGGCGAGCATGTAGTGCTCGGACTCCGGCTGCGACTCGACCTCGATCGACACTTGATCTGATACCCGCAGCCCGTAACCGTCGAGGCCGATGATCTTGCGTGGGTTGTTGGTGAGCAGGCGAATGCTCGACAGCCCGAGGTCGGCGAGGATCTGGGCGCCGATGCCGAAGTCGCGTAGATCGTCGGCGAATCCCAGCGCGAGGTTAGCATCGACGGTATCGAGACCTTGGGTGTCCTGCAGCTCATACGCGCGCACCTTGTTGAGCAGCCCGATCCCACGTCCCTCCTGAGCGAGATACACGATCGCACCAGCGCCCTCGGCGGAGATCTGGCGCATGGCCTTGTGCAGTTGCGCACCACAATCGCAGCGCAGCGAGCCAAACACCTCGCCGGTGACGCACTCGGAGTGCACGCGCACGAGCACGTCGGGCACACGGGCGACCTCGCCGAACACGAGCGCGAGGTGCTCGCCGCCGTCGACGAGCGAGCGGTAGCCATGTAGTCGAAAGACGCCGAAGGGCGTGGGCAGCCGCGCGCTGGCGACGCGCTCGACGAGGCTCTCGGACTGGCGGCGGTGAGCGATCAGCTGGGCGACGGTGATCATGCGCAGGCCGTGGCGAGCGGCGTAGGGGATGAGATCGCCGACCCTGGCCATCGTGCCGTCCTCGTTGAGGATCTCGCAGATGACGCCGGCGGGCGATAGGCCTGCCAGGCACGCGAGATCAACGGCCGCCTCGGTATGCCCGGAGCGCTCGAGCACTCCACCGCGGCGTGAGCGCAGCGGGAAGATGTGGCCGGGGTGAACTACGTCCTCGGCGGTGCTGGCGGGGTCGATGGCGGTCTTGATGGTGTGCGCGCGATCGTAGGCTGAGATGCCGGTGGTGACGCCGTGCCGCGCCTCGATCGAGACGGTGAACGCGGTCTCGTGCAGCGACTGGTTGCGCCGCGTCATCGGTCGCAGGCCGAGCTCGTCGCAGCGCTCGGCGCTGAGCGCGAGGCAGATCAGGCCGCGCGCCTCCTTGGCCATGAAGTTGACCGACTCCGGCGTGGCGAACTGTGCGGCCATCACCAAGTCGCCCTCGTTCTCGCGGTCTTCGCCGTCGCAGACGATCACGGTGCGCCCGTGGCGGATGTCGACGATCGCGTCGTCGATCGTGTCGAACGGGCGAGTCATGCGACGGGGCTCTTGGGCGTGCTGTTCACGCATACGAGGATGGTCGCTTGCGGAGGTGCGGTCAAATAGGGATCGTGGAGCGGGCGATAGGGCGCGCCTCTCACCCTTGGGCGGCGGCAGCGGTGTACGCGACGGCCTCATCGGTGAACAACTTGTGCAGGTCGCGCGTAGCCCGCGTCGGCGTTCCGGAGCGTCGGCGCTGCACCACTAGACGCACGCCGGTGTGGTCGTCGGCAAGCGGGCGTGCGGTGATCGCACCGCGTTGCTCGAGCGGATCGCCGAAGACGCTGTAGCTTGGCAGCACGGTGACGCCGAGCCCGGCGGCGACCATCAGCTTGCCCATCTCGGCGCCGTCGGCGGAGAAGGAGAAGGAGGGCTTCTCGCCTCCGAGCAGACGGTTGAGGTAGCGGTGCATGGCATACCCGGAGCGCATTGCGATCAGCGGCTGAGCGATCAGATCGGCGGTGCTCACCGTCTGCAGCTCTGTGAGCGGGCTGTCGCTGTGGATGCAGACGACTGGGTGGCCGCGCAATAGCTCGACGGTGTGAAGCTCGGGCGTGACCTCATCGCCATCGAGGTAGTTGACGAGCCCGAGGTCGAGGCCGCCTTCCAGCAGCGAGCGGTGCAGGAGCTGCTGCTGGAGCAGCACCACATCGACCTGCGTGGTGGGGTGCGTATCGCGGAACGCACGGATGGTGGCGGTGAGCAGTGGCGAGGTGGCGGCGCTGACGGTTCCGAGCCTGATCGTGCGGCTGCTCTCGTGCTGCTCGTCAGCGGCGAAGCGCAGGCGCTGGGCGGCCTCGATCACGTTGAGCAGGTGCGGCAAGAGCTCGCGTCCCTCGGCGCTGACGGTGGCGCCGGTGCGCTGGCGGTCGAGGATGTTGACGCCGAGCTCGGCCTCCAGCTTGCGCACGGTCTCGCTCAGGGCGGGCTGCGAGATGTGCAGCTCCTCGGCAGCGCGCCGGAACGATCCAAAGCGCGCAACCGCAGCTGCGTATTCGATCTGCTCGATACGCATGGCGCCGCGTTATCAACAATTTCTATCGAGAAGCTGGGGAATGATGCGCGCAAGCGTACCACTCGACTCGCCACCGATAGGACATGGCTATCGGGAGCTCGCGAACGTCTATTGGACGGCGGGCCATTTCGTGTGGATGCTTTGCTGGCTTTTCCGACTGAATTTATCGAGAATGCCTTCTGGGGCGTTCGCGAAAGGAGCCCGCCCCAATGATCGAGGTAACCGCACTGACCAAACGCTACGGATCGCTGACCGTCCTCGACGGGGTCGACTTCGCGGTGCAGGCCGGTGAAATCGCAGCGGTAGTAGGACCGAGCGGCGCCGGCAAGAGCACGCTGGCGCGCTGCATCAACCTGCTCGAGAAGCCGACCTCCGGCTCGATCCTCGTGGACGGTAAGGACCTCACACGTCTCTCCCGCCGCGAGCTGCGCAGCGCCCGCCGCGCGATCGGCACGGTCTTTCAGTCGGCGAGCCTGTTGCAGCGGATGACGGCCGCCGAGAACGTGGCGCTACCGCTGCGCTTCCTCAATATCTCCCACGCCGAGCGGCTCGGGCGCGTGCGCGAGCTGCTCGACCGGGTGGGGATGCTGCACCGCGCCAACCACTACCCCTCGCAGCTGTCTGGTGGACAGCAGCAGCGGATCGGCCTCGCGCGCGGCCTCGCACTCAAACCGTCGGTGCTGCTTGCGGACGAGCCGACCTCAGGCCTGGACCCGCAGACGACTGCCTCGATCCTGAAGCTGCTGGCGGAGCTGCGCGACGAGCTGCGCGTCGCGGTGGTGCTGATCACCCACGAGATGGACGTCGTGCGCAGCGTGGCAGACAGCGTCGCCCGCCTCCACGAAGGAAAGATCATCGAGCGCGGCCCGGTCGCTGAGGTGGTGCGCTCCTCGGACTCGGAGCTCGCGCGGGCGCTACTACCACTGCCTCCCGCACCAGCGCCGCGCAACGAGCACGAGATATGGCAACTGCGCTACGAGCGCCCGGACGTCAATCCGGCGTGGCTGACCTCAATCGGCCGTGAGCTCGACACCGACATATCCGTGCTGGCGGGGTTGATCGAGACGATCGACGACGGCGGCGCCGCCGGGCGCGTGACGGTACGTATCGAGCGCCCGCTGGCGGCAGCCGCGGTGCGCGCCGCGTTCGCCTCGCGCGGTATCCACGCCACGCAGGCCGGCGGCGACGCCACGCAGATGGGCGACAGCCTCACGCAGGCTGGCAATGGCACCGAGCGGTCGGACCACGCGCAGGCAGCGGATGCGCTCGAGCCCACGGCGCCCGAGGCCGCAGCATCGCGTGCAGCGCTGGTCAGGAGCGCGGCATGATCCTCGCCACCGCAACGCCCTGGTCTGGGGTGTCCTCACTGCTGCTGCCCGCGCTCGGGCAGACGGCCGCGATGGTGGGCATCGTGATGGCAATCGTGGTAGCGCTCGGCCTGCCGCTGGGCCTGCTGATCTTCAACACCTCGCCGCGCGGGTTGACACCGCATCCGACAGTGCACGCGTCGATCAGCTGGATCGCCAACCTTGGGCGCTCGCTGCCGTTCCTGGTGCTGATGGCCACGGTCATCCCGTTTACGCAACTGGTGGTGAACACGACGATTGGAATCAAGGCGGCGATCATTCCAATGTCGCTCGCGGGCATCCCGTTCTTCGCGAGGCTGGTGGAGAACGCCGTCCGCGAGATCCCGCGCACACGCCTGGACGTGGGCATTGCCTCGGGCGCAAGCGTGCTGCAGGTGATCAGGACCGTCCAGCTCACCGAGGCGCTCCCGGGGATCGTCGCGGGGCTGTCGCTGAACGTCATCGCGATGATCGAATACTCGGCAATCGCGGGGGCCATCGGGGCCGGCGGTCTCGGCTACCTGGCCGTCAACTACGGCTACGAGCAGTTCGACAGCCACATCATGATCAGCTGCATCGTCGTGCTCGTGCTGATCGTGCAAATCGTGCAGTTCGGCGGTGACCGGATCGTCCGGTCACTCACACACTGACCAGCAAAGGAGCAGACATGGCAACCGATGTAAAGACGCGATCACCGACTCCCAACCTCCCACCCCAAGATTTCCAGCTGAGCGGCGGCTCCAACCGCCGTAACTGGCTCGCGGCAGCAGCGGCACTGGTGGTGATCGTCGTGCTGCTCGTCGTATTGCTCGCAAAAGGGTCGTCGTCGAGGACCGTCGCCGGCAGCCACTTCGGCACCACGCTTCCCGTCGCATACGAAGCCTCCAGCAGCTCCGAGCGGGCGCTATTGGTGTGGCTCAACAAGGCGATCGCGCCCACCTACGGGCTGAAGATCGAACCGGTGGGAATCCAGGACGGCAACCAGCTAGACGAAGCCACCGCCCACGGTCAGTTCGCCGCGAACATCTACCAACACATCCACTGGCTCAACGAGGTCGTCAAGTCCACGGGCATGAAGCTCACGGCAATTGGCCCTGTGTTCCAGTGGGCATACTCGGTGTACTCATCCAAGTACCCGAGCCTTTCAGCGATCCCCAACGGAGGGCAGATCGCGCTGCTGAACGACCCGGCCAACACAGCACAGGCGCTGTGGCTGCTGGAGCGGGCAGGCGAGATCACGTTCAAACCAGGCACTGTCCCGTGGGAAGCGACCACGAGTGACATCGCCTCAAACCCGCACAAGCTGCGGTTCGTGTTCGTGGACTATGGCGCCGGGCCGCGTACCCTCAGCTCGGTAGCCGCGGTGATCGCCTACAACATGCAGTTCATCGCAGCAGGCACGCCTACCAAGGACAGGATCTACGCGCCGGCCGCGCCACGCAGCTTCGCGGGCCAACTGGTCGTGGGTGACGCCTACCGCAACGACCCGCAGGTGAAGAAGCTCATCAAAGTGTTCTTCGACCCACGAGTTCAGCCGTATCTGCGCACCACTGACAACCCGGCTCTCAAGGATCAGCTGAGCCCGGTCGCGCCCCCGGAAGCGTGATCGTGAGCCACTGAAGCGTCCACGGGCTTCCACGAGTCCCCGCCAAAGCCGGCAGCTGCGGTGGCGGCGGGGGCTCGACGCTCAGGCCAGCTCGGCGGTGACGAGGCGTAGGCCCACATCAAGTGTGCTCTGCGCTCGTAGGTGTCCGTGACGGCGATCCCACTCGCCGCTTTCCAGGTCCAGCCAGAGTCGACCCAAACCGTTGTCCACGATCGACTGGGGCAACACGTGCCAGATCGACGATGCCCGGCGGACCTCGGCTTCGAGGTGCATCTCCGGCCGGCTCCACAGAGCGATGCAGAAGCCGTCGGTGCAGTCGCTGGGGACAAGAACCGGCTCGACTTTGACACTGGGTAGGACGGCTCGCAGGTGGGCGATCGAAGGAAACGTGTCGCGGGCGTGCTCGACGATCTCCGGCAGGTAGTCGCGCGCGAGCCACATCTCGGCCGTCACATCCGGGTCGAGGGTCAGCAGGACAATCCGCTCGCGGGTCACCCGGAGCACCTCGCGGAGACCGAGGTCAATGTCATCCCAATGCTGCATCGTGAACACGCCCATCGTCGCGTCGACGCTGTTGTCCTGCAGCGGCAGGGACTCGGCAACGCCCTGGATCGCTGGCGTAGCATCGGCTGGACGCTGAGCGATCATCACCGGAGAAGGCTCAACTGCGATGACCTCGCGGTCCTTGGGCTCATAAGAGCCGGCGCCGGCCCCGACGTTCAGGACCCGCATCGAGTCCCCGAGCGCCTTCCAGATCGCCGCCTCGAAGCGTGGGTCGGCACGGCGGACGTCGCTGTAGCTGACGCCGATGCGGTCGTACGCGGGAGTAGTCATTGCTCCGCGCTCGAAGTGCTCGACCGTGGCACAGCAAGATCGCCATTACGCATCACCGAGACGAGCAACTCCACGAAGTCTCCGTACAGGTCGTGGCGCACCGAGTCTGGGCTGACCAACCATTCGATCGCCAGACCGATGCCCAGTGCGCGCAGGACGAGCGCAAGGTCATCGGCTGGCATCGCGAACTCCGTCCCGGCCTCCTGCTGGAACTGGACGATGTAACGCGAGACCGCCTGGCGCATCGCTGCGGAGCGACTGCCGAATCGCGCGGCGAGCTCCGGATCGCGCTCTGCATGCGCGATGAACTCGACGTGGAGCGCGAGCGACTCGCGCTCGCCGGCAAGCCTGTCCATCCACTGATCAGCCAGCGCCCGAGCGCGAGCCTCCAGGGGAGCATCGTCAGCAAGGGCAGCTTGCGTCTCGGCCAGCTCGCGGACCCGCTCGGCCATGTATTCCTCAAAAACAGCAAGGAACAACTCACCCTTGCCATCGAAATTGGAGTACACGGCGCCATGGGAGTAACCAGCCTGCTCGGCGATCTCCTCGACGCTCGCCGCCTGAAAGCCGCGCTGTGCAAACACTTTCGCGGCGGCGTCGATCAAGCGAGTCCGGGTCTGAGCCTGCTGCTCGGCTCGCGTCAGTCGAGGTGACACCATGTCTAGATGATAACGACAATCCCGATTGGAGCTATCATCCCAAGCACCGCGCCCGCACCCATGCGCACGTACGCCCGGACCCGCACCCGCACCCCACCTTCGCACCCGTACGCACACCGAAACCGAAAGGACGAGGGCAATGAGCAATCTCGACGGCCTCCTGGCCGAGCAGGCCCGCTACTACCGCGAGCGAGCAAGCGAGTACGAGGACTGGTGGTTTCGCCGCGGACGCTACGACCGCGGCCGGGACGCCAACGCTCGCTGGTTCGCGGACGCGGCCGCAGTGCAGGCGGCCTTGGAGCGCTTCGCCCCGACGGGAGACGTGCTCGAGCTCGCCTGCGGCACCGGGCTGTGGACCGAGCGGCTGATCGCTCATGCAGCAAGCGTCACCGCGGTAGACGGCTCGCCGGAGATGCTCGAGCTGTGCCGCAGACGCGTGAACGATGCTCGCGTCGGGTACCTGCAGGCCGACCTATTCGCGTGGGAGCCCGACCGGACATACGACGTGTGCTTCTTCAGCTTCTGGCTCTCGCATGTGCCCCAGGAACGCTTCGATGAGTTCTGGGAGAAAGTCGGGCGCGCCGTTGGGCCTTCCGGCAGGGTGTTCTTCATCGACAGCCTGCGCCACGACAAAGCCTCAGCGGCAGATCATGCGCTTCCTGGACAAGGCAGCGAGACGATGCTGCGACGACTCGCCGATGGTCGCGAGTACCACATAGTCAAGCGCTTCCACGAACCCCAACCGCTGCGAGAACGACTCGCAGACCTCGAGTGGAAGGCCCAGATTCAGACAACCAGCGAGTTCTTCATCTACGGACAGGCATTGCCGGCTGCCTCATAGCAATCACCGCGCGCCGGATGGATCCCCTACCGGCTGTGGAGAGTCATGCGACGCATCGGCCCCAGCTATCGGGCGCGGCGGGCCAACCGTAACGGCCGCACCGTGCGGCAGGAGCTCCACCCGCAGCACAGCGGTGCCGAACACTGCCATGAGGTCGCCAGCTCGGTCGAGCGCCCGATCGATCGCAGGGTTGAGAACCTGACAAGTCTCCAGAAAGCGGCGCACGTCCCCCCGGTCGAGCTCCTGGGAGTCCGCCTCCAGCTCCTCGACATGAGTGCGTCCGGGAACAACCGTCATCTCTGGCACCACGATGCAGGCTGCCATGTCATCCGGGGTACTAAGCGCCGTCGCGCGCACCTTTGCAAGCAGCTTCTCGGCGTCAGGCCGAGGGCCAAGGGCAGCGAGGATCTCGCTCAAGCGCCGGCGCCCCAGCAACCTCATCTCCTTGCAGCGAGCCTCGATCAGACCGTCCGTAAAGAAGCACGCGACGGCGCCGGGGGGCAGTGACACTGTCGTCTGACGGCGCCCCGTGGGGACGTTCCAGCCAATCGGCGGCGATGCACACATAGCAAGCGGCTCGCGTGTCTGCAGACCGTGAAGCAGCGGCGGCGGATGACCCGCACTCGCGTACACCAGGCGCCCCTCGCGCGCGTGGTAGACCGCAACGGCAACCGTTGCGAAGTTCTCCAAGCTGCGGTCGGCCAGCACCCTCCCCGCCAGCGCGAGCGCCGCACGCGGTTCCATGCCCGTTTGCAGATATGCGCGCAGCGTGTAGCGAGTCAGCGCAGCGTGTGTTAGCGCTCCGTGCCCGTGCCCGACGACATCGCCGAGGATGATCGCGATCTTGCCGCGCTCCGGCACGAACACGTCATAGAAGTCGCCTCCCGCCGCCGGTCCATCCGCCGGTCTGTACGCAACAGAAACCGACAGGCCGCCAACCCGAGCGGGGACCTTCGGCACGAGTGCCGCCTGCATCGCGTCCACGTCACGTAGCAACGTCGCCTGCTGACCCTCGAGGCGTCGAGCCCGCCGCCCCGCCGTCCCCGAGCGAATGGCGAAGCCGATCACGAGCACCAGCAGCAGCGCGATGATCGGCTTGCTCCAGTCGGGCACCGGAAGCGGAAGCGGGATGTGTGCGCCGATCGTGTCCAACGGGTTGCTCGCGTGCCCAGCCGAGCGGGTCTTTCCAGACGTATTCGCGGAGCGCGAGTCAGCGGAGGCGAACCCGGCGCCAGCCGTCGCAATACTTCCCAAACCGCTTGCGTGAGCCGTCGTGCCTGTGCGAGCCCGTGGTCCGCCCCGCTTTCCTCGCACTGGCGATTTGCCGCTCGTGCGCCCAGAGCTGCGATGGAGCCCGGCGCCAGGTGACACGGTGGAGGATGACTGACCGTTCGTGGAGTCCGACACCGATGCCGCAGTGGCGGTCGGCGAGCCACTGCCCGTCGACGGCTGTTGGCCGCCACCCGTGGACCCGCCGCTACCACCTGAGGACCCGCCTGAGCCACCTCCGCTCGAGCCACCACCGCCGGAGCTCCCCCCACTGGTGCTTCCGCCTTGTCCACTTTCCGGGCTGCTCGAGGTGCGGGTTTCCGTCGGCGCTGTTTCCGGCACGCTCGGTGTCGAGCTGCTCACTTCTGGAGTTGACACGGTCACGTTC
>DATHLT010000088.1:0-28231 GCA_035487855.1 Solirubrobacteraceae bacterium
ATCGCGATCGCCGTGATCAGCTCGCCCGAGACGATGCCCGGGAGCCAGCGCTCGCGCTGCTCGGGCGAGCAGTACCTCAGGAAGTAGGGGAGGCAGATGTCGTTGTGGAGCGTGATGCCGAGGCCGAAGCTCGCGACCCCCTCGCGCTGGCACTCTTCGCCGATCACGAGGTTCAGCCGGAAATCGTCGGCGCCGGCGCCGCCGTCGGCCTCCGGGACCGCCATCGCGAGAAAGCCGCCGCGTCCCGCGGCCGCGTAGAGGGCGCGCGGGACGATCCCCTCGCGCTCCCAGTCCATGTAGTGCGGAAGCACCTCCCGCTCGAGGAACGTGCGGAAGCTCGCGCGGAAGTCTTCGTGGAGGTCTTCAAACAGGCTGCGTCTCATGCAGCGACGGACACTACCGGCGCAGGCTCGGCGCGGTAGCCGGGCTTGGCGAGCAGCAGCTGCACGTCCTGGATGCGTCGCTCGCGAAAGCCGCCCTCGCAGTAGCTCAGATAAAGCTCCCACAGCCGGCGGAAGCGCTCGTCGTAGCCGAGCTCGGTCAGCTGCTCGGTGGCGTCGAGGAAGCGTTCCCGCCAGCGCTCGAGCGTGGTGGCGTAGTGGGCGGTGATGTCCTCCAAGTGCACCTGCTGCAGATCGGTCATGCGCGCGAGCGAGCGCGAGATGATCTCGAGCGAGGGCAGGCAACCGCCGGGGAAGATGTAGGTGTTGATGAAGCTCTTGCCGGCCTTCTCCACGTGGTAGGCGCGGTCGTCGATGGTGATCGCCTGAAGCAGCATCGCGCCGTCATCTGCCAACAGCTCAGAGCAGCGACGGAAGTACGTGGGGAAGTACTGCCAGCCGACCGCCTCGATCATCTCGATCGACACAAGCTTGTCGTAGCGGCCAGTGAGCTCGCGGTAGTCCTCGAGCAACACGCTCACGCGGTCCTCGAGCCCCGCTTCTCGTACCCGCTCACAGGCATAGGCGTGCTGTTCGCGAGAGATGGTCGTGGTTGTGACACGACAGCCGTAGTGCTGGGCGGCGTAAATCGCGAGCCCGCCCCAGCCGGTGCCGATCTCCAACAGGTGGTCTGACTGTTTCAGCGCGAGCTTCGCGCATACCAGCTCGAGCTTGGCAAGCGACGCTTCTTCGAGGGTCGCCTGCGGTCTCTCGAAGACGGCGCAGGAGTACATCATCGTGCGGTCGAGGAACAGCGCGAACAGCTCGTTGCCGAGGTCGTAGTGGGCGGCGATCCGCTTGCGCGAGCGCATTGGCGTGTTGCGCGCGAGCCACCGTGCCCAGCGCTGGACGGGGATCAGTACCGGCGCGAGCCTCCTTCTGAACGTGTCGAGCGCGCCGGCGTTGAGCGCGGCGATGCGCGTCAGCGCGACGAGGTCATCGCACTTCCACAGTCCGTCCATGTACGACTCGCACAGCCCGATACTGCCGCGCAACAGCTGGCGGTAGAAGCGCTGAGAGCGCACATGTACGACCGCTCGCAGCGGTCGCTCGGCGAGGATCCCGCCGAAGCGAAGGCTGATCCCGTCCTCGATCAGCACGAGCTCGCCGCCGCGAATGCGCGTGAGCAGTCGCAGCACGAGCGCGCGCGCGGCGCTGTCGGAGCGGCGTCGCAGCCAGTGCGCATGCGGGCGCTGCAGCGAGACCGGCCTGCGGGCGACCAGCTCGCGAGCGCTCATGCCGACACCGCCGCTTTGTGGTCGGCGTGTTCCGGCGTGACGGCTGCGTGCTCACGTCTGCCGGCTGCGTGTCCGGGCGTGACGGCGCTGCTGGATGGCGCGGCCTGCTGGGGCGGGTGGGGGAAGTAGCGGGCGCCGCGCAGGCGCAATCGTGCGGCGTGGGCGTAGATGCGGGCGAGGATCCGCAGTGTCAGCAGCGGGTAGTGCGCGAGCGCGCGGTTGAGCTCGTGTGCGCTCAGCTCGCGGCGCTCGAGGGCGAGCGTTGCGTCGAAGACCGTCGCTCCGTCAGCGCGCTGGGAGGCAATGTGCACTGCCAGCCGCTCACCCGGCTCGGTCAGCCGCCAGTCGTAAGTGTGCTCCATGCCCATCAGCGGCGAGACGTGCAGCGCCTTCTCGAACTGGCCGCCGATCAGCTTGACGGTCCCATGGTCGGCCGCGTGCCCGACCGCCATCACGTAGGCGTGGCGCTCGCCCCAAGGCGTGTTGGTGACATGGGCAACGACTGCCCGCACATGCTCGCCGCCACGGTCGTAGCAGTAGTAGAAGCTGACAGGGTTGAAGCAGTGTCCGAAGTAGCGCAGGTGCGTGAGTAGCCGGATCGGCCCGTCTAGCGTCTCGCCGGTGCGCTCGGCGACGAGCTCGCGCACCGACTGGGCAAGCGGCGTGTGCGGGTTGCCGAGGTAGTCCGCGCGGCGAAACCAAGCGAGCGCGGGGCGCCTGGCGGACCACAGCATGCGGCTGTCGAAGCAGTCGGGGAGCTCGTCTAGATCGAGAAAGACCATGAACATCCGGTGGTGGAGCTCGTCGCTGGGCGTGCCGTGGCGGCGATGGCGCACGGAGCCCTCGTACAGGCACGAGGCGCCGGTGCGCGCGACCCGCGCGGGTGCCGGCGGGCGCATAGCTGGCGTAGCGTCACTCACAACGTCACCCCGAACGGCTCGCACGCGCGCAGCGCACTGCACACGCCGTCCTCGTGAAAGCCCCAGCCCCAGTAGGCGCCGCAGTAGTGCGTGCGGCGCTCGAGGCCGCTGATCGTCTTGTGCTCGCTTTGCGCAGCGACGCCCGCTGGCGTATATACGGGGTGGGCGTATGAGATTGTGCGGATTACCTTCGCGGGGTCGATCGCCTCGCTGCGATTGAGCGTGACGCAGAAGTCGCGGTCGGCATCCAGGCGCTGCAGGTGGTTCATGTAATAGGTGACTGTGCTCAGCGGCTTGGGCTGGCGCAGCAGATGGAAGTTCCATGCCGCGCGGGCTTGGCGGCGACGTGGCAGCAGCGCGCTGTCGGTGTGCAGCACCGCCTCGTTGCGCTGGTATGGGATTGCCCGCAGCAGTCGTGCCTCTTGCGCGGATGGATCGCTCAGCATCGTGAGCGCCTGGTCGGAATGGGTGGCGATGACGACCTGGTCGAAGCGCTCGTGCGCGCCCTCGTGTGAGCCGCCGAGTGCCAGCTCGACGTGATCGTCGCGGCGGGTGATGGACCGCACCGGTGTTGCAAGGCGCACACGCTCGCGAAATGGTGCGATCAGCGCATCCACATAGCGCGCTGAGCCGCCGACGATGGTCGACCAGCTTGGGCGGTCGCGAAAACCGAGCATGCCGTGGTTGGCGAAGAACTCGGCGATGAAGCGCACGGGGAATGTGTCCAGCAGGAGCGGGTCGGCGGACCACACGGCGGAGACCTGCGGGACGATCAGGCGCTCCACGAAGGTCCGCGAGAAGTGGTTGCGAGCTAGGAACGACTGCAGCGACTCATCCGCGTGCACGGCAACGCCATGGGTGTCGTGCGTGAGTAGCTGGCGCAGTTTGCGGTTGAAGCGCAGGAGGTCGAGGACCATCCGCTGGAAGCGCGGGCTCAGCAGGTTGCTCGGCTGGCAGAACAATCCGCGAGGGGTGCCCGCGTACTCGAAGTCCTCGTCCTCGCCCTTGACGGAGAAGCTCATGTGCGTCGGCTGGCGGGCGACTGCCAGCCGGTCGAGCAGCCGTGTGAGATTAGGGTAGTTGCGATCGTTCATCACGATGAAGCCAGTGTCCACGTTGTGGCTCCAGTGCTCAGTCTCCACCCGGATCGTGTTGACGTGTCCACCGGCGTAGGGGTTGGCCTCATACACGACAACCTCGTGCTCGCGCTGCAGCAGGTGGGCGGCCACAAGCCCAGAGACGCCAGCGCCGACGATCGCGATCCTCATAGAGCTCATGTACGTCTCCTACCCGCGGACGGATCATCGTTATTCGTGCAAACAGCAGAAGGAGTGCAAGCTGGATACGTCGAACAGAACCGCCGATGAAACGTGCGGCCACAAAGACACCAGAGCGTCCCACCAGCGAAGTCGAGTCAGTACGAGCGGTTTCACCGATTGGTGGAACCAGTGAGCACCAGAGCCTGTCGAAGTACATCCAGGCGCGATTTGACGAGTGCTCGCGCTCACAGAAGGACGTTGCTCAGTACATAGTCGACCATCTCGATGAGGCGGCCTTCCAGACAGCCGAGGAGTTGGCGCGCCGCGCAAACACTTCGAGCTCAACGGTCGTGCGCTTCTCGCAGGCGCTTGGCTTCGAGGGCTTCCCCGAGTTGCAGGCCGCCGCGCGCGAGGAATACAGGCGCGTCAATGCCAAGGCTGCCAAGGATGGAGTGGCGAGTAGCTCAGCGCCGTTGTTCTCACTGGACCAGAACGAGTTCGAGGCTGCGCTGGCGGCCGATCACTTGAATGTCGAGGACACCGCGCGCAAGGTCTCGCGCAGCGCCGTGGACGCGATGATCGAGGCGATTGTAGAAGCCGACAAGGTGCTAGTCGCGGGCACCGACCAGATGGCGTTCTTCGCGAGCTACTTGCGCCATTTGCTGATGCTGCTCGATCTGCGTGTTGATGTTGTGGCGAGCCCGTCACAGGAGGCGCTCAGTCGTCTCGGTCGCATCGATGGCGCAACACTCGTGATCGGGCTATCCGCAGGGCGCCCGCATCCGCTGGTTGTGCGCGCGATGAAGCTCGCCCGCCACCGCCAGGCCCACACAGCGGCGATCACCGACGCGACCCTCTCTGAGGTGGCAAAGCTCGCGCAGATCAAGCTCTACTACTCATCCAACAGCCCCGCTTACGTGCGTTCGCATACGGCGCTGTTGAGCGTCATCCAGGCGCTAGCCTACGGCGTGTACTCGCGGGATACCGCGCAGTACGACGACCGCATTAAGGCTTTCCGGCTGAAGTAGGCAACAAGCTGTAACCATCGAGGTGGATCCGGACATCCAGCTTGTATGACTGACGACGAGCGCTTCGAAGCGCTGTACGGCGCGCACGCTGGCGCGGTGCTCGCCTACGCGCGGCGGCGGACGAGCGCTGCGAATGCCGATGACGTGATGGCCGAGGTGTTCCTGATCGCATGGCGGCGCCTGGCGGATGTCCCCCACGACGAGCGCATCTGGCTACTGGGCGTCGCGCGCCGCGTGCTCGCCAATCAGCGTCGCGGGCAGACGCGCCAGCGCGCCTTGAGCGAGCGCCTCGCACCGCAGCTTCCCGCGAGCAGTCCGCCATTGGGCCGGGGTCCGCGCGACGAGCGCGTGCTGCGCGCGCTCGCTGGGTTGCGCGAGGATGACCGTGAAGCGCTGCTGCTGCTGGGATGGGAGGAACTGAGCCACGCTGAGGCCGCCCGCGTGCTCGGTATTCGCGCGCGCACTTTCAGCGTGCGCGCCCATCGCGCGCGCCGCCGCTTCGCGCTCGCCCTCGCGGCAGTGGAGCTTGCGCCGGGCGAGAGCGCCGATGCATCACTACCAGTGGAGGTTCTTTAATGAACGCCGACACGATTGACCGCCTGCGCCGTGTGAACCCGGTGCCGCAGGACCCGCCCGCGCCGCCGATTGGCCCGCTGCTCGCGCTCCGCGAACGGGAGCTGACCGACCGCGGACGCGGATGGGCGGGTCGGCGCTCGGCCCGGCGTACCGCCGCAGCGCCGTCTAGTCGCCGGCGCGTGCTGGCGCTCGTGCCGATCGCGCTGGCGTGTGCGCTGCTCGTGTTCGCGCTCCGCGGCGGTGGTGGTGGGCAATTCGACGTCGCCGCGGCTGTGTACCGCGCGATCACGCCCGGGCACGGCGTCCGCTACGTCGTCACCGAACAGGCCTCCGAAGCCGACGGTAAGCGCATGGTCCTGCGGGTGCAGCGCTGGAGCATCAGCGATCCGCCGAGCGAACGCAGCGTGTCGCTGGAGCGGCGCAACTACGGACCCGAACGAAGGGTGCGGATCGAAAGCGCGATCGCGCCGGGTACGACTTGGTCGTCGTGGTGGAGCGGGCGCCCCGGCGTCATCGAACACACTAGAGCGACCGGGGTGCGGATGAATGAAGTTGCGGTCATCCGAGCGGCCTATCGCGCAGGGCACCTGCGCGTGCTCGACAAGGTGCACCAAGATGGGCGCGCCGTCTACAGGCTGCAAGTCGTGCCGCCTCGAACCGGGCCGGCCGCGCGTAGTCGCCAGACACCCAACGTTCTGATCGTCGATGCGCGCACGTTCGTGCCGGTCGAGGACATCAACTACGGTTCTGGCCCGCACGGCAGGCTGGTGCCGACGTTCGTCCTGCGCTACCGGACATTCGAGGAACTTCCGCCGACGCCCGCGAACCTCGCGCTGGTCAAGCTGGCCGCGCACCCAGGCACGCACGTCGTCCAGCGACGCTGACGCGGCGAGCCAGTCTCGGGAACGCGCAGCCGAGCCCGCCGGGCGGCTACGGGAACACTCGCCTTCATGCCCGCGATGCGCCTGTCAAACTAAGGGGCATGAGAGATGAGGCGACATTCCGTGTAAAGACGGGCCTGGCCGAGATGCTCAAGGGCGGCGTGATCATGGACGTGGTCACGCCTGACCAGGCGAAGGTAGCCGAGGACGCCGGTGCGGCCGCGGTGATGGCGCTCGAGCGTGTGCCTGCAGACATTCGTCGTGACGGTGGTGTCGCGCGCATGTCTGACCCGGAGATGATCGCTGGGATCCAGGAGGCTGTGAGCATCCCGGTGATGGCCAAGGCGCGCATTGGGCACTTCATGGAGGCCCGCGTGCTGGAGTCGTTGGAGGTTGACTACATCGACGAGTCCGAGGTACTTACACCGGCGGACGAGGCCAATCACATCGACAAGTGGGACTTCAAGGTGCCGTTCGTTTGCGGCGCGACAAATCTGGGCGAGGCGCTCAGGCGAATCGGCGAGGGCGCCGCGATGATCCGCTCAAAGGGCGAGGCGGGTACCGGTGACATTGTTGAGGCCGTGCGCCACATGCGCCAGATCACAGGCGAAATCCGCCGCTTGGCGACGCTCGGCAGCGATGAGATCGCGACCTTTGCCAAAAATCTGGCTTCGCCTTTGGATGTTGTCCGCGAAGTAGCTGGACGCGGCAGCCTGCCGGTAGTTCTGTTCTGCGCGGGCGGTATCGCCACGCCGGCTGACGCCGCGCTGATGATGGCGCTCGGCGCCGAAGGCGTGTTCGTTGGCTCGGGGATCTTCAAGTCAGAGGACCCGCCGTCGCGGGCGCGGGCGATCGTGGAAGCGACCACGCACTGGCAGGACGCCGAGCGCGTGACGGCCGCTTCGCGTGGGCTCGGCACACCGATGGTCAGCTTGGAGAGCTCCAAGCTCGAGAGCGAGCAGCTCCTAGCTCAGCGTGGCTGGTAGCGCCTCGCCGCTCATTGGCGTGCTTGCGCTGCAGGGGGGCTTCGAGGCGCACGAGCGAATGCTGGCGAAACTCGGCCCGAACCCTCCGCGCACGCGCGAGGTGCGCGTGCCCCCGGACCTCGACGGATTGGATGGGCTGGTGGTACCGGGCGGGGAGTCGACGACGATGACCCTTGGGATCGAGCGCGAGGGCTTGGCCGAGCCGCTGCGCGAGCTGGCGGCGCGGGGCACACCGATCATGGGCTCGTGTGCGGGCCTGATCATGCTCGACCGCGATCACCTGGGCCTGATGGAGATGCGCGCCGAGCGCAACGCCTTTGGGCGCCAGATTCGAAGCTTCGAGGCGGATGTGACGATCGCCGGCATGCAGGGGCCGCCGATCAGGGGGATCTTCATCCGCGCGCCGTGGATCGCCGAGCACGGCCCCGACGTGGAGATTCTCGGTGAGGTTGACGATCATGGGGTGGCAGCACGTCAAGGCAGGACGCTAGCCGTGGCCTTCCATGCTGAGCTGGGCGACGACGATCGTTTGCACCGGCTGTTCCTCGACTGGGTGCTGGAGGCATCCGCGAGCGGACAACAGCGCGCGATCGCGCCTGGAGCGGGGGAGGGCCGCTGATGCGCGTCTCTGTGTCAGCCGACGAGTTGACTGGGATCGCTGGGTTGCTCGTCGGAGAGCTCGAGCGTCGGGGTCACGATACGATCGCGCACGGCGCTCTGGCCGGCGGCGAGCGGCACGATTGGGCATGGGCATCGGAGGCGGCCGCCCGCGACGTCGCCGAGGGGCGCGCCCAGCAGGGGATCGTCTGTTGCTGGACGGGCACCGGTGCGTCGATCGCCGCCAACAAGGTCGACGGCGTGCGGGCGGCGCTGTGCCTGGATGCGGCTACGGCCGTCGGCGCACGGAAGTGGAATGACGCGAACGTGCTCGCCATGAGCCTGCGCGCGACGTCAGAGGCCGAGCTGGGGGAGATCCTCGACGCATGGCTCGCAACGAACGCCAGCTCCGAGCCCGATGACCGCGCCAACGTCGAGCACCTGCGCAAGCTCGCATGCCGGGCGCAGCCGGGCGTCGTGACACAGCCCGGCGTCGTCGCGCAGCTGTCGGTCCGGCGCGGCCGCGACGCGGTGGAGTTCTACAAGGCGGCGCTTGGAGCCGTCGAGGTGTATCGCGTGGGTGGCAGCGACGTGCACGAGTCGGTCGTGTCGCAGCTCGCCGTGGGGACGACCTCGTTCTGGGTCGCTGACGAGTCTCCCGAGCACCTCAACCTCAGCCCTGAGTCGCTCGGTGGCGCTACGGTGCGGATGCTGCTCGTCGTGGCAGATCCCGACGCCGCGATCGCCAGAGCGGTGTCTGCTGGCGCAATCGAGGTGCGCGCCGCGGCCGATGAACACGGCTGGCGCCTAGGCAGGATCGAGGATCCGTTCGGTCACCACTGGGAGATCGGTAGGCCGCTGATCTCGTGGCCGCCTGGCTGAGCACGGCCATACGCGGGAGCGCCTGACGCACCTCGCAGCGATCTGTCCACATCGTTGGCTAATTTCATGCTTCGCGATGACGACGTTCGTGCTTCAGAGTCCCTCACGCCCTACGGCGATGCTCATGTCGCTCGAGTCACTGGCCACGCCTGCTACAGACGAGCTGCGCTTCGCTGTCGCGTACGCCACGACAAAAGGATGCAAGACGCTGATGCCCCGCCTGGAAGAACGGATCGGGTATAAGCGCTGGTCCAAGATCCCCAAGACCGTAATCTTGACGACCGACTTTCACCTCACTGAGCCGCACGCGCTGACCTATCTGCGCTCGCTTGGGTGGACGGTTTGCCTATCGCAGCCGGCGCGGTCCCACTACCACCCAAAGGTGTACGCGTTCGTCGCGAAAGGCGCTTCGCGCGCGCTCGTTGGCTCGGCCAACCTCACGCAGGCTGCGCTGACAGACAACGTGGAGGCCGCCACGATGTCACTGCTTTCCAATCGCCGAGACTTCGAGCTGGCGTGGAACGAGCTCTTGGCGACATCGGTCGAATTGACCGACCCGCTGCTAAAGCGCTACGTCGCTGAGCGACGACGCAAGCCTCCCGGTGTCGTTCTCGACCGTGAAAGCGCGCCGGCGCCGAGGGTAAGCGTAGGCACCTTGACAATCTTCTCAGATGCCGTCGCGGTGGGGCTGGCGCCAGCTAGCTTCAACGCTCTGTGGGTCGAGGCTCGAGGGCAATCAGGCGGGTCGGACAATCAGCTTGAGCTGCCTCGCGAGGCCTACCGGTTCTTCCGCCTCGGTGGTGGCCACAGCAATCATCTCATTGGTCAACCGGTGCTCGTCTCCGGCGGGAGCGAATGGACGGACCGCAAGCTGACCTGGCATGGCCAGGGAAAGATGAACACCATGGAGCGCTTGAACCTGCCAACGCTCAAAATGGGTGGGTTTCCGTACGCTGGCGCGACCATCCTGTTCGTGCGAGAGCGCTCGCGCTACCGACTGACCGTCGCGCGCACAGGTGATCCCGTCGTGCGAGCATGGCGTCGTGCGTCGCGTGCAGCTGGTCATGAATATCGACTGGGGCGAACGTCGCCGCGCAGGTGCGGCTTGTTCTAGGTGTTAAGCCGCCTGGAAATGCACAACGCCCTCCCGCGCATCCTCCACCACCAGCCCGTCGAGCAGCAATAGGTCGACATGCCCGAGAACCTCAGACAGCGTCAGGTAAGCCTGCGTAACCGCCACATTGCCCCACAGCTCCTGCGCGATCTCATGTGCAGTATGCGGTTTGGAGGCGATCAGGCGGCGGATCTTCTCGGCACGCCGCTGGTGCATGCGGAAGCGCTCGTCAATCAGGGACACGTGGTCGGTGATCGGCCGCCCGTGACCGGGGAGCACCAGTGAGAGGTCCATCTCTCGGGTCTTCTTCAAGGAGTCGATGTAGGTGACGAGGGCTTGCGGGCGCGGTGGTGGCGGCGTGGGTTCCTCATCGGGGGCGTCCAGGGGGCGGGCGAGCAGCGGGTTGGATGAGATGTGCGCGATCAGGTGGTCAGCCGCCAGCAGTAGCGCACGGGACTCGTCGAGGAACACGGTGTCGGACGGGCTGTGACCGGGGCGATGCAGCACCCGTAGCGTGCGATCTCGCAACTGGAGATCGGAGCCGTCGGCCAGAGGCCTGGTCACCTCGACCGCGGAGCCCCAGGCGCGAAAGCTGGCAGAGACGGCTCGCAGGGCGGCCACGATTTCGGCGGGGATACCGTGGCTCAGCATCAGGCGCTTAGCGAAGCCGTCGTCCAGGTCACTCTGGCGGCCGTAGCCGGCGAGGAACGGTGCGAGGCTCTCCAGCGCGGCGACTTCGGCGCCGGAGCGCCGCGCGAGAATCGCGGCGAGTCCGAAATGGTCGATGTGCTGATGGCTGATCACCAGCAGCTCGATGTCCTCGATCCGGTGCCCGTGGGTCGCAAGGGCCTGCTCGAGCTCATCCAGCGCCTTGGCCGAGTTGGGACCGGAATCTACGAGCGTGAGCGGTGAGTCCTCGATCAAGTAGGCGTTGACGCGCCCGACCATGAATGGTGTGGGGATGGCCAGGCGATGGATGCCAGCCTCGGCCGCGACGGCCAGCGCCGCGCGCTCTTGTTGCTGCTGGCGCTCAGTGACCTCGTCAGCGCTCATACCCCGGGGGGCGCAGGCGAGCGGATCAGCGCGAGCACCTCGTCGCGGCGGCGTTCCATGTCCGCGGTCGAGACGAGTGACTCCAGGCACAGACGCAAGAGCGGCTCGGTGTTGGAGGAGCGCACATTGAAGTGCCAGTCCTCGTAGTCGATCGAGATCCCGTCCAGGTGCTGCTGGCGCGCATCGCTATAGCGCGCTGCGATCTCCTGCATCTTCGCCGCGGCGTCAGCCACTTCAGAGTTGACCTCGCCGGAGATGAAGTACTTGGCGTGGTAGGGGGCGAGCAGCTCCGACATGCGCTTGCCGCTCTTTGACAGCAACTCGAGCACGAGCAGGGCGGGGAGCGTGCCGGAGTCCGCGCAGTAGAAGTCGCGGAAGTAGTAGTGCCCGGAGACCTCGCCGCCGAACAGCGAGCCCTCCTTGCGCATGCGTGTCTTGAAGAACGCGTGCCCTACCCGGTTCATGTAGGGCGTTCCACCCACGCGCGTGACCGTGTCGGGTACCGCGCGCGAGGCGCGCACGTCGTAGAGGATCGCCTCGCCGGGGCTTTTCTCGAGCAGCGTCTGGGCGAGAAGAGCGGTGAGGAAGTCGCCGTCGACGAACGCGCCAGTGTCGTCGATGAAAAAACAGCGGTCTGCGTCTCCGTCCCAGGCAATGCCGAGGTCTGCACCGGTGTCGCGGACCTTCTCCATGATCAACTTCCGGTTCTCAGGCAGTAGCGGATTGGGCTCGTGGTCGGGGAAGTTGCCATCGGGTGTCCAGTAGGTCTCGATCAGCTCGAGCTCGAGGCTCTCGAGCAGCGGTCCGACCATCGGGCCCGCCATGCCGTTGCCGCCGTCGACGACGACCTTCAGCGGTCGTGGTGTCGAGCGCACGGCGTCCGCGTCGATGAAGCGCAGCGCGGCCGTCTGGAACTCATCGAACAGGTCCACCGCCTCGACCGTGCCGCCGCGCGGCTCACCGCCGATAGGCACACTGGCTGCGTCGGGTGATTCGATCCAGCGGCGAATGTCTTGGATCCCTTCGTCCCCGGACAGTGCGAGCGCGCCCGCGCGTACGAGCTTCGCGCCCGTGTAGGCCTTGGGGTTATGCGACGCCGTGCACATCAGGCCACCGTCGAGCTCGCGTGAGCCGACGAGGTAGTAGAGCATCTCGCTGCCTACCTGGCCGGCGTCGATCACACTCGCACCAGCCGCCAACAGCCCCGCGCGGTAGCGCGCCGCGAGCTCCGGTGCGCTCAGGCGCATATCGCGGCCAAGACCAACTCGCAGATCGCTGACGTCCTTGCCGGCGAGGCCGGCGAGGACCACCGCGAAGCCGGCGCCGATGCGCTCGGCGGCATCACCGTCGATCTGCTCGGGGTACAGACCGCGGATGTCGTAGGCCTTGAAGATGTCGGGGGAAGGTGTGCCGCTCATGTGCTCGCGCATCCTAGTGGGCCGGCCCTGAGCGCCCCTGCTCGCCGGGCGGGCAGTCTTCCGATGCGATGGCTTCGTAGACTTGCGGTTATGTCAGGGCACTCGAAGTGGTCGAGTATCAAGCACAAGAAGGCCGTCGTGGACTCGCGCAGGGGTGCGCAGTTCTCCAAGCTCTCGCGAGCGATCATGGTCGCCGCTCGCGATGGCGGTGGCGATCCGGAGACCAACGTGGTGCTGGAGAACGCCATACGTAAGGCCAAGGAAGTGTCGATGCCGAAGGACAACATCGAGCGCGCGATCGCCAAAGGCACGGGCGAGGGCGGCGAGGCGGACGCGATCGAGAGCGTTCTCTACGAGGGCTACGGCCCCGGGGGCGTGGCGGTGCTGGTGGAGGCGCTGACCGACAACCGCAACCGCACCGGTGCCGATGTCAGGCATGCGTTCTCCAAGAATGGCGGCAGCCTCGGCGAGCCGGGCTCGGTTTCCTACCTGTTCGACAAGAAGGGCATGATCGTGATCGACGCGGAGAACTATTCCGAAGACGATCTGATGGTGGCCGTGGACGCCGGCGCGGAGGACATTGGCACCGATGATGACGTCTTTGAGGTGATCACCGCTCCAGCCGATTTCGCGCGTGTGCGTCAGGCACTTGAGGACGCTGGCGTGCAGATGCAGAGCGCCGAGATGGCTTACCGGCCGTCGAGTCTCGTGCCGCTCGAGGAGTCCCACGCGGGCAGCCTGATGCGCTTGATCGACGCGCTGGAAGACAACGACGACGTGAGCGCTGTGCACGCCAACTTCGACGTGTCCGCCGACGTACTTGAGCGTGTCGCAGGCTGAGCGGCCGCTCGTGGCCGCGGTGATGCGCCCACCGGTGGTGATCCTGTGCGGCGGTCGCGGCACGCGCCTGCAGGAGCACACGCAGGCGATTCCCAAGCCGCTGGTGGAGATCGGCGGCATGCCGATCGTGTGGCACGTGATCCAGCTGTATGCCGTGCAGGGCTTTAGTCGCTTCCTGCTGGCGACGGGCTACCGCAGCGAGATGATCGAGCAGTTTGTCGCCACACATGCATGGCCCGAGGGTGTGAGTGTCGAGTGCGTGGACACCGGCCTGGACACCCAGACAGGCGGGCGCATCAAGCTGCTGGAGGAGCATCTGGCGGCAGACGAGTTGTTCTGCGCGACCTATGCGGACGGGGTTGCCGACATCGACCTCGAGGGGCTGTTGGAGTTTCATGCCGCTCACGGTGCGCTGGCGAGCATGACCGTGGTGCGCCCACAGCTGCAGTTCGGTGTGACCGATCTGACCGAGGACGGACGCGTGACGGGCTTCCGCGAGAAGCCCACGTCCGATCACTGGATCAACGGTGGCTTCTTTTGCTTTGGATCAGGGTTGTTCGACTACCTGGAGCCCGACAGCGTGCTCGAGCGAGCTCCCTTGGAGCGCCTAGTGCTCGCAGGGGATCTGCGCGCACACCGCCACCAGGGTTTCTGGGAGTGCATGGATACATACAAGGACGCGGTCGCGCTCAACGACCTGTGGGCCTCGGGGCAGGCGCCATGGCGGCTTTGGGGGCACGACCCCGAACAGGATGCGGTGGGCGCGCTCATCCCGGCTCGTGGCGCACCGCTCTCCCGCTAGATCGCTCTGCGCCGTTAGCCCGATGAGTCCAGTCGCCGCGCGCGAAACAGAGGTACCGAGCCGCGAATGCCGCGCAGGCGCCGCTCGCCGGCGAACGACCACGCGTAGGCGTCGCCCGCTGCGTCGCGCACCTCGCGCTCGGCGAGCATGCTGCCGGGCCGGGCAATCGCGGTGATGCGGCTGGCGAGGTTGACCGGCCGCCCGAACCAGTCGCCCGCACGCGGGAGCGCGAGCCCGACGGCCGCACCGGCGCGCAGCTCTGGGAAGTCCTCGCCCTCGGCGTTGGCGGCGTCGATCAGGTTCAGCGCCGCATTCAGCAGCGGCTCTGCCTCAGGGGCGGTGAGCATGGCTGCGTCACCGATCGTCTTGACCAGTTTTACGGGCGGCTCAGCGGCGTCGGCAGCGAGCGCCTCCAGCCGGGCTGCAAGGTGCCCGAGCTCCTCAGGCGCCACCTCCTCGCCGAGGCGGGTGAAGCCCACGAGGTCGGCGAAGCACACAGCCACCTGGCGCGAGCCGGGCAGTCGACCACCGCTGCGCTCCATCGCGCTGATCACCTCGCTTTGCGCTGTGTGGCGCAGGTGCAGCGCAAGCATGTTGCTGATCAGCGGATCGACCATCGGGTACAGCTGCGCTGCCGCCTCGCCGTAGCGACGGGCGAGCTCGCTTTCGCTGATGCCTGGCTCCAGCACGAGCTTCAGCGGTAGCGCCCGCATCGCCTCGGCCGCCTGGGCGAGGCCGCGGCCGAGCACGCGCAGCAACTCGAGGATGTCATCGTCGGGAATGCCGGCTTGGCGTGCCACGAGCGTCCTGCGAGCGGAGTCGAGCTCGCCTTCGGTGTAGACGGGCTCGTCGGGGTCGGGGATGGGGAGACCCATCGCGCGGCGTGCTGCCGTGAGGAACTCCATCTCCACGCCGCTCAGCTCAGCCACTTCGGCGGCTGTGTAGCGCTCAGGACCGACGATCACACGATCGGCGGGGAGGAAGATCATCGTGCCGCTCGCGGTCGTGCGGCGCAGCTCCGACATGGGTACGCCTTCGGCAGTCAGCTGCTCGAGCAGCGCCAGGCGCTCGGCGCGCGCCCCGCCCTCCAGGCCATCGAGCAGCCCCTCTGTGACGAAATCGGGCGGCTTGGTGCTCATCTCCGCGCAGCGTAGGGCAGGCAGGCGTCCGATGCCGGGCGCAGAATCACAGACCGTGATCGTCCTCGGCATAGATCCCGGTCTCGCCAACACCGGCTACGGCGTGGTCACGCGTCGCGACGGTCGGCTGCTGGCGTTGGAC
Organism: Solirubrobacteraceae bacterium; assembly: GCA_035487855.1. Lineage (GTDB taxonomy): Bacteria > Actinomycetota > Thermoleophilia > Solirubrobacterales > Solirubrobacteraceae > Palsa-744. Next base: position 15,316 of record DATHLT010000088.1, read on the forward strand.
GGCGGCGTGATCGAGACTCGCGCTGGGATTGCCCCGGAGCGGCGTCTGACTGACATCCACGCCGCGGTGGAGGCACTGCTGGAGGAGCACAAGCCGGATGCAGTGGCGCTCGAGGAGCTGTATTTCGGCCAGAACGTGCGCACGGCGTTCGCGGTGGGACAGGCACGCGGCGTGATCCTGCTCGCAGCCGGCCAGCATGGCCTGCCGTGCACCAGCTACACCCCGCAACAGGTCAAGGGCTCGGTATGCGGCAGCGGCCGCGCGCAGAAGGACCAGGTGGCGCGCATGGTCAAGGTGCTGCTCGGCCTGGCCGAGGAGCCGCGGCCCGATCATGCGGCCGATGCTCTGGCGGTGGCGCTCTGTCATGCGAACTGTGCGCCGATGGCGATGGCGCTGGCAGGATCCTCGGGATGATCGCGTTGTTGCGAGGCGAGGTGGCGGTGCGCCGCAGCGACCACGTCGTGGTGCTGAGTAACAGCGTTGGCTATCGCGCGGCCGTCTCGGCGCAGACGCTTGCGCAGGTGCCCGCAGTGGGCGATGAGGTGACGCTGCACACGCACTTGATCGTGCGCGACGACGCGCTCGCGCTCTATGGCTTTGCCTCTGAGCAGGAGCGCGACCTGTTCCTGATGCTGCTGTCAGTGCAGGCGGTCGGGCCGAAGGTTGCACTGGCGGTGCTGTCGGCGGGCCCGCCGCGCGCATTGATCGCATCGCTTGCGGCTGGCGACGCAGCGCGCTTTCAGGCGGTGCCCGGAATCGGCAAGCGCACGGCGGAAAGGATCATCGTTGAGCTGCGTGAGAAGGTCGGCGTCGACAGTGACGTAGCCAGTGTGCGTGTCCCAATAGTTGCGCGCCGCGGGGAGGGGCAGGATCCGCGGCTGTTGGCGCACGATGGCCTGCTCGAGCTCGGATACACGGCAAGCGAGGCACACGAGCTGCTCGCAGGTGCCGAGGGAGAGACAGCAGAGGACTTGATCGGCCAGGCACTGCGTCTGGCGCGCGCACCGTCGTGAACCTGAATCCATGACCGAGACAGCAGCCCGTATCCAAACGCCCTATCTGGTCGGAGAAGACGAGCTCGATCGCTCGCTGCGCCCGCGACGGCTGGATGAGTTCGTCGGCCAGCAGACGCTGCGCGAGCAGCTGACGGTGGCGATCGAGGCTTGCAGCGCGCGTGGCGAGGCGCTCGACCATCTGCTGCTTGCCGGGCCACCAGGGCTCGGCAAGACATCACTCGCGCAGATCGTGGCAGCGGAGCTCGATGTCCCATTTGTGCAAACGGCCGGCCCAGCACTTGAGCGCAAGGGCGACATCGCGGCGTTTCTGACGGCTTTGGAGCCTCACAGCGTGTTCTTCGTGGATGAGATCCACCGCCTCGCGCGCACCCTGGAGGAGACGTTCTACCCGGCGATGGAGGACTATCGCTTGCCGATCACCGTGGGGCAGGGGGCGGGCGCGCGTGTCGTGACGCTCGAGCTGCCGCCGTTCACGCTGGTCGGAGCGACCACGCGCACGGGCCTGTTGACGACGCCGCTACGCGATCGCTTCGGCATCCAGGCGCGCCTGGAGCCTTACGCGGTGGATGAGCTCGCGATCATCGTACGTCGCTCGGCGGGCATCCTGGAGATCGAGTTGGAGCAGGATGGCGCGCTTGCGATCGCCGCTCGCAGCCGGGGCACGCCGCGGATCGCCAACCGGCTGCTGAAGCGCGTGCGTGACTTCGCCGAGGTGCGCATGGCCGGCGTGGTGACGGCCGCGGCAGCGCACGCGGCGCTCGAGATGCTCGAGGTCGACGAGCGGGGTCTGGATCGGCTGGATCGCGAGATCCTGAGCGCGATCTGCTTGAAGTTCAGCGGTGGGCCGGTGGGCCTTTCGACATTGGCTGTTGCCGTGGGTGAGGAGCAGGACACGATCGAGGACGTGTATGAGCCGTATCTGTTGCAGGAAGGGCTGATCAAGCGAACGCCGCGCGGCAGGATGGTGACCCCGGCCGCCTACGAGCACCTCGGGCTTGCGCCTCCGGAGCCGATCGAGGCTGCGCTGTTCTGAGACGCGCTGAGGTGCAAGCGCCGAGCGATCCGCGGCGAGGCGCCTTCACGGTCCGGCTTGCGTAGTCTGTTAGGGACACTATGGCCCATCCTTTCATCTGCCCAAACTGCGGTCACCGCACCTCCGAGCTGGACGGCAACCTCGGATTCACCCGCCAGCGCAAGGGCTGCGACAAGTGCGGCTTTGCGTTCCTGTTCGAACTCCTCGACGACTACTACCCCGCTCCGGATGCGGCGTTCTTCGTCTGCGACGGCGAGGGTCGTATCGTCGGATGCGGAAAGAATTCCTTTGCATTTACAGGCCTCGAGGAGGAAGCTGTAATCGGCCAGCGCGTCGAGGAGGTGCTGGGCTTGAGCTTTGCCAACGGCGACGATCCGGTGAAGACGGTGCTCGAGTGGGGGGTGCGTGCGCTGGAGGTGCCGGTACGGGTGAGTGGCGAACGCGATGTCGCGGCCAATGCGAAAGCGGACATGTTCCCCGCCTATGACGACGACGGTGGCCTGTTGCTTGTGCTGACCCCGGACAAGTAGTCTCATGAGACGATGACCGACCGCCGCCGCAATACTTTGATCCTGCTGATCGTCGCTGGCCTCGTTGCCGCATCGCTGGCTGCGATCGTCACGAAGAAGACGCGCCTGGGTCTGGAACTGAAGGGCGGCGTCGAGCTGGTCTACCAGGCCAAGCCCACCGCGCAGTCCAAAGTAGACACGGAATCGCTCGAACGCGCGATCAACATCATGCGCACGCGCGTCGATCAGTTGGGTGTCGCCCAGCCGGAAATCAACCGCTCGGGCGAAAAGGAAATCGACGTGGCGCTGCCGGAAGTCAAGAACGTCCACCAAGCCGAAGCTGAGGTCGGCAAGACCGCGCAACTGCAGTTCTACGACTGGGAGAAGAACGTAATTGGCGCCAACGGCCAGCCGGCGCCGACCGAAGGCACCGTGACCGGAGACGCGACAACGTCTGGGCCCGGCGGCGTCACCGCGGGGTTGAAACAGTACGAGGCCGTCCTGCGTGCCGCCAAACGGCCAGCCGAACTACGAAAGACAAACACGACCTGGGAGCACGGCTGCACGCCGAAGCAGCTCAACGGCTGTATCTATGGCAGCTGGTACCTGCTCGATAGCGCCCACGAAAAGGTGGTGCGGGGACCTGAAGAAAGCGAAGCGGATCTCTACAACGGCCTCAACTACACCACGAAGGGCGCGAAGCTCAAGGCGGTGCGCGTCAATCCCGGCACGGTGCTCGTCCAGGCCCACCCGGTGGAAACCGCCGAAGGCAAAATCACCGAAGCCTCGCCGAACAGCTGGTATGTGCTGAAGGACGACCCGGTGCTCAATGGCGCGGACATCACCAATCCGACGCAGAGCAACGACGAATCCACCGGGCAGCCCAACGTGACGTTCGGCTTCACCTCGCACGGCAAGACGATCTTCGAACGGGTCACTAAGGAAATCGCGCACCGCGGCCAGGAAGCGCAGTTGCCGGGCGTCTCCCACGAAGCGGCACTGCAGCACTTCGCGGTCGTGCTCGACGGGCAGATCATCACCGTGCCGTCAATCGACTTCAACAAGTACCCGGAAGGGATCGACGCCTCCACTGGCTCTGAGATTTCGGGCGGGTTCACGATTACTTCTGCCCAGAACCTCGCCAACGAGCTACAGTCCGGCGCGCTGCCGATCAAGCTGTCGCTGATCTCCCGCTCGCAGGTCTCCGCGACGCTTGGTAAACAGGCGCTCAACCAGGCGCTGCTGGCGGGTCTCGCGGGCTTCGCGGTGGTGTGCCTGTTCCTGCTGATGTTCTACCGCTTCCTCGGCATGATCGCCGTCGGCGGTCTGGTCATATATGCGGCTTACTTCTTCGCACTAGTCAAGCTGATCCCGGTGACGCTGACGCTCCCGGGGATCGCCGGCTACATCCTCACGATCGGAGTGTGCGCCGATGCGAACATCGTGATCTTCGAGCGCGTGAAGGAGGAGATCCGCGGGGGCAGATCGATCGTCTCCGGGATCGCCACTGGCTACAAACACGGCTTCGCGGCGATCGTCGATGCCAACGTGGTGACGTTCATGACGGCGTTCATCCTGTTCGCGCTGGCGACTGCGGAAGTCAAGGGTTTCGCCTTTACGCTCGGCATTGGCACGCTCGTGTCGCTGTTCACGGCGGTGCTTGCCACGCAGGCCGCGCTTGGTGCGATGAGTCGCTCGCGTCTCGTCAGCCACCCCTCGGCACTGGGCGCAGGCAAAAGGCGCAAAGGCTGGACCTTCGACTTCATGGGCGCCTCCAAGTGGTTCTTCTCGATGTCCGGCACGATCCTCTTGATCGGGGCGCTTGCGATCGGCGGCAAAGGCCTGAACTTCGGGATCGACTTCAAGTCGGGCACACGCATTCAGACGGCTTTCGTCAAGCACGTCTCAGCGTCTGAAGTGTCGAGCGCTTTGAGCGCCGAGGGGTATTCGACGGCGCAGGTGCAGAAATACACCAATGCAAGTGTTGGCGGTAGCGGCTACCAGATCTCAACAAAGACGCTACGGCCGAACAAGGTCAACGAAATCGAACGCGAGCTGAATACGAAGTTCGGGAGTGGCACCCCGGGTACGAAAGGCTTCAAGCCGGGGACGAAGGACTTCTCCTCGACCTCGATTGGGCCGACCTTCGGCAAGACGGTCGCCAACGCGGCGGTAATCGCGATCATCGCGTCGCTTTTGGTGATCTCTGCCTACATAGCGCTGCGCTTTGAGTGGAAGTACGCGATCCCAGTGTTGATTGCGCTGATGCACGATCTGTTGATCACGGCCGGCGTGTACTCGCTGACGGGAAGGGAAGTCACTACCGCGACGGTGGCAGCCTTGCTCACCATCCTTGGATATTCGCTGTACGACACGATCATCGTGTTCGACCGAATACGTGAGAACGTGCCGCGCATGCCGCGAGCTGCGTTCTCCCAGATCGTCAACCGCTCGATGTCGGAGGTCGTGACGCGGTCGTTGGCGACGAGCTTCTGCACGCTCCTGCCGGTGTTGGCGCTGTTGTTCTTCGGCGGCCCCACGCTTCAGGATTTCGCGTTCGCGCTGATGATCGGCATCGCATCAGGCGCCTACTCATCGATCTTCATCGCTTCGCCGGTGCTGACCCACTGGAAGGAGCGCGAGCCCGGCTATCGCGTGCGGCGGGCACGGATCGTGCGCGAACTGGACGCGGTGCCCGCATACGCGTTGACTGCCACGGGCGCTCCCGAGGATGTGGACCCGATTCAGAAGCGCAAGCGCACGCGACGGGGCAACTTGATCGCGCCCGAGGAACCTGGCCAGCAGCTCTCCAGGGACGAGTTTCAGGAACTTGTCCGTGATCTCGATGTCGAGGGTAAGCCCGACAACGGCGCGCCGCCGAGTGGACGCGGTCGCGGTGCAAGCGTGGCGCAGGCCAGTGCTCCGGCGGCGCCGGCGGCGCCCGAGCGCGATCCAGCCGCAGATCTCACACCAGAGGACCTGGTGCTAAAGGAAGATCCTAAGCCACGCCAGAAGAGCCGTGGGCGTCGCAACAAACGTCATGGGAGGGCTCGCTGATGGGACTGCTTGGCTGGGTGATCATGGGACTTGCGATCTGGCATTTCACGATCTTCATGCCCGACCGCTTCTGGGGTGGGATCGTCGGTGCGTTTGTAGGCTCGCTGGTCGGCTCGATCGTGGTGGGGTTGATCATCTACGCAGTCAAGGTCTCAGCGCTGCGCATTCCTGGCGAAAAGGCCACGGACATTGGCGTTGTGCTTTATGCGGTGCCCGGTGCGCTGGTCGGGATCGCGTTGATTTATCTCGAGGGTATGCGTCGCGAACGCGCGCACGGCCGATCCGTGCCGCTGCCCGAGTAAAGATTCTGAGAACTATGACAGCCCGAGTACTGAAATAGTACAAGTGGGCTGACATTGTTTCCGTCTTTCGCATAGAGTGCCCGCGTGCGAGCCCTGCGCGGGCTGGAGATGACCGCGCTGGTGAGATAAATGCGCGCGCCGGGCCGCGGTCGGCCGCAGGCGCCAATGCTAAGGAGTGGAGACCAGATGAACGGAAAGATTCCAGTGAACCGCACGTGGCTGGCAGCGGCCGTGGGTGTGATCGCGGTCATGGCTCTGGCGATAAGCGCCGCGGGAGCGAGTGCTGCGGGGAAAGTCGTATACAGCGACCTCAACACCGTGCCGACCATGGTGAACGGGCATCCGAACCAGGACACCTACTCGGCGGCCCCATTTGAATTTCCCTTTGGCGGTATCGTCGAATTCTCCCACCGGCCAGGGGTGATCAAGAGCTTGATCGCGCAGGTAGACAGCTTCACATGCGAACACGGGGTCTACCAGCTCGAAAATTGCTTCACACCGCACCTGGGGAAGAAGTTCTCCTACAAATTGACAGCCAGTGTCTATGAAGTCGGCGCCGGCAACGCACTCGGGGCGCTGGTCGCATCCTCGACGGAGACCTTCAAGATCCCCTATCGTCCCTCCACGAACGTGGAATGCCCGCCTACCCCTGAAGGCAAGGGCTTCGGTGTGAACTGCGACGTGGGCGGCTACTTGGCGACGGTCAAATTCAAACATTTCTTTCCGGCGGCGGTTCTGCCTGAAAAGGCAATCGTCATGTTCACCGATACGGAAAGCGACAACCCGAACGATGTTGTGAACATCGGCGTGCAGACGTCATACAAAGAATGGGATGGAGAATTCGTCCCAGATCCTCCGCTCGATGGGGGAGTCCCCTCGGTGGGCGTAATCCCGTTCCCTGAAGACACGTACGTCAGGGGTGAACTCCAAAGTGCGGGCGGAGCAGGCTACCAGCCCGTCTTCCAAGTTCTCGCCAAACCGTAGGACGCTGCATTCGCTGAGGCCGGGTATCGCCGCGATCGGGGCGCGCGAGCCCGGCCCCAGTGGTGTCTGGTGCCGTTCCGTCCCACCCCAGCCGTAGTCTCGCCGGGTGCCTCCCTTCCGATTTGAGATCCCCGCATGCCCTGTAGAGGACGTCGAGCGGCTGCAGCACCAGCTGAGGGTTAGCGGCTCACTCGCGCAAGTACTGGTGCGCAGAGGTCTCTCCGAGCCACAGCGAGCGCGGGCGTTCCTGGCTGGCACCGAGGAGCACTCGCCGCAGGAGTTTCGCGGCATCGGCGCCGCGGTGGAGATGATCCTCCGCAATGTGGCAGCCAGTTCGAGGATCACCGTGCACGGCGACTACGACGTAGACGGCATCTGCTCGACGGCGGTGCTGGTGCGGGCACTGCGCGAGCTGGGTGGTGACGTGGACTACTACTTGCCCGACCGCGCGAGCGATGGCTATGGCCTCAACGCGCAGACCGTGCAGCGGCTGGCCGTGCGCGGCACGCAGCTACTGGTGACGGTCGACTGTGCGGTCACAGCCGTGGATGAGGTGGCGGCGGCACATGCGCTGGGGATGGAGGTAGTCGTGACTGATCACCACTCCCCGCGAGCGGACCGCGCGCTGCCGCAAGCACCGATCGTGCACCCCGCGCTGTGCGGCTACCCGTGCGCGGAGCTGTGCGCGACAGCCGTCGCGTACAAGCTCGCGCAGGCCCTCTACGCAAAGGGAGGACGCGACCCGGGCGAGCTGAGCCGCGATCTCGACCTGGTTGCGCTTGCGACGATTGCCGACGTGATGCCGTTGACAGGCGAGAACCGCACGCTCGTGCGTCGCGGCCTGCGTGCGCTTGCCGCGACCACGAAGCCAGGTCTGCGGGCACTGATGTCCGTCGCGGGCGTGGACAGCGCGAAGGTCAACGAGCGCGCGCTTGGCTTTGCGCTGGCGCCGCGCCTGAACGCCGCCGGGCGGCTCTACCGGGCGGATGCGGGCTTGGAGCTGATCCTGACAGCGGACCCGCAACGGGCGCAGCAGATAGCTCGCGAGCTCGACAGCGCCAACCACGAGCGACGGCAGATCGAGCAGCGCATCCGCTTCGAGGCAGAAGCGCAGATGGCGGGGCTTGGCGAGCGGGCGGCATACGTGCTTGCGGGCGAGGGATGGCATGCGGGCGTGATCGGGATAGTCGCCTCGCGCCTGGTCGAGAGCAGTGGCCGGCCGGTGGTGATGATCGCTCTGGATGGAGATGAGGGGAGGGGCTCGGGACGCAGCATCGAGTCCTTCGATCTGTTGGCGGGTCTCACTGCATGCGCGGGGAGCCTGCTTGGCTACGGTGGCCACCGCGCGGCCGCGGGCGTGCAGATCGAGCGGGGACGGGTCGATGAGTTCGCGGCGGCCCTCGCTGTGCACGCGGAGGCGGTTTTGCGCCCGGGGGATCTGATCCCGGTGGAGCGTGTTGACGCGATCGTGAAAGGACCGGAGCTGGGCATGGTGCTCGCTGAGGAGCTACAGCAGCTTGCCCCGTTTGGGCGCGGCAACCCGACGGTCTCGTTGCTGCTCGAGGACGCGGTGTTTCGTGACTCGCGGCCAATGGGTGAAGGCAAGCACGTGCGCTTCTCGGTCGAATCGGACGGTGTGCGGGCGCGGGCTGTGGCCTTCGGCTGCGGTGGGCGGCTGGACGTGCCAGACGGCGAGCCTGCGCAGGCGACGTTCGCTCTGGAGGTCAACGAATGGAATGGGATCAGCGAGCCGCGCCTGCTCCTTCGTCAGGCGGTCACGCAGGCGCTGGCGCCCGCGGCGGAAGATCCAGCGCTCACGAAAACCGAGATACAGGTCGAGGAGATCGAGACGGGGGAGCTGGTGCTGTTTGCGCTGCCGTGAAGATCTACTTCAAACTGGGCTGAGAGTCGCCTAACCTTTGATCATGGCTATCGCCGGGGACCCCAAGCTCACTCAGGTTGCAGATGTTCTGGACGGGTCTGAGCGGAGACTGCTCAGCGACCTGTTCGCGATCGTCTCCGAGCATGCGGCTGACTCGGCGGTTGACATCGACCGCGAGCGCGTACAGGACGCGTTCGTGTTTGCGTGTGAGCACCATGCGGCGCAGCGGCGCAAGTCTGGCGAGGACTTCATCGTGCACCCGGTGGGGGTGGCGCGGATCTGCGCGAGCATGCGCCTGGACACTGAGACGCTTTGCGCGGCGCTGCTACACGACACGGTCGAGGACACCTCCGCGTCGATCGAGGAAGTACGCGAGCGCTTTGGCGAGGAGATCGCGGCGATCGTCGATGGCGTGACGAAGCTGACGGGCATCACTTTCCAGTCCCACGACGAGGCGCAGGCGAACAACTATCGCAAGATGATGGTGGCGATGGCCACGGACGTGCGGGTCATCCTGATCAAGCTGGCCGACCGTCTGCACAACATGCGCACGATCGACGCGATGCCCAAGCAGAAGCAGATGGACAAGGCGCGCGAGACGCTGGACATCTACGCGCCGCTGGCACACCGGCTGGGTATCCACGCGATCAAGTGGGAGCTCGAGGATCTGGCGTTCGCGACGCTGCACCCGCGCAAGTACCAGGAGATCAAGGGCCTGGTGGCCCAGCAGCGCGACGAACGCGAGCACTACGTGACGGAGGCGGGCGAGTACCTGCGCAGCGAGCTGGCGGAGATGGGCATCGAGGCACAGATCGCAGGGCGCGCCAAGCACTTCTACTCGATCTACTCGAAGATGACGAAGAAGGGCCGCGAGTTCAACGAGATCTACGACCTGACGGCGATGCGCGTGATCGTCGACTCGGTGAAGGACTGCTACGGCACCGTGGGCGTGATCCACTCGTTGTGGAAGCCACTGCCGGGTCGCTTCAAGGACTTCATCGCGATGCCGAAGTTCAACATGTATCAGTCGTTGCACACGACGGTGATTGGGCCGGAGGGGCGGCCGCTGGAGATCCAGATCCGCACCCAGGAGATGCACGAGATGGCCGAGTTTGGCGTGGCGGCGCACTGGGTGTACAAGCAGCCTGGTGCCGACGAGGCGCCGGGGCACTCCGGTTGGCCGGGGGGCGGAGAGGACGCCAAGCTCAAGTGGCTGCGCTCGATGCTCGACTGGCAGAAGGATCTGTCGGACCCGCGCGAGTTCATGGAGACGCTGCGCACGGACCTGTTCGAGGAGGAGGTATACGTCTTCACGCCCAAGGGCGAAGTGAAGTCGCTGGCGGCGGGCGCAACGCCGCTTGACTTTGCGTACGAGGTGCACACGGAGATCGGCCACCGCTGTGTGGGCGCGCGCGTGAACGGGAAAATCGTGCCGCTGCACTACGAGTTGCGCTCGGGGGACATCGTGGAGATCCTCACCGCGAAGCGTGAGCGCGGACCTTCGCGCGACTGGCTGGCGATGGTCAAGACGACCCGTGCGCGCAACAAGATCAAGGCGTGGTTCAAGGCTGAGTCGCGCCAGGACACCGAGCACACGGGGCGCGAGCTGCTGCAGGAGCACCTGCGCAAACAGGGTCTGCCTGCGCAGAAGATCACTGGCTCGGCGCTGTTGGCGGACGTGATTAGGGAGGTTGGCTACCGCAAGGCGGATGACTTCTACATCGCACTGGGCGCCGCCAAGATCTCCCCGAAATTGGTGGTCAACAAGGTTATGCAGCGCCTGAAGCAGGGCGAGGCCGCCGACGGCGAGGACACCGCGGCGGACCTGTTGCGCGTCGGGCGAGCCCGCAGGCGTCCGACGAAGTCATCGAACCAGTACGGAATCAGGGTGGAAGGCGTAGAGGATGTGATGTTGCGCCTGGCCAAGTGCTGCCGCCCGGTGCCGGGCGATGAGATCGTTGGCTACATCTCTCTCGGCCGCGGTATCACGATCCACCGCGAAGACTGTCCTAACGCGGCGCTGCTGCGCAAGAGCCCCGAGCGTTTCACGAGCGTGGCGTGGGAAGGCGACCAGTCGACGGGCTTCGTGGTGGAAATCCAGATCGACGCGTGGGACCGCCATCATCTGCTGGCGGACCTCTCGCGCGCATTCTCGGAGTCGGGCGCGAACATCATGGAAGCACGTTGCCTATCGATGCCGCCGATGGTCAAGAATCGCTTCGTGGTGGAGGTGGCAGACACCCACTCGCTGAAGAGCGCGATCACGCGCCTGCGCAATACCGAGTCAGTGTTCGACGCCTACCGCGTGACACCGGGCGCGGCGGCGGCGTAGACGGCGCCACGCCGAGCATCTTGCGCGTGGGACGGGAGTTATTGGGTGTTCGCCGTTCGTCCCCGGCGGATCGCGGTAGTCAGGCGACGATGTTGAGCGCCTGCGCGAGGATTGAGTAGCGCGCCTCGCTGACGTCGCCGAGGTAGTCGCCGTCGACCTGAAGCGGTAGCGGACGGCCGTCGGCGCTGCGCACCGTCAGCTCGCTCATGTTCGAGAGCCCGCTGATCTGGCGGTTGCCGGTCACACGCGCGCGGGGCGAGAAGGCGCGCCAGGCGATCGAAAACATCGCGGGCAGACTCGCCCGGTGGAGAACGCCGCCGGCGAGCGCACCGGAGTCGAGCGCTGCGCCGTCGCTGATGTGGATGGGACGATCCTGGAAGTAGGTGAAGGGCGAGCCGTTCTGCACGATGGCGGTGACGCCCTCGAGCCTCTTGCCGGCGGCGTCGACCTCCAGCCGGGGTGGGTGTAAGAGATAGCGGCGCAGGAACGTGGTGACTGCCACCCACGTGAAGAAGTAGGGCCCTAGGCGGGCCTTCAGCTTCGGGTTCGCGTCGACGCGCTCGACCACGCTGGCGTCGAGCCCAAGGCCGGAGGCGAACGTGAAGCAGCGGCCGTTGACGACTCCCAGATCGACCATGCGCGGGCGCCAGTCGTCGGCCATCGCGAGCAGATGCTCGGTCGCGTCGACCACGTCGCCGGGGATGCCGAGCATCTTGCCGAACACGTTGGCCGAGCCGCCCGGCAGGCAGCACAGCGGCGTGGGGGAGCCAAGCAGCCCGTTGGCGGCTTCGTTAACGGTGCCGTCGCCGCCGAAGGCGACGACCACGTCATAGCCCTCGTGCGCCGCCTCACGGCAGAGCTCGGTGGCGTGCCCGCGAGCCTCGGTATCGACCGCGTCGACCTCGAAGCGCCCCTGCAGCGCATAGACGACGAGGTGGCGCAGGCGGTCGGAGACAGTCGTGGCATAGGGGTTGACGATGATCAGCATGCGCCGCTTGCTGGCGGGCGAGGCGAAGCGGAATGGCGCTTGGCTATCGGCAGTGCGCTGGTCGTGCTCGGATGTGTAGGAACTCACCGTCATCGCCTACACCGGCAGTTGGCGAGCGTTACCCGACGGTAGAACACCGCTCACGTTGTGCCTTGCGTTCGCCGATAGGATTGCTAGACTTCCGTACCACAGATGGACACATCGAGAGGGGTGGAGGGCCTGGCCCTGCGAAACCCCGGCAACCACCGCCAATGTCACAGGCGGGAAGGTGCCAATTCCAGGTGATGTGTGGCCGGGCTTCGCGCCCTTCGCCACACGTGACAAGGCGAAGGTTAAAGCGAAGGAGCCCCAAATGGCTGTCAGTCATCTTCAGTGCAAGGAGTGCAAGGCGCAGTACCCGCTGGAGGCGCTTTACGTCTGCGAGCAGTGCTTCGGGCCGCTCGAGGTGGCCTACGACTACGACCGCTCGACGTTTGACGTGGGCGAGCTGCGCCGCCGCATCCAGGGTGGCCCGCAGAACATCTGGCGCTACGCGGACTTCCTGCCGCTCGCGGGTGGACCTCCGGGGCCGTCGGGTCGTCTGGCCTCGCGCGTCGGTCTACCGGCTGGTTGCACGCCACTGATCCGCGCCGACCGACTGGCGGAGCGCCTTGGGTTGCGCGAGGTGTGGGTCAAGAACGACGCCGCCAACCCCACGCACTCGTTCAAGGACCGGGTCGTCTCGGTGGCTGTAACGCGAGCGCGGGAGCTGGGCTTCGAGACGATCGCGTGCGCTTCGACCGGCAACCTTGCCAACTCCGTGGCGGCCCACGG
>DATHLT010000089.1:0-3375 GCA_035487855.1 Solirubrobacteraceae bacterium
CTGAGATGCACTTCCGTAGTTGTCGCGCCCATTTCCGCAAGCGACTTTGTGCAACAGCCTCCGTCCTTTGCGAGCGTGAGTGTGGCCCACGCTCAGACGCTTATCTGCTCGCGAGAGCGACACTGCGGTGGGTGGGATGCAGCAAACGTCATAAGCGCGGAGACAGTCGACGTCCGTCGTGCTGGGCGCGACGTAGTGTCATCAGCTATCGATTCGTTAGGGCGACTCAGCCGCCTTCGGTGGGGGCGAGCAGGCCGCCGACCGAGGTTGCAGAGATGCTTTCAGCAGTGGGAGGGCTGAGAGCGCGCATCAGCCCTCCAGTGCTGTTGAGCCGCCCTGGGTTCCACGGAGACCGTTGATCTGCCCCGGCTTTGATGGAGTTGGGTTTCTAGAGTCCTTGGCCGTCGGAGAGGATTCAGATGCCCCGGAGGTACCCCCCAGAAGTTCGTCGTCAGGTGATCGATCTCGCCAGGTCGGGGACGCGCGTGCCGCAGCTGGCCGCGACGTTCGGCATGAGCGAGGCGACGATCTACAACTGGCTGAAGCAGGAGAAGGTCGATCGTGGTGAGATCGATGGCAGGAGCACTGACCAGGCTCTGGAGCTCACGGTCGCCAAGCGCCGAATACGCCAGTTGGAGACCGAGCTCGCGCTCTCGCGCAAGGTCAACGAAGTGTTCCTCAGCGAAGGCTTGGACCCAAAAGGCTCTACCCGGTGATCGAGTCTCTGACCGGGCAGGGAATCAACGTGAGGCACGCCTGCCACGTACTCGGCGTGTCGGAGTCGGGCTATTACGCGTGGAGGGATCGTCCGCCTTCGCCGAGGACCCTCAGGCGGATCTGGTTAGCCAGCGAGATCGTTGACGTTCACAAGGCCTCAAACGGCACCTACGGCGCCCGGCGCGTGATGGCTGAGCTTCGGCATGGCCGGCAGATCGCTGTGGGCCATAACGCTGTGGAGTTGATCATGCGCGAGCTAGGCATCAAGGGCCTGCCGACACGCCGACGACCAAAAGGCTCCCGGCTGGGCAACGTCACATCGCTGGATCTCGTCAGGCGTGCGTTCCGCCGTGAGGCTCCCAACCAGTTATGGATGACCGATATCACCGAGCACCCCACCAGGGAGGGCAAGGTCTACTGCTGCATCGTCTTGGACGCGTTCTCACGCATGATCGTGGGCTGGTCGATCGACAGCTCCCAGACCACCGTGCTTGTCACCAACGCACTCGGGATGGCGACCGGCCGCCGTGGCCCCCAGGACGGCCTTGTGATCCACTCCGACCGCGGGGTCCAGTTCACCTCGTGGGCATTCAGCCAGAAGGTGCATGACGCCGGTCTGGCGCCATCGATGGGAGCCGTCGGCACACCATACGACAATGCGATGGTCGAGTCGTTCTGGGGCCGCATGCAAGTCGAGCTGCTCAACCGCCAACACTGGAAGACCAGGATCGAGCTCGCCACCGCTATCCACGACTACATCGAGATCTTCCACAACACCCATCGCCGTCACAGCGCCCTCGGAATGCGCACCCCAACCGAATACGAGAAGCTCCACAACACAACCAACCAAACCGCCTGACTCCAGAACCACAACTCCACGGAACCAAGGGCAGATCACCGTTTTTGTAGGTTCCCTATGTTCATTGCGTGGGTGTGGTTGCCCGGTTTTTCGCAGCGTATAGTTCCTCGATCTCTCGGGGTGGCCGGTCGCTGAGGGATTCGTGCAGGCGGGTGTTGTTGAACCAGGCGACGTACTCCACGATGGCGAGCTCGAGCTGGCTTCTGCTGGCCCAGGTGCGGTCCGTGATGAGCTCGGTCTTGAAGGTGTCGACGAAGCTCTCGGCGGCTGCGTTGTCGTAGGCGTCGCCGACCGTCCCGATCGAGACGAGCAGATCGTGGTCGTCCAGGAGCTGGGTGTAGTCGTACGACGTGTATTGGCTGCCGGCGTCTGAGTGTGCCACGAGCGAGACGTCCGCTCCTGGGGTCCGCCGGCGCAAAGCCATCCTGAGAGCGTCCAAGACGAGATCGGTGCGCATGTGGATGGCGAACTGCCAGCCGACGATCATCCGGCTGTAGGCATCGATCACGAAGCTGAAGAACACCAGGCCCTCCCAGCAGCGCAGATACGCGAAGTCCGCGAACCACTTCTCATCCGGCCGGGACGCGGTGAAGTCGCGCTTGACCCTGTCAGGGCTGCGCAGCGCCGCCGGGTCGGCCTTGGTGGTCCGCCATGGCTTGCCGCGCCGCTTGGCGCCCTGGATGCCGTTCTGGCGCATCAGGCGTTCCACCCGGCTGCGGCCGACCTGCTCGCCCTCGCGCAGCAGCGCCTTCCACATCCGCCGTGATCCGTAAGCGCAGTAGTTCACGACGTGCAGCGCTTCGATCACGCCGAGCAGCCGCTCATCCTCGACGGCTCGTGCTGAGCGCTCTCCGGTCGCCCGCTGGTAATAGGCGGACGCCGACACGCCCAGGGTCTCGCAGATCGGCTCGACCCCGAAGCGCTCACGATGCTCGTCGATGAACGCGCTCACTTCGGACGGTGTGGATCGAGCTCGCCCGCGAAAAACACGCTGGCGGCCTTCAGGATCTCGTTCGCTCGGCGCAGTTGCGCAACCTCACGACGCAACGATTTGATCTCCTCACGCTCCTGGCTGCTCAGGACGTCTTTGCGTCGGCCCTCATCTGCTTCGGTCTGCCGGACGTGTTTGCGAAGCGTCTCGCTCTCGATCCCAAGATCCCTCGCGACATGCGCGATAGGACGCCCAGACTCGAACACCAAACGCGTCCCGCGGTCCAGCAACTCCTTTGAATACTTCCTCGCATGTGCCATGAGCCGAGACTTCTCCCTCCGCCAGGCAAACCCTGGCCTCGAAGTCTCCGTCAAACACAGGATGGCTCAGCGGCCGGCCCGAGACCTCGAGCGGACTCGAGCAGGCCGAGGCAATACCAAGCGCCTGGGCACGGAACTTGTCCCGTCAAAGTCGATGAGTGCCGTGCCGTGTTCGCCGGGCGTAGCGGGAACGCGAGCAACCGCCGCGATGCTTTCGGTACCGGTGCTTTTGACGTTTTAGGCCGCTCACACGTGATTACCTTTGTTAGAAGACGACGTATTGTTGGGAGAGGGCAGCGAGGCGCGTCTCGGCAGCCAGGACGCCCAGTCGTCATCGCTGCCCGGGGTCAGCTCCTCGCGTGCCCAGGACCCTGGACACACACACACACACTCTGAAAGGCCCTCAGCGAGATCCTCGCCCCTGAAGGTACTGTGCAGCCCCGCGAGCCTCTCGCGAGTGTGCTCGCGCGCCTCGGCGATGTGAGGCACCGCTATGCCGCCGCGCTCCGCGAGCAGCTCGCACTGCCCCCGCGGTCGTCTACAAGGTT
>DATHLT010000090.1:0-19874 GCA_035487855.1 Solirubrobacteraceae bacterium
CTGCCAGGTTGGACTGCGGCTCGCTGAGGGGAGTCGTGGCACAGCGCGATGCCCTGATCGAGCGGCGGGCATCAAGCGGCCAAGACGGAACGCGATGATCCATCGCGAACTATCACTAGCGCATTTCCGCTCTGGGGAGCCAAATCTCGTTACTTGTTGAACAGAAACGTTCTCTATGTAACAGAAACACGTACTGATTCGTTCGCCAAGGCACTGGTGTGTGGCCGTGCAGACGATCGCCGTGCGCGCAGGATCACGCGCGCTCCTTGGCTAGGTGTGATGATCACGCTGCGCCAGCTCGCACGCTCCAGCCGCTCAGACGCGGGGTGGAGCTCCCGTCGTGAGAGAACCTCGCGCAGCACCGTGCTCATCTCGATACTCGCCAGCCGGTTGCCAGGGCAGCGCTTGCGTCCGCCGCCCCAAGGTAGCCACGCTCGCGGGTCGGGACCGTCTTGGAGGAAACGCTCTGGCTCAAACAGGTGCGGGTCGCGATAGGCGATCGGGTCATGCTGGAGGAGATAGATGCAGCCCAATAGCTGTGCCGGCGGGTGATAGAGCCAGCCGCCGATCTTGATCGGTTCGACGACGGCGCGCGGGATACTGAACAAGAACACCGGCCGGTGACGCAGTACCTCGGCGATCGTCGCCAGCAAGTAGCTGTCATCGCTACCGGCGTCGAGCTCGTCGGTGATCCGCTGATTTACCCGCGGCGTCTGCGCGACCAGCTGGAAGGCCCATGCGAGCTGCGATGCGGTGGTCTCATGCCCGGCGAGGACGACCGAGACAATGTTGTCTCGCAGCTGGCGGTCGGTCATCGCCGAGCCGTCGGGCAGTCGTGTGGCGAGCAACGCCTCGAGTACGTCTCCGCGGGCCGCACTTGAGCACCTTGCCCGCCGAATCAGTCGCGCGATGAGCGTGTCCACCTCGGCGCGATCTCGCAGGAACCGTCGCCAGGTCGCGTGCCAATGCGGCAGCCGCCGTAGTCGTGGCTCGACCAGCACGAAGCTCACAGTGACGTCGAGCATGTCCAGGATGCGCTCCTGTAGCAACTGCAGCTCGCTCGAGTCTTGCCCGAAGACGACGTGCAGAATCACCCTGAGCGTCAGGCGGCGAAGGTAAGGGTGCAGCGCTACCGGCAGATCGGTGGGCCACGTGTTGATCTCCTGGGCGGCGATTTGCGCGGCAATTTCCGCGTGCGCTTCTGCGGCGCCACGACTGAAGGCGGGCATGATCGCTCGGCGTCCGTCTGCGTGTTGCTCCTCGTCGTGCAGCATGAAGGAGCTCGGTCCGACGATCGGCGTGAGCGCCTGCCCGCCCGCACCGGGGTGGAGCACCGACGCGGGCGCGGCCAGCATCTCGCGGATGTCCTGGGCGTCGGAGAGGAGTACCACTGGTGGCAGATCGAGCGGATACAGCGTGAAGCTGGTGCCATACAAATCACGGCAGCGCTCGAAGAAGCCGAGCGGTGCCCAGCGACAGGCAAGGGTTTGGGCGAGTGAAGGGAGCGGAGGCGTTGGTGGTAGTTCGCCTCGCAGGCGGATTGCAAGCGACGAGTGGTTGGGTACGGGCATCAGCTCTCCTTGTCGTTGTGGTTATGTGCCGCGTTGGGCATAGGCGATCCGCCAGAGACGTAGGACTGGCATCAGGCCGAGGGTCAGCGAGCCCCCGGATCTGGCGATGCGCACGGTGAGGTGTCTGGTGGAAGGTGCGCGCGCGGCGTCCTTGGTGAGATACATCGCCACCATGCAGGCCGTGATCAGGGTGTGTCTCTCTGCGTTCGGAAGCTGCTGAGAGGCGCGGATTGCGCGCTGGACCAGCTGGCCGATCCGCTCGACGGCGGTCTCGTGCGTGGGGTAGTGGGCGACGTAGCTGTGATCGCCGTTGAGTTCGTCCTCGACGCGATCGACGTAGCTGTCGAGCATCGTCGCGGCGGCCGTCGTCCACGGGCTGTACACAGCACGCGTGCGGGTCAACAGCTGCGTGGTGGTGTTGCCGTCGGCGGCGAGAGCAAGCAGTGCGAAGATCGTCAGCCCGGCGCTGGCCGCGCCGGATAGCTCCCACCAGGTGACCTCTGTAACCCCGGCGAACTCGCGCCTGGCCCAAGCCTGCAGCAAGGCATCGCGTGCGAGCGGATCTGGCTCGTGGTTGAGAGCGAGTACTTCAGCGCGAGCCGCTTCGGTTGCGATCAGGGGAGCCACTGCCTGAAAGCCGGGTAGGCGTTGGCAGTTCTCCCGGCACACCTGCACGAGCTCGCTCAGGTAGCCGCCGTCGTGCTTCCACGGGTGATGCATGTAGTAGTCGCGCGGTGCGCGCGTGGGGTCCAGCGCGTCCACGAGCGCGGTATGCAGCTGTACGCCGTTCCTTGGCTCGGCAGCGCGCTCGTGGACGCTGTCGAGGAAGTCCCACATGATCTGGTAGGCCACCAGCAGGCGCAGCAGCGGCAAGCTGCGGGCAGCCGGCAGGATCGAGAACAGCGCCGCGCCGTCGGTCTGGCCGCGCTTGCGCCGCAGTGCGCTCAGCGCGTCTTCGCGCAGCGGCTGATCGGGGATCGATTGTGCTTTGGCCTGCCAGCGATGGACCTCGCGGGAGACCGCGGGAAGTCCCCACGCGAGCTCCCGCGCCGCGCTGCGGGCAAGCACCCACAGCTGACGAGCGGTGAGCGGCGCGGGATCCGTGACCTGATCTGAGGTTCGAGCGGACGAGGTCGCGGGCGGTGTTTTATTGCGTCGGACTGACTGTTCTTGGAGCCACACGAACCACCAGATAGCCAGGCACGGACACAACCGCAATCGCGACGATGGCTACTAGCGCGAAACTTGACGCAGCGACCGCGGTTTCGATGTTGAGGGAGATCGGGAACCCGGTGACAGTCGCCAGGGCGTGACTCAAAAGCAGCTGGCCAGCGATGCCGAAAACCGCACCGATCAGACACCCGGTGCCGAGGATCAGGGCGCACTCACAGCAAATCGAGCTCCACAGGACACCCGCCCGATACCCCTGGACCTTCATGTCGGCGAAGTGATCGCGGCGCTGCCACAGCATCGACCCCATCGCCACAGCTACCGCGAGAGCACCGGAGATGAGGACCAGCAGTCGGATCTCCCCGAGTCGCGCCAAACCATGAGCGGCGAGCGCGTAGTGACGTCGTTGGCGTTCAGCGGATGTTTCGACGACCAGTCCTGTGTTCGGGCCGAGTAGGCGTTTCACGAGCGAGCGGACGTGCGCCGCGGTGGCGTTGGGATAGGTCTGGAGCTGGTAGGCGCTGGGTGCAACGCTTACCCATGCTCGTGCGTAATCGCTCGAGGCGAGGATGATCGAGCCCGGTGGCCAGCCAAGGTTGCTGGTGAGGGCTGCGACGCGCAGCCGAGTGGGATGGGGTGCTGGCAGCGTGAACATCTGACCCACGTGCAGGTGATGTTCGGATGCGAGCGCCTGCGAGAGGACGGCCCAGCCGCCGGCGCGGATCTCTGCGCTGGCGGCTGTCAGCTGTCCGGCCAGAAGCTGCCCAGGTGGTATCGGGTGCTTGCTGTTGGCCGGTGGTGCGAGTACCCACAGCCGCCGGTTGCCCCAGTCGAGGAAACTGCCCCGGTAGATGCCGAGCGCCCGCACGCCGGGCAACCGGCGGATCGCTTCGATGTCGAGCGCAACGAACGGGCTGGTAGCTAGCACGCTCGTCTGGCCGTTGGGGCTCACCCACACATCGGCGCTCGAGTCGATGCCGTGGGCGGATGCGTCCAGGCCACGGCGGAGGTTCACCTGGGCGCCATCGATGGCGACACTGCCGAATACGGCGATCGCACCGGTGGCAGCGATCGCCAACGCGCGTATGCGTGTGCGCGACGATTTGAGCTCGCTTGCCACCAGTAGCGTGGCGGCACCTTCGAGCGGTCTTTGCACGGCGTCGAAGGCTTTGATGACTGCGTCGAACAGGAACGGCAGCAACAGCACGAGCGCGAACAGCAGCGTCACACATCCGAAAAACGCGCTCTGTGGCCGGGCGAGCAGAATCGTCGTGCTGATGCCCAGGCAGGCGATGCCCCCGGCGAGTCTCGCCAACGCCCATGCTCGCGAGGATGTGCGTGTGTGCAGGTTCGTCTGCAGGGGGCGCGCGAGGATGTCACGGACTGGCCAAAGCACGCCGATGGTGGCGGCTGCGAGCCCGGCGCCCACCGCTAGCACAATGCTTCGTGCTGTCACCACTCGCTGGCTGCCAACTGGAAACGCCGCGGCGAGATAGCCGGGTGCCGAGTGAAACACAGCGATTGAGAGCAGCTCGCCGAGCGCGAGCCCGAGGATGCACGCGACCGTTCCGATCACGGCGGCGTCGAACAGGAGGATCTGTACGGTCATTTCCCAGGTCGCGCCATGAGGTGTGAGGAACTGGATCAAGCGGCGCCGCGCGGGGACGGTGACGAGCATCGCGGTGAGTGCGAAGAGGAAGCCGACAAGCGCGCTGATTGCCGAGAACAGGCTCTCGCTCTGGCTCTCCGGCGTCGAGGCTACGGCGAATAGCCTGGCGTCGTAGTCAGCCGGCTCGACGTTCACGTTGGCGTTCGCCGCCAACCGCTCCAGCTCGGCACGGACCGGCGCCAGTCGTCCGGCGGCGGGCCGGACGAAGATCCTCGTGATTCGTGGTCCGATCGCTGCCAGGTGCTGGGCGTAGGTGAGTGGTGCGAAGGCGATAGGGCTACTCACGAGCCCGCCGATTTCGCGTTCCTGCAGCGTTGCTCCCAAGTAGGTCGTGGTGAGCTTCGCGCCTGTCTCGAGTGTCAGCTTTTCGCCCACGTTCAAGCCGATGGCCTGCGCGAGCGGTGCCGGTAGCGCGATCGCATGCAGGTGTTCGAGTTGATTGTTGGAGAAGCGCAGAAGGCGTGGGTTCTCGGCCGCGACGAGCTTGGGGTCAGTGCCAATCAGATCGATCGACTGCTCGCCCTCGGGGCCAATGATCGTCGCCTGCTGCTCGAGGATCGGGATGGCGATGCTCACGCCGGGGAGACCATTGACGCGTTGCAATAGCCGTTCGCTGACGCCAGCTGGTCCGCGGGTGTCCAGCTGGATCTGCTGGGTGTTGCCGACGATCTGGGTGGTGAGATCCTGGACTGATCTACCGAGGCTCGTACCGGCGACCTGGGAGGCGAACAGCAGCGCAACGCCGCCGGCTATCCCGAGGATCGCAAGCAACTCTTGGATCACCAACGTACGCGCGCGTAGACGCGCTCGATACAGATAGAGCAGATCGGAGAGACTCATGCGGCTATCGAATGCGGCTCGTAGCGATGCCCAGCGCCCGACCGGCCGCGGCTCGAGGGCTAGTGGTGCTTGGTCGGGAGGCCCATCTGCCACCGGGTGGGCCATATTCAGCAGCGCTCGTCACCCAAGCTGACGGACGTGTACTCGGTGATCTGCCCATCACGCAGTTCAAGTCTCTGGTCGGCGAAGCCCGCCGCCTCGGGATCGTGGCTGGCAAGCAGCACGGTGGCGCCCCACTCCTTGCACACCTCCCGCAGGAGCGCAAATACCTCACGGGTACGGACCGAGTCGAGATTCCCCGTCGGCTCATCGGCTAGGACGAGCTTGGGCTGGGCCGCTAGCACCATCGCGATCGTCACCCGCTGACGCTCTCCCATCGACAGCGACTCCGTGTTGTCGGCCAGGCGGGATCCAAGTCCGAGTCGGTCGAGCATTGGGATCAGGGTGGTGTTGGTCTTGCGCTTGCGCCCCAGGACGAGCTTCAATGAGGCGCTGGTGAGCACGCGGGCGCCGGGCGTGAGATCGTGAGGTGCGCTGATGATCCCCAGGTGGTGCAGGCGGTAGGCGTCTACCTGCTTGCGAGTCATGGCAAGGAGATCGCGGCCGTCGACGAGGATGCGGCCGCTGTCTGGCGTGCTCAGACCGGCGATCAGATTCAGCAGCGTCGTCTTGCCCGAGCCGCTGGGGCCGTAGAGCACTGCTAGCTCGCCGCCGGCGACCGCCAGGCTGACGCCGTCCACAGCCTTGATCAGGCCGCTGTCTCCCGCCTGGTAGTGCTTGACGAGATCGTGGAGCGCTAGCACGCGTTCATGCTTCGGGAGCCATCACGTCTGCGCTCGAAAGGCAGAACTTCGGCATCCGTGGCAGAAGTGCCTTGGCTGGTCTGGTCGGACATGAGGGTCAGGCGGCCGCCGTCGAAATTGAGGATCCGATCGGCCACCAGCGCGGCATCCCAATCGGAGACACTCATCAATACCCCAAAGCCCATCTCCTGTACCAGCGAACGCAATGCCCTACCTGCCTCCTCGGTTCTGCTTGCACCGAGCCCGTCGAGTAGATCGTCGATCACCAACAGCTTGGGCGAACCGACAGTCGCACCGGCAAGCGCAGCCAGCACGCGCTCCCAATTGGAGATATCGCCCCAGCGCTGTTCGGCCACAGCACCGATCCCCAGCCGATCGAGCGCGCCGAGCGCGAGCGAGCGAGCTTCGCGCAGGCCGCGCCTACGTCCCATCGCAAGCGGTGCGGCCACCAAGTCGCGGATTGGTACGCGCAGGCTCGGCTCGCGGCGGTCCAGCCAGCGGATCTCGTGTCCCAGTAGTCGCCTGCGAGCGCGCTCGGTCAACGCCGAGAGCTCGCGATCGCCGAGCCACACCTCACCGCGATCGACCGGGTCGAGGCCGGCGGCGAGCTTCAGCAGCGTCGTCTTACCCTCGCCGCGAGAGCCGATGACAGCAACCACGTGTCCTGGGTCGACCTGCACAGACACATCGACCAGCACGCTCACCTCGCGCACACCGCGCCAATAGGACTTGCCGACGTTGCGTACCGCGAGTAGCTCGCTCATCGTTGGCTGCGCTCGCCGCTCAGTAGACGTTCCAAGCGGATCCTCAGCTTCTGCAAGCGCTCGACGGCGTTACCCCATAGCTCGGCTTCGTCTTCCATCCTGATCAGGTACAGCGCGTCGTTGAGGCTGCCCGGCTGCTCGCGTCGCTGTGCCTGCTCGAGATGCACATTGCCGTGAGCGACGGCGAACTGACGAGCACAGTGCTGCTGCTGCGCCCGGAGTTTCTCCACCAGGCCTGCGATGTCACCACGCGCGACCGCTCGCGTGTAGAAGCTCAGTCTCGCCTGCAGTGCGTCGCGCAGTGCAGGCGGGTCCGGTTCGGATGCGACCAGCCACTCCATGAACTCCTCAATGCCCTTGTCTTCAGCCTCGTAGAGGCTGTATGACGGCTCGGCTCCCTCGCGGACCAGGCGCAGGTAGCCGCCGCGTGTCAGGTTGCGCAGGTTCTGGTGAACGGTGTTCTTCGGGAAGCGAGCTGCGCCGAAGTCCTCAGCCAGGCGTAGCGCGACGTTGCCAAGCGTCTGTGGGCCGTCTCCTTGAACGACGATGCCCAGCACCGCAATTCGGGCGGAGAGGGCGGCCGATTTGGAAGGGGGCATGACCGGCCAATCCTAGCCAACGGGGATGCGGTCATGTTGTCGAATATCGAATGAGTTCGCCGCAGCGACGTTAGTAAATAAAGAGGTTTTTAAGGGTCGGCGACTACTTCCGGAAGACGGGCTTTCGGTTTGTGGGAATTGGCCTAAGATTGAGCGCATGACCGGTGGGGGAACCGGCGTGCGGTTGCGCCAGGCAGTGCTCGTTGCGCAAACGCTCGAGCCCGTAGCTGGGCAACTGCGCACAGCACTTGGCCTGGGTGAGCCGTTCAGGGATCCCGGCGTGGGGGAGTTCGGTTTGGAGAACGCGGTGTTCGCCGTGGGAGACTGTTTCCTCGAGGTGATCTCACCCACGCGAGCAGACACAGCGGCGGGCCGCTATCTGCAACGTCACGGCGGCGACGGTGGCTACATGGTGATCTTCGACTTGGAGGATCTCGATGGAGCGCGCTCGCGCGCGCTTGAGTTGGGCGTGCGCGTGGTGTGGCAGATCGACCTGCCTGACATCTCCGGTACGCACCTGCACCCAGCGGACATGCGCGGCGCGATCGTCTCGCTGGATCAGTCGCGGCCCTACGGCAGCTGGCGCTGGGGCGGGCCGCCCTGGACTGCCCAGATCGCACCCGCGGAGCCCGGCCGGCTGGCGGGGATCACGGTGGCCGTTGCCGATCCGCAAGCGGTGGCCGCACGCTGGGGCCAGGTGCTGGGAGTGGCGGTGACGAAGGGGGAGGCAGGTGCGGGAGGCGCCGGTGCGCTGCTGCGCTTGGACGGCGCCGACGTGCGTTTCCGCGAGGCTGCCGAGGAAGGCACCGAAGGTATCGTGGAGATCGTCCTGGAGCTGCCAGGTGGAGCAGACGCCATCGAGCTTGGTGGCGTGAAGCTGCAGCGGGTGTAGGATCGCGAGATGGCAGACGCCAGCGCGATCGTCACCGGAGTGGACTTCGTTGCGGTCCCAACCAACGACCTCGACGCCGCCGTCGAGTTCTACGGCACCACCCTTGGCCTGACTCGATCGGTATACATGCCGGCGCACCACTTCGCCGAGTTCGAGACCGGCACGGTGACCCTCAGCGTGGTCGTCTCGGAGAGGTTCGGCTTGGGCTACAACCCCAATCGCAACGCGCTGGCCCTGCACGTCGAGGACGTCGCGGCGGCACGCGCCACGCTCATCGAGCGGGGCGTCGAGTTCATCGGCGACACGCTCGACACGGGTGTGTGCCACATGGCGTTCTTCGCCGACCCGGATGGCAACGCGCTGATGCTCCATAACCGTTACGCGCCACGGGTCACCAACGGCTAGGGGCGCCCCGAAGGGCGCCCCAGTCCGGCTTCGAGCCATGTGAGCGACTGTCCAGCTAGAACAGGCGCACCACCTTCGACATGCTCGACTTGCCTGGTACCTCGACGAACAGCGTGTAGCGGCCGTACAAGCGCGTCTTGTGCGCCAGTGCGATCTGTGAGCCCAGTCGGCCCGCGCCGTAGGCCACGATCTTGTGGTTACGCGCGAGTGACACGATTGCTCTGGTGTTGGCCGCTACTCCTTCCTCGCTGCAGGTGACTTTGACATGCTTGCCTTTGCCGGTCACTTTGCAGAGGATCAGCTCCGCCGGTGGGCCCTGTGGCCCTTCCTTGCCTTCCGGTCCTGCGGGACCCGGTTTGCCTTCCGGTCCAGCTGGTCCTGGCGCGCCAGCTTTGCCTTCCGGTCCTGGCGCTCCGGCTTTGCCTTCGGGTCCAGCCGGCCCTTCCTTGCCTTCTTTGCCTTCCTTTTCGGGCGGAGAGACTTCTTTTTCGATCTCACCCGTTTCGTCGTTCAACAGGATCTCCGACGCGCGTGTGTCGGCGGTGTTGAAGTCGAACATGTTGTCGAGCGTTCCCGAGGTGGCGTCCTCCGAACCCCCGCCGATTTTGCCGAGACCCCAGTTTTCTTCGATGAACTTGGGTATCGAGGACTGCTCTGTGAACGTGCCATCGACGTAGTTGCGGCGCGCCCACGGTGAGATCACGAGCAGCGGCAGCCGCGGGCCGGCACCGCAGCGATCCTTGTGTTCGGTGTTTTCAGCCGTGACAGTGCCACATTTACCAGCACCGTTGAGTGCGTCACTGGTGTCATTCGACGGGTCGACGATCGGACCGAGCTGGTGGTCATACCACCCGTCTGAGTCGTCGTAGTCGATGACGATCGCCGTGTTGGCCCAGTACTGCGACTGCTCGATCTCGTTGATCTCTTCCACGAGGAAGCGCTGTTCGTCGAGCGGGTCGGAGTTGCCAGCGTGGCCGTTCTCGTAGGCAGGCGGCTTTAGGAAGGAGACCTGCGGCATGTTGCCTTCCGTAACTGCCTTGTTGAACCACGACATGTCGTACTGGTGGTTGACCGCTTCATTCAGTTTCGTGCCCGCGGGGTCGCTGTAGCCAACCTGTGCAACCGAGCTGGGCGAGACGTGGTCGGGGTTGGCGGTGCTTTCGTAGAACTCAAACGGCTCGTGGTGCTGGACGTAGTCGGTGACTGTCGCGCCGCCGATGTTCTTGTGGCTCGATCCACACACCGCGCGTTTTTCGTGCGCAGCGTTTTCCGTGGCTGACGGGGTGAAGCCACCCTGGAACCAGCCCCAGGTGACGCCCTTTTCGTTCATCAGGTTGCCGATGTTCTTGCCTGTCAGTGAAACCGTGACGCCCGTGGGCAGGCCTTCCGAGTTGAGCGGGCTGCCTGCGTTGCTGCACTGGTCATAGTACGGTTCGCCGTCGCCCTGGAGGACGCCGTTGACGACCGCGGAGCTTGTGCCGCCGTGTACTTCGGCTCCTTCTGTGTCGCCGCTGACGAGGTTGACTGCTCCTGGCGATGACGGTCCGAATTGGTTGTCGTAGGAGTTGTCGTTGAGCGAGTAGTGCTGTGCATAATCCCACAGCGCGGTGACGGTGTTGCCGTCGTAGTAGTCCATCACGATGCCCTTGGGGCCATATTTCGAGGAGTTGATTGCGCCGGTTTCCGAGCAGCTGCTGCCGGTCGTCTTCTGTACGAACTCATTCATCAGGCCGTTATCGAAGGCTTCCTGCTCGGGCGTGTAGCTGTGATTCTGGTCGCAGGTGAGCGCTTCTTCGGGGCCGAGTCGCTTCGGATTGAACTCGTTGGGGTTATTTGTGAGCAGGCCGTTGGTCAGGCCGTTCACGCCCGGAGTGCCGGGGAGCGCATGGAACTGGGGCTCACCGACGGGGTTCAGCGCGTACGGGTAGGTACCGAAGTAGTGATCGAACGAGATGTTCTCGGGGAAGATCACGACCACGTGTTCAATTGGGGTTGACGCGGCCGGCAATGCTGCCGTGTTCGGTGATGATGCGCTCGACATCGAGATGCCGAGCGTGGCCGCTCCGAGAGCGAGCACGGCGGCGAGCGCCGCCAAGACCTGCTTGCGGGTACGCAAGGTCGATTCTCCTTTAGCTTCGTTGGGCGGCCATTGGCACGGCATCGCGCCTCTGCCCCCCAGAACGAGGCGCTACGCACATGCTGCCCGCGGCAGCGGGGCCGATATGTCACCAGCCGGTCACCGAGCGGTTGTGATCCTGTGAATGGCGATCGACTCAGCCAATCAGCAACTTTGCACCAGTGCGCCGGAATTTGCGGCTGTCGGTGGGGCGTCGATATCTCACTCACATTTTGGTAACAAGCGCCCCCATGGGGCTTGCTTATTGTTGCTCCGGTCTGACCGCCTGCACCACGCGCGCGGCCGCTTCGTTCTTGGCGAATTCACCATCCGCGAGTTGCCCTCACCTCGACTCCTGCGCGCTGCCAAACCAGGCATCTGGATGCTGGGTGCGATCGTGGCTCTGGCGGCCTGCGCCATCGTGGGATCGGCGCTCGCGCCGGATGGCTCCAGTAGGGCGAGACCGTTCGCGGTTTCACGGCTGGCGCCAAAGAGCGCCCCCAACCCGCTCGCCGGGCGCCTGTCCAAGGTGTACGGGACGAACATCCCCGCCAGCCGCTACGGCACCGAAGTAGCCGACCTCGAGGACGAGGGCACGAACCTTGCCGGGGAACAGGTCTCAGAGCTCTCGCCTCTGCCACCTCGCCAATTCGTCGTGCCGGAGAACGAGTATCGCGCTTACGCTCAACGCTGGATCGCAAAGGCCGTCAGCGGCGCGTCCTCGCTGCGGCGCGCGCTCGTGGCCGGGAACCGGGCAGCGGCGCAGCTTGCCTGGGCGACCACCTGGAGCGACTATCTACACCTCGGTGCCGTATATGGCTTGTTCGCTGCGCAAAACCAGGCGATCGACGGCATACCCGGAGTGCTTCCTGGAGGCAGCGCCAGCCCTCACTTCCTCGGCCTGCACCGCATCGAAATGGGTCTATGGACGGGCGCGAGCCTGGGCTCGCTGATCGGCTACGACAAGCTGTTGCAGGGAGCGCTCCAGCGACTGCACGCCGTGGTCGCGCACGCCCAGTTCACGCCATTGGAATACGCCACTCGCTCGCACGAGATCATCGAGGATGCGCAGCGAGATCTGCTGAGCGGCTCTGAGGTGCCATGGAGTGGTCAGGGCGTGCTCGGCACCGCCGCCGGCGTCGCCGCCACGGAAGAGGTCGTCCACACGCTCGAGCCGCTGCTCTCAGGCCGTGAGAACACCGAGGGCGAAGTGCGCAGCGAGCTGCTCATGCTGCGCGGGCTGCTCGCGTCGATCGAGCATCGCCACCACGGCTCCTACCCGAGCCTCGCCCAGCTCGGCAGCTACGAACACGAGCAACTCAACGGCTACGTGGCCGGCGCGCTGTCCGCACTCGAGCAGATGCCAGGCACGCTCGAGACGGAAACCCGTCGCCCGGTGGCCAAGTTGCCGCAGCCCTCGCCGGCCGAAAGGGCACAGGAAAGAGCTGAGGAACGACAGGCTGAAGGCACATCGTGAGCGCGCTCGACCGCCGTCAGTTCCTCACCCGCTCGGCGACCCTCCTCGGCGCGGGCGGACTCGGTGCGTTCGCCGGCGTCGTCGCCGAGGCAGACAGCCACGCAAGTGCACCCCAGCAGAGCTCCGTCGAGCAGTCGCGCGCGACGCTCGCCGCCGAGCTCGCCGCGCGCGTGCCCTTCGATGGGCCACACCAGGCTGGCATCCTCACTCCTGGGCAAGCACAGGCGACGCTAGTGGCGCTCGACTCGATCGCCCCCGATCGCTCGACGCTGATAGTCGCGCTACGGAATCTCAGCGAGCGTGCCCGCTCGCTCACCCAGGGCGGCACGGTCGGCGCGGAGGAGCTCGACGACCCGCCACCTGACTCGGGCATCCTCGGATCAATCAACGCACCCGATCAGCTAACCGTCACGATCGCCTTCGGGGCATCGCTGTTCGACGGTCGCTACGGCCTGCACGCGCTCAAGCCGAAAGACCTGGAAGCGATGCCGAACTTCCCACATGACGATCTCGATCCCACCCGCAGCCATGGCGATGTACTCGTCTCTGTGTGTGCTGGCCAGCGAGACACCGTGGTTCACACCGTGCGCGAGCTGATGCGCTCGGTCGTCGGTCACATGACACCGCGTTGGAGTATCGACGGCTTCAAGAGCGCCAGGCGCGGACCCACCCCCGCCAACAGCCCACGCAACCTGTTCGCCTTCCGCGACGGCACCGCTAACCCCGACGTCGAGGACGCGAGCCTGATGGACGAGTTGATCTGGATCCCGCCCGCCGAGCACAGCTCCGGCGAGCCGGATTGGGCAGCCGGCGGGACCTATCAGGTGGTGCGCACGATCCGCATGCACGTCGAGTTCTGGGACCGGGTGGGGATGTTCGAGCAGCAGAACATGATCGGTCGCTATCGAGTTACCGGTGCTCCGCTGGGCGGCACCAACGAGTTCGAGGATCCGCGCTATGACCTCGACCCGGCAGGCAAGCGCATACCCCTGATCGCCCACATCAGACTGGCCAACCCGCGCACCACGCAAACCGCCAACCAGCGCATCCTGCGTCGCGGCTACAACTACGAACGCGGCATCGACGAGGCCGGCAATCTCGATCAGGGGCTGCTGTTCGTCGCCTTCAACCAGGACATCCAGCGTCAGTTCGCCACGATCCAGAGGCGTCTAGAGGAAGAGGAAATGACCGACTACATCACCCCCGTGGGTGGTGGTTACTTCTTTGCACCTCCCGGCTCACGCAGCCCAGGGGACTGGGTGGGCTCGGGTCTGTTCGTTTGAGTAAGCATAGATAACGAACGCCCGTATCTATGAGGAAGGGCACACCAGTGGCTTGCGACTCGCTGGTTCGAGGCACATGTCGACCCGCTTGGGCAGCTTGCCGCGACGAACCATGAAGCGGGTGTACTTTCCGATCTCGCCGGGTTTGGAGACCAGGATTTCCAGGGTCAGACCTGAGGGCAGGGAGCGCTCGAAGCGTCGAAACTTGACTGGAGCGACGCCTCGCTGGCCTGCCACGACAACCCGTGTAGTCAATTTGATCGGACAACCCCTGCCCTTGCACCTCAAGGTGATCCGTGCTCCCGCCGGCGTCTGCTGCACCTCGAGCAGCTTGAGGTTGACTCCGTAGGCAGTCTCAGTGCCCGCGATCCGCACGACAGGGAACGGCTGCATGAGCAACAGCGTGGGGCTGACCACATGGATCGTTTCACTGGCGAGGCCTAAAAGGCCTTCCGCGTTGGTCACGCGTAGCTGCACCGAGTGGGCGCCGGGGGTGGAGAACGAGGTGCTCAGCACCGCTCCAGCACTCTGGAACGGACCGCCGCTCGTGAGAGCCCAAGCGATCGCTGTGATCGGGCTGGTGGCATCGGTCGAGCTCGAGACGAGCGAGACGGTTTCGCCGGTCCGTGGAACGGAGGGGAACCACGTGAATGAGGCGACCGGAGGCGCCGGCGAGGGAACCGTGACAGCCGGCGTGGGGGTGACGGCGAATGTCACCGGGTCGCTCCTGCCGGGAGGGTTGCCAAGCGAGCTCGCTTGGGTGGCGAGGGCGGTGTATTCGCCGCTCGGCAGTGCTGGGCTCGCATCGCTGGTGCTCCAGCCGGCACCCGTGCCCGCCGCCGTCGCCGTCGAGACGACAGTGCCGCTCGTCGTGGCTCCGGCATGAATTCTGACGGTGATCGGGGTTATGTCGCTCGCGGTGCCCGTAAAGGACGGCGTCGCGTCATGTGACGGCGATTCCGGTCGGTTCAAGGTGACCGTGGGTGCCGACGTGTCCACCGTGAACGTCACAGGCGCGCTCGAACCGACTTCCGATGCGAGGTTGCTCTGTGTGGCCTGAACGGTGTATGTGCCGTCTTCGAGAGGTTCTTCTACTTCGATCGACCACGCCCCATCCAGGAGCAACAACGTGCTCGATTCCTGTATGACCCGGCCGGCGATGTTGGGGCCTTCGTAGATTGTCAGCGTCACTGCGCCAGCGACTTCTTCGGCGAGCCCGCTGAAGGACGGCGTCTGGTTGTTGCTCACGCTCCCATCGAGCGGACTTGCGATCGTCACATCGGGCAATGTCGCACCAGCGCTGCCCACCGGTCCGACAGCCATCGCCACGAGCGAGATCCCAGCCACTCGCCAGAGCCCTCTTGCAACGCGTCTCATTGAGTAGTGCTCACAGGCATGCGAAGCTCTTTCTGCTGCCTAACGACTCAAGGTAGCAAGCTCAGCTCGTGCACTCGAACGTTGGGCCACATGCAGAGCGCATCGCGTCGCTGCCGGAAGTTCTAGCGTCCTACTGGCCCTGAGCGGCAAACGCGCTACCAAGTGCGCTCGCCAGCTCGACGGTCCTCGGCGTGGTCAGGGTTTTTCCGTAGTACACATGCGGACAGCAGCGGATAGAGCGTCGCCTCTCGCAGGTCAGTCTGTGTGGAGTAAGGGAATCCATACGGGAGGCGCCATGCGCTCATTTCTGCAGAAGATCACCAGTCTCACCCCAATCGCCGCCGGTGCGGCCGCGGGGATGATCGTGCTTGGCATCATCTCCATCGTCGGCGGTAGCTATGACCACCAGGTCGTGCGCGACCAGCTCGGCCCACAGAAGATCTACTTCCCCAAGCCGGCCGAGTGGCCGAACCTCAAGCAGTACGAAGGCCAGCAGGTTCTTACCGGCACCCAGGCCAAGGCCTATGCAGAAGACCAGATCGGCCCGGACATGAACAAGATCGCCGGCGGCAAGACCTACGCACAGGTGAGCGAGGAATGGATCACCGGAGGCATGAAGAACGAAAAGCTCGCAGGTGAGCGCACGACCTTGTTCATGGGCGAGACGCTCAAGGGCCTCTTGCTGAACGCGTGGGGCTGGGCGCAGATCGGCAGCATCGCCGTGCTCGCAGGCATCCTCTTGATCGTGTTCGGTGGCGTGTTGTTCCTGCTGCCAATGCTCAGCTGGCGCCTCAGCCTCAGCCCGGAGAGCAGGCGCTCAGGATCGTCACGCGTGCGGAGCGTGGCACCGTCAGCTGGCTCACCCAGCTAGCCCGTAAAGCCGGCGGCAGCATGCTCACTGCTCTGCGAGCCGCCGGCTACTCCTAGCAAACGCGCCACCAAACGCGCTCGCCAGCTCCGTGCTCGTCGGGGTGTCATCTGCGTCGACGAACGCCTGCACGAGCATCCCGTCGGCCGTGGCCAGCAGCACCGATGCGAGGTGTCGTGCCTGCACCGCGCTCAGCGTGTCAGGCATCGACTGCTCGATCCAGCCGGCGATGCGTTCGCGTTGGCGGTTGTAATGGGCCGCCAGCTGCTCGCGCAGCTCGGGCGAGCGCGCGCTGCGCGCCAGCGCCTCTATGAACGCGTTGTAGTAAGGCAGGATCGACTCCTGCTCGTCCAGCATCAAGCTCAGCGAGCTCGCCATCAACCCCATCGGTCCCGCGTCCACGTTGGCCCGGATCGTCCGACCAATCGTCTCCGTCCACTCCTCCAGTGCCAGCCCAATCGCCTCGTTCAGCAGTGCTTCCTTGGAGCCAAAGTGGTAGCTGATCGACCCCAGGTTGGTGTTCGACGCTGCCACTAGGTCGCGTGCCGTGATCTTTCCGTACGCACGTTCGCGCAGCAGGCTGCGTGCAGCCAGCAGCAGTCGCGTGCGGTGCGTGTCGCGGGTCCTACGCGTACCGCTGGTCGCCGGCGGTTCGGAAACTGGGCTGGACATATTCATTTATACATTGTATAAGTCATGGTGCGAAGCGTACTACGAGCATATGGAGGCTTGAAAGATGGCGATTTCCCCAGAAGCCACGCAACGGGCGTTCCCACCCGCCGCAGCCCAGACTGCGTCAGCGATCGACCCTGCATCCATCGGCAAGCCCGCCACGCTGCGCAAGGCCACCGCCGAGGACGTGCCGCAACTCGCGCAAGCGCTTGCCGGCGCCTTCAACCACGACCCCGCGTTCGAATGGCTGCTGCCCAACGAGCGCAAGCGGCCTGCCGGGCTGCGTCGGTACTTCGCCATCGAGCTACGCGCTGTCGGGCTCGCGCGCGGCAGCGTATGGACCACCGATGAGCTTGCCGGCGCCGCGCTGTCCAGCGATCCCGGCAAGTGGCGCCTGCCGCTGCATTCGCTCGCCTCGCACAGTCGCGCATTCCATCGGGCATTCGGCGTTAGGCTGCCCCGCGCTGTGACGTTGCTGACGCGCATGGAGTCAAAGCACGTACGCCAACCTCATCACTACTTCCCAGCAATTGGCGTCGCCCCCGAGCATCAGGGACAGGGCCTCGGGAGGGGGCTCATGGCACCTACGCTCACGCGCTGCGACCAGGAAGGACTGCACGCCTACCTCGAGGCATCAAGCGAACGCAACGCAGCGTTGTATGAGCGGCTCGGCTTCCACGTCATCCGCGAGCTGCACTACGGCGCCAGGCAGCCACTGCGGCTGATGCTCCGCCCGCCTTTCGCGTCCGTCCGGAGCCCATCATGAGCGCCGGCGTGCGCGACAGGGCCGCCGCTGAGGCCGCCAAACACACTCGCACCATGAGCTCTGCCCGCGACGGGCGCCTACTGAGCGCGCTCATGCTGCCCTTCTTCCAGCTGCGCCCACCTCGCGGATACGGCATCATCACCACCACCGGACGCAAGACCGGCAAAACGCGACGCAAGTGCGTACGCGTGATCAGGCAAGGCAACAACGCCTACCTCGTGCAGCTGCGCCTGCCCAGCGTCGCCGTCAAACATCCCGACAGCGCCGCCGGCTGGCTGTGGAACATCCGCGCCAACCCCAACGTGTCTCTTCGCATCCGTGGCGGCGACTTCGCAGGCGTTGCCCGCGAGCTCACCGACCCCGACGAGCTGTCCATCGCCAGGCGTGCCATTTGTGACACCGTCACCCTGTTCGACTACGGCGAGTGCGACCTGCACCTACGTGGGCTGCCCACCCGCGCCAAGATCATCGAGCTGCATCGCTATTGGTTCGACACTGGCATTCCGTTGGTCGTTGAGTTGGAGGGGTAGGCTGGCCAAAGTTGCTGCAGCGGCGTTGGTGAACGCATGATCCGGCTGGAGGCCAGCGATAGCGTGGTTAATCGCCTCTGTGGTGGCATTTTTCTCCACAGCGTCAAGGCCTTCCTCGGTCATCCCTGTGACGATATTAGCTTGAGGCTCTGGCGGCATTGCGTAGCCCGGCCCCAGTCGAGAGGACCATCGCAACTCGTGTCTAGTCTCGTTGCCCCATGCCTATCGAGCCGCGACCGATTGTCGGACTGCCCTTGCCCAGAGTCGCCGATGCGTATGTGACCGTCGAGAAGTTGCAACAATGGATTCTCGCCGACCGGGGGCATGGGCAAGAATGGGGCGCGGTCTTTCGCGTAGCTTCGACTGATGCCGAACTTGTCTGGCGCGCAATCGTCGATGTCGTGCGGCAAGCGCTAATCCACAAGATCATCGATCTTGGTCGTGACGGGATCGTCTGTGGCGTCGACCTAACGCTCACCATCGGATTGCGTACCGCCGGTGTACGAACTTCCTGGCACTACGCACATACAGGCGCCGCACCCCGCCTGGTAACAGTGTATCCAAGGCTCTAGAATGGATGGCTATGCCTGCGGTTCATGAGATCACAGCATTCGATTTGGTTGAACTGGCGATACCCGTCGGCGACATTCCAGCAGGAGCTAGTGGGGGTGTGCTGGAGCTGCGTGACGACGCTACGGCGATGGTTGAGATCACATCGCTTCCGTTGGATGCCGTAGACCGCATCATCTTTGTGCCGCTCGACAGGCTTCGCCGGCTCAGCTGACGCCAGTCGGCAAGTCTGCCGATGCCGGGTCTTAGTCTCCAGGCTCCAGCACCTCAATCCCCAGCGCTCCCGCCCACACGCCTGCCAGCTCCACGATGTCAGGCCACTCCATTGCCAGGCCGCGCAGGCTCTCCACGCCCTGAACACCTGTGAGCGCACTGCGGCGCAGCTCGCAGCGCTTCAGCTTCGCGCCTCGGAAGTCGCCGTTGGTCAGCTCGCAGCCGTGAAAGGCAACCGACTCGAGGTGCGCCTCCATGAAGTCCGTCTGCGTCAACACGCAGTCCTCGAAGCGCACACGTTGCATGCCACACGAGCTGAGCGACGCCAGGTCGATGCGACAGCCGTGGAACGTCACGTCTGTCAGCTCGCCTTCAAACAGCGACATGCCGGTCAGGCGGCTGTCTTCGATCACCACCCCCTTCAGTCGCGCTCCCCGCGCATTCACATTCGCCACATTGCAACTACTCAGCACGCTGTCCAAGATCCGCACGTGCTCCAACTGCGAGCCCGACAGATCTGTGCCAGCCAGCCTCATCGTCTGCAGCGTTACGCCTCGCGCCCGCTGGTCCACCAGCGACCCGCCTGATAGCTCAAGCTCTGCCAGGCGGATGTCGTGCTCCAGGGTCGCTAGCTCGAGCTGCTCGAGCTGCTCGGGAAGCTCTGGTCTGGTGGGTGCTACCGCCGGCGGGGACATCGCCGACAGCCAAGCAGATCGGATGATCCGTGGCCGCCCCGCCCGCTGAGCCGCCGCGTGAGCTCACTCCAACAGCTCATCCAGCGTGCTGTTGCTCAGCACCGACCTAGGCTGCTCCGCGACGATGTCCGACCCCGGCCTCGCATCCTCGTCACGGCGCTTGATCAACAGCCATTGCGGCTTCTCCCCTGAGCCGGTGCGTTGCAGTGCAAAGCCGCCCTGGAGCTTCTGTCCGTGCAGCACAAACACCGCGTGGCCGCGGGTCAGCGCCTGCGGCCACTGCACCCGGCCGCCCTGCTCATAGGTGCCGCGGTCCCACACGATCACCGCGCCCCCGTGCTCAGCGCCCTCGAACGCATTGTGTTCTATTGAATGATCCGGGACCTCAACCGCGAGGCGCTTTACCGCGGGGTCCAGTGACGGTCCCTTCGGTAGCGCCCACGAGCGCATCACCCCTTCCACCTCCAGCCGCAGATCGAAGTGATGGGCGCTCGCCTGATGCTCCTGCACCACAAATGCGCCCGCGCTCACGCCCCTGATCGCAAACTGCTCGTGGCCCTCAGCACGAACCTTCTCAACTGACACCTCAGTCAC
>DATHLT010000091.1:0-15554 GCA_035487855.1 Solirubrobacteraceae bacterium
GCCGATCGACCTATGGCTGCAGGTGATCAGCGTCAAGCTCCTCGGCTTCAGCTCGACAACCCTGAAGCTGCCCGAGGCGCTTGCGGGAACCGCCTCGGTGCCGTTGCTGTACGTGACCGTACGCCGCATGTGGAGCGCGCCGGCTGGTATCGCTGCCGCGGCGGCGATGGCGGTGCTGCCGATCGAGGTGATCACCGCGCGCAGCGACACGATGGACGGGGTGATGATGCTGACGCTGGTACTCGCCCTGCTGGCAGCGGTGCATGCCGTGCAGAGCGGTCGCGGCGTGTGGCTGCTTGCCACAGCCGCGATGCTGGGAGTGGCCTTCAACGTCAAGCTGCTCGAGTCGCTGGTGGCGCTCCCCGGGATCGCGGTATTCGCCTATCTCGGTCTACCTGGCCCGCGCAAACGACGCCTGTTGCGCCTCAGCGCCACGGCAATCGTCTACACGCTGGTCGCTCTGTCATGGCTCACCGCCACGCTTCTGTTCCCCGCGCACGAGCGCCCGTATGCGATCGGCTCGACCAACGGCAGCGCATGGAACGCGGCGTTCGTCTTCAACGGCAGCGACCGCCTCGGCGGAAAAACGACTGAACCAGGGGCAACGGTGTATGAAGCGGGCCACACATACCCCGTGGCCACGCAGGAAGAGCGCGACCACATCCCGATCGTCCCCCCGTCCCCCACGAGGCTACTCGCCCGTATCGGGCCGTTGTCGGGAGAGCGTCTTGGCTTGGAGATCTTGGTGGGCTTGCTGCTGGGGATACCGGCGCTGCTATGGGGCCTCACGGGTGGCGAGGATTCCTCGGGAGGCCTGGAGACCCGGCTGGGCCCAGACGCCGACAAGATCCAGGCGCTGGACTTGGCGCGACGCATGCGTTGGGCGACTGCCGGCGGCCTGGGCTTGTGGATGCTCGCTGGGATCGTGCTATTCAGCCACATGATCCGCCTGCACCCGCGCTACGTGGAAGGGTTCACGCCGGCGGTAGCGGCAATGCTGGGCATCGGGCTGGCGTGGGCCGCCGACGTGCGCCGGGCCGGCCGCGCTGGATACCTGCGACTCGCGCTCTTGCTACTGGTGCTTGCGCTGACCGTCTACTACTGCGAGCGCCTGCTGTACGGGACGCCGCGCGATTGGTGGATCACGCTCGCGGGGGCACTCGGAGCGGGCGTATGCGTAGTACTCGCCCGGCTGGGGAGCGTGCCAGAGCGGCTGCGTATGGTGCTCGCGCCGGGTGCCGTGATCGCGTTCTCGCTCGTGGCGGTGTTGACGATCCCGCTGCAGGCAGATTTCACGGCGATCACCGATCGTGTGAGCGACGCCGGGCTGGTCGGCCAGCTGCCGGGCAGCCAACAGCACCCACTGAGCGACTACCTGATCGCCCACCAAGAAGGGGCGCACTACGAGCTCGCCGCTGAGTCGGCTACTGCAGTCGGCTCGCTGATCGTGCAGGATGGACGCCCGGTGCTGATGCTCACGACATACGACGCGCGGGTCTTCACCTCGATCTCCAGGCTGAAGCGCCTGATCGCTGCTGGCCAGGTCCGCTATGCGTTCCTGAACACATTCTGCACGAGTCAGGCGCAGTCGGTGAATCCCGCGTGCTCGGCGCCTGTCAAGTGGGTGCGTGCGCACGCTAAAGATGTGTCGATAAAGGCGGGGCTCACGCAGGGCGGGCTCTTGTATCTCCTTCCAGGGGCTAAGCCATGAGCGGCGAGCAAGGGCGCTTGCAGGCGCTAGTCACGGGCGCTCGCGCGGCGGGCAGACTCGCGCTCGACACCGAGTTTATGGGCGAGGGCCGCTACCGCACGCTGCTGTGCCTGGTGCAGTTGGCGATCCCAGAGGACAGGGAGATAGGCGAGAACATCCTCGTTATAGACCCGTTGCTGGAGGGCTTCGATGGATCAGCACTCGCCGAGGTGCTGGCAGACCCGGCGATCGAGATCGTCGTGCATGCCGGACGCCAGGACATCGCGCTACTGCGCAGGTATCTGTGCACGGAGGTCACCAACGTCTTTGACACACAGATCGCCGCAGGCTTTGCCGGACTAGGGGCACAGGTTTCCTACGACTCACTACTCGCGGAGGTGCTGGGCCTGCGCGTCGCCAAGACAGCGAGCTTCACCCGCTGGGACGCACGGCCGCTTTCACCCGAGCAGATCGCGTATGCGCGCGAGGACGTGGTGCATCTACTGGAGCTGGCGAGCAAGCTCGAGCACCGCCTGCAAGAGCTGGGACGCTTGCAGTGGGCGCGTGAGGAGTGTGAGCCACTCGCCCACTCGAGCGACAAGCGCACACCGGAGACCATCTTCGCGCGCCTACCCCGCGTCAACACGCTGAACGCATCCGCGCGGACGGTTGCCCATGAGCTCGTTCGCTGGCGTGAGCATACGGCCGAGCGCCACGATCGTCCCGTGCAGAGCGTACTCGGCGACGCCACGTTGGTGGAGATCGCCAAGCGAAGACCAACTTCCCGAGGCGAATTGGAGAAGATCCGCGGCGTCGGCTCGAGCGCCAGTGGGCGGAGGGCCGAGGAGCTGCTGGAGGCGGTGCGCGTCGGGCGCGAGCAGCCACCGGATCCACCAGGAGAGACCACTCGTTCACCCTCATCCAAGCCCGACGACGCCCCGCTCGTGGCGCTAGGCGAGGCATTGCTACGCACGCGTGCCCGCGAAGCGGGACTGGCCTATGAGCTGTTGGCCACACGTGCAGACCTACAGACGATCGTTATCGCCGCGCGTACGGGAGGCGATGAGGCCGACGTACGCACGCTGCGCGGATGGCGGCGAGAGCTGGCAGGAGCCGAGCTACTGGATCTGCTCAACGGCGGCATCTCGCTGTCAGTGCAAGAGACCAGCGAGGGCCGCCGCGTAAGGATCAGCGACGCGTCCGGATAGTGAGCACGGACGCAAGCGCTAAGCCTGGTATCGCAACGCGCAACTCCAGCTATTCGATGTGGTTGTAGATTTCGAACAGCGGCAGGTACATCGAGATAACGATGAAGCCGACGATGCCACCGATCAAAATGATCATGATCGGCTCGAGGATCGATGTCAGTGTTTTGACTGACGCCTCGACCTGTTCCTCGTAGAACTCGGCGACCCTGTCCAGCATCTGGTCGAGTGCGCCGGTTTCCTCACCGACGCCAACCATGTGCGTGACCATCGTGGGGAAGATCGGCGCCTGCGCCAGCGGCGCAGCGATCGTGCCTCCGCGCTTGACCGATGAGATCACACCATCCATCGCTTCTTCCACGGCGACGTTGCCGCCGGTGCGCCCGGTGATCTCGAGCGCCTGTAGCAGCGGCACGCCGGCTGCTGTCAGCGACGCCAGTGTGCGCGACCAGCGCGCGACCGCGATCTGCTGGACGATTGTGCCGATCCGCATCGGGATGTGCAGGCGGAAGTGGTCCCACTGACGTCGTCCCCAAGACGTTTTTTTCCATCTGATGAATGCGACGATGATCAGCGCGAGCGAGCCGAACATCGCCCACCAGTCCTGAGTGACGAGCTTGGACAGCCCAACGGAGACTTGTGTCATGGCGGGAAGTTCCCCGCCGAATTCCTTGAAGACGTTCTCAAACACGGGCACGAGGAACGCCACCAGCGCCATCATCACACCGACCGCAAAGAAGATCACCAGGGCTGGGTAGATCATCGCGGATTTGACCTGTTTGCGAAGAGCGGCGTCCTTCTGCAGCTGATCGGCGACTCGCACAAGCGCGTCCTCGAGCACACCGCCCGTCTCGCCGGCCTGCGTCATCGCGACGAACAGTGGGTTGAACACCTTGGGGTGACGTGCCATCGAGTCGCTCAGCGGCAGACCGGCCTCGACGTCCTTGCGAACAGCAACGATCGTTTCCGTCAGGAGTTTGCTCTCTGTCTGCTCCTCGAGCACATACAGCGCACGTAGGATGCTCATCCCCGATGAGATCATCGTCGAGAGCTGACGCGCGAAGATCGAGAGCTCGGTCGGCTTGACCCGACTCATGAACGTGATCTCGATGTTCTTCGAGGAATGCTTGTCGGCGATGTCCAGGACGATCAGACCGCGCTGCTTGAGCTGATCTGCGACCGCCTGCTTGGAGTCGGCCTCGACCTCGCCGCGAGCCTTGCCACCGGCAACATCGAGGGCCTTGAAGACGTAGGTACTCATCTCGAATGCCTAAGCGGCTGCCAGCGAAGGCGCACCCAGCAAGCGCCTGAGCTCCTCGGGGGTCGACGAGCGTGCTTCGGCGAGCTTCTGCGTGATCTTGCCCGCGCGTACGAGCGAGGCAAGCGAGGCATCCATCGTCTGCATGCCTGAGGCTGAGCTGGTCTGCAGCACGGAGTAGATCTGGTGAGTCTTGCCCTCGCGGATCAGGTTGCGGATCGCCGGGTTGGGGACGAGCACCTCACATGCGACCACGCGGCCCGAGCCATCGGCGTTGGGTAGCAGTTGCTGGGTCATGATGCCCTGCAGGGCGACCGACAGCTGCACGCGGACCTGGCCCTGCTGGTGGGCAGGGAACACGTCGATGACGCGGTCGATCGTCTGGGCGGCGTCCTGCGTGTGCAGGGTGGCGAACACGAGGTGGCCCGTCTCAGCGGCAGTCAGGGCGGTGGAGATCGTGTCGAGATCGCGCATCTCTCCGACGAGGATCACGTCGGGGTCTTGACGCAGGGCGGCCTTCAGCGCGTCGCCGAAGCTCTGCGCGTCTGAGCCCAGCTCGCGCTGGTTGACGAGACACTTCTTGTGCCCGTGCAGGAACTCGATCGGGTCCTCGATCGTCATGATGTGCTCCTCACGGGTGGCGTTAATCTCGTCGATCATCGCTGCGAGCGAGGTGGACTTGCCGGAGCCTGTGGGGCCGGTCACGAGCACGAAGCCACGCGGACGGCGTGTGAACTCATGAACGGCTGCCGGCAACCCGAGTTCATCGATTGAGGTCATGCCAAACGGGATCAAGCGGAACGCCGCACCAATCGCGCCACGCTGGTAATAGGCGTTGACACGGAAACGAGCATGCCCGGGGATCGAGTAGGCGAAGTCAAGCTGCCAGTCGGTCTCCAGGCGCTGGCGCTGGTCGCCGGTGAGGATCGAGTAGACGATCTCGCGGGTGTCCGTGGGCGAGAGCTTCGGGTAGTCCTCAAGCGGCGAAAGTTTTCCGCGCACGCGGACCGTAGGATGCGCTCCCGAGCTGAGGTGCAAGTCGGATGCCCGGCGGTGTACGACCTCCATCAAGAGGTCTGCGAAATCGATGTCCATGGGTCCGCCCATCGGCTGCTTGTAGGACACCGGCGCGCCCTGACAGGCACCGCTGGACGAACGTTCGAGTGCCTGACGGCGCGGCTACTCAGTCAGTGCCAATCACGCGTGCGATCTCGGCCATCGAGGTGCGCCCCTGGCGTACCTTCTGCAGGCCGTCATCGCGCATGCGCGTCATCCCCTGACTAACGGCCACCTCGCGGATCATCTCCGCGGGCTTGCGTTCCAGAGACAGCGCCTGAATCTCGGGCGTCACCTTCATCACCTCATACAGACCGAGCCGTCCGCGATAGCCGCTACCACCGCAGCGCCTGCAGCCCACGGGCTCGTAGGCCTCGAGCTCCATCCGTGCCCGGTAACCGGCATCCTGCAGCACCTTGGCGGGAATGATCGTGCGCCGCTTACAACTGGGACAGAGCATCCGCGCAAGACGTTGCGCAACCACGCAATCGAGCGCGGAGGCGACGAGGAACGGCTCGATGCCCATCTCGATCAGCCTGGAGATCGCGGAGGGCGCGTCGTTGGTGTGCAGTGTGGAGAGCACCAGGTGCCCGGTGAGCGCTGACTCCACAGCAATCTGGGCGGTCTCGCGGTCGCGGATCTCGCCAACCATGATGATGTCGGGGTCGGCGCGGACCATCGAGCGAAGGCCGGCCGCGAAAGTCAACCCGACCTTGGCCGAGACCTGAACCTGGGTTAGGCCAGCCATTTCGTACTCGACGGGATCCTCCACGGTAATGATGTTCTTCTCAGGGGTGTTGACCAGCTGCAGCGCTGCATACAGCGTCGTTGACTTCCCCGACCCGGTGGGTCCGGTGACAAGCACCGCGCCATGGGTCTCGCGGCAGGCGCGTTCGAAACGTTCGCGCTCGGGATCGGCCATGCCGAGCTTGTCCAGATCAACCACCACTGCTGCCTTGTCGAGCACACGCATGACCGCGCCCTCGCCGTGAACGCTCGGCAGGGTCACCACGCGCAGGTCGACGTGGCGGCCATCGATCTTGAGCCCCACACGCCCGTCCTGCGGCAGGCGCTTCTCGGCGATGTTCAGCTCAGCCATGATCTTGATGCGCGAGATCACACCCGCGGCCATGCGGCGCTGGACGGTGGTGACGTCATGCAGCACGCCGTCGATCCTGAAGCGCACGCGCAGCTCGCGCCCGTCCGGCGCGAGATGGATGTCGGAGGCGCCGCGCTCGACCGCCTGCGCGACGATCTGGTTGACGAGCTTGATGACAGGCGCGTCTTCGGAGGTCTCATGCAGGGCGACGACCTCCGCGCCCTCTTCGGTGTCCTCGGTGATGTCGGCTGCCTCACCGACGACGTCTTCGAGGCGGTCAAGGCGCGAAATTAGATTGGTGATGTCATCGGCAGGCGCTACAGCGACGCGGATCTCATATCCGGTCATGATCGCGATGTCATCGACGGCGAGCACGTTTGAGGGGTCGGCCATCGCGACCAGCAGCGTGCGCTTGTCAGCGAACGCCACCGGCACTGTCTGGTAGCGCTTTGCGATCGTCGTGCTCACGAGGTTCGCGGCGCTCATGTCGACCGTGAACACGCCCAGATCCAGGTGATCGAGGCCGTAGCGCTCGGCGAGCGCCCTGGCCAATGCGTCCTGGGAGAGCACGCCGTTGTCGAGCAGCGCGCGCTCAGGCGTCGTGCCGGAGATACGCGAGCTCTCCAAGGCGTCGTCTACCTGCTTGCGCGAAGCAAGACCCATGTCGACGATCACGTCGGTGAGGAAGCGCTGAGATGAGCCCCGGCGCGAGGGCTTGGTGATGCCCGAGTAGTCGCCCCCAGAGCCAGTGCCGCCACCAGGTACATCCCCAGCTGCCTTTTCCTCGGCTCGCTCTGCGGTGGAGCTCCCCTGTCCACCCACCGATCCGTTAGCTGGGAGCATGGGCTCGCGCCCACCGCCCGACTCCATCTCGATGTATGGGTCGGCACCGGCGATCGTCTCGAATTCAACGTCCGCGCCGGGTAGCGGGTCGAGTCCCACATCGGCCCCTGAGAGCTCGTGGGGGTCGATCTCGATGCGCATGTCAGCTGCGGGAAGCGCGCCGCCGCTGATGCTGGGGTCACCACGTGCGCCGCGCTCGACGGACAGCAGTCGCTCGCCACTCGCGGGCGATGCTGCGTCCATCCCGAAGATCGCGTGCAGGTCGGGGCCCGCTTGCTGGGGTAGCTCGCTCATCGCGAGTACTCCATGCGGGTGTGGCTAGCCCGACGCTCAGTCTCGCTCGAGGACGGCTTGACGCATGACCTCCACCGGCGCCTTGCGGCCGGTCCAAAGTTCAAGACTGAGCGCTCCCTGGGCGATGAGGATCTGCAAGCCGTCGACAGTGCCCGCGCCATGCGCTTTGGCAGCCGCAAGCAGCGGCGTGGATCCGGAGCGGTAGACGAAATCGACGACATAGGAGTACTTACCGACTTGATCGAGCGTCAATCGGAGTTGGTTGAGCCCCTGACTGTCAGTGGCCGAGCGTTCTACGTCGTCATCGTGCAGGCCGACTGATGTGCAGTTGACGAGCAGGTCAGCGGGAACCGGCTCACGCACCGCCTTGACCCCCAGATCGTGTGCAAGCGCGCTTGCACGCTCAGCTGTGCGGTTCCAGATCGATACCTCGCTTGCGCCCGCCTCGCGCAACGCCCAGGCAGCGGCGCGGGCGCTGCCACCGGCGCCGAGAATCAGCACCCGCGGGTTGGCAGGCAGGCCGGACAGACCGGCAAGCGCGGCGATCAGCCCGGGGGCGTCGGTGTTCTCGGCTGCGATTGTGCCGTCCGCGGCGAACGTAAGCGTGTTGGCGGCACCGATCGCACGCGCGGTGTCGCTTGCCTGTGTGGCGAGTGCCAGCGCTGCTTGCTTGTGCGGGATCGTCACGTTCGCGCCAACGAAGCCCGACTGCGGGAGCGCGCGGGTCGTCTCATCGAACAGCGCGGGCGGGACCGGCAGGCGCTGGTAGTGCCAGTCGTCCAATCCCAAGGCAGCCAGTGCGGCGTTGTGGATCGCCGGCGAGCGGCTGTGGGCGACGGGCCAGCCGAGTACGCCTAGGCGGGGCATCACTTGTGCTTACAGACCGGTGGGTGCCCGCCGTTACGAGCGACCGCTGCTTTGTAGGCGGCATTATCGACTTCGAATTGGGAGAGCGTGTTGGTGAACACCTGCTCTCCGCAGCCGTCCGCGCCGGCGACGTAATAGAGGTAAGCGACGTGGGCTGGGTATGCAGCCGCATGGATCGAGGCCGCGCC
Organism: Solirubrobacteraceae bacterium; assembly: GCA_035487855.1. Classification (GTDB taxonomy): domain Bacteria; phylum Actinomycetota; class Thermoleophilia; order Solirubrobacterales; family Solirubrobacteraceae; genus Palsa-744. The sequence goes on from DATHLT010000091.1 coordinate 8,501, forward strand.
TGGGTTGGAGATCGGCGTTGGCGGCAGCCCGACATGAGTACGGGTGTTGTAGGGAGAGTCGATGTGCAGCTGCGCTTCGGTCAGTTCGCGCGTGTAGGTTGAAATCCCGGTCTCTGCCTCGACCGCGTAGTAGATGCTCGCGTCGATGCCCAGCGGCATGCCTTGGGCCAGACGGTTGTAGATCACGGCCGCAATCTTTGGCCTGTCGCCCGGGATTTGTGCCTCGCGCTCGACCATCGAGGCGACAATCAACAGCTGATATGGAGTGACGTGTAGCGCCCGTGCACGTGCGATCTCGCTTACGCCGAAGTTTTCGCCAAACGCGATCAGCTGCTCTTCCACGAGGCGATTTACACCCTCACCTGGGTTCATGTCGTAGGTGGCGGGGAAAAGGAAGCCTTCTAGATCGGGAGTGCTCTTGGGGGCGCCATAGTGCGCTGGATCCAGTAGCGGCGAATGCCGGGAAGCGACGCGGTAGCTGCCCTTCAGCCGGTCGGAGCTCGCGATCTGGGCGATCTGCGCGCGTGTCTTGCCCTCGGGGATGAGGACCTTGATGACAGGTGGCGCGGCGATCGTCGCGACGGGTTTCGATTCACGCGAGTGCAGCACGAGCACGACCGCCGCGACAACAGCCCCGAGTGCGAGCACCGCTGCCAGGCGCGCGAGCAGTGAGCGTCGTCCCTTACGTGGCGGCGCAACCACGGGCGATCGCTCGGGCGTCCAGATCCGCGGCGGCGGTTGTGGCGCTGGCGTGAGCGGCGGCCCTGATACTGGGAAAGATTCGACGTGCGGCTCAGACTGGCTCGGCGCTAGCGGCTCGGGTGCGGTCAGCGGTTCGCTCGGCACGGCCTCAAATGACTCAGGCGCCGGCGGTGCCGGCTCGGGCGGTACAGGCTCGGACGGCATCGGCGCAGGCGGTGCAGGCTCGGACTGGCCGTGGGTCGCATCCGACTGGCGTCGGCGCGCGCGTTCCTGACGGTCGCGCTCGCGGTCCTCCGCGGTGCGTTCTGTTCCTGTGCGTGATCGATCGCCGCGGGCCAAGGAGCAGAAACCCTAACGCGACCTGGAGGCGAGCCAGCTCTCCAGCAGGTGAGCGGCGGCCCTCGAGTCTTGGCCTGTCGTGAAGCGAGTGCCCTTTCCCTCTGCGCCGTCGATCCTCTGGGCGATCCGGGTGGTGAAGCGCTCGTCGTGCATCTCTACAGGGACGCTGTCGCCGAGCCGCTGTGATAGCTCGTTGGCGAAAGCCCGTGTCTCGCGTGTCTGCTCGGTGTCCGTGCCGGCAAGCGATAGCGGCAAGCCGACGATCACACGCTCGACCTCACGTTCGCGCACGAGCTCGCGTAGACGTGTGAAGCCACGCTTGGTGGCAGGCCGGGCGATCACCTCGATCGGCGTGACGATGGTGCCACTGGGATCGCTGAGCGCACAGCCGCAGCGCGCACTTCCATAGTCGAGCGCGAGCACGCGCATCAACGTGCAAGCGCGGCCTCGATCGCGGCGCGCCCTGCCGCGATGGCCTCACCGAGGCGCTCTGGGTCGCGACCGCCGGCCTGTGCCATCGTGTCTCTACCGCCACCACCGCCGCCGGCTATCTGTGCGGCTACCTTGACGACGGCGCCGGCCTTGACGCCGCGCTCGACCAGCGCCGGGGCGACACTGGCGACGAGATGCACGCGCCCGTCAGCGGCGGCCCCCAACAGGATGGCGGCGTCTGGCAGGCGCCCCTTGACCCGGTCGACCGCGTCGAGCAGCGCCTTGGCATCGGGTACTTGGATTGCGGCCGTGAGGACCGTCGCGCCGTCGATCTCCTCGGCGCCGGCAGCGAGCGACTCGATGTCGAGGCTTCCGGCGGCGGCGCTCGCGCCGGCGCCTTGCTTGAGCGCCTTCTCGAGTCGTTTGCGCTCGGTGGCGAGTGTGGCGACGGCGGCGGGGGCGTCCTCGGGGCGACTGCGCAGTCCCGAGGCGATCTCCCTCAGGAGGCGGTCGTGCTCGCGCAGCAGCTCAACCGCGACCGGCCCGGTGACCGCCTCGATACGCCTGACATTGGCGGAGCTGGAAGTCTCGTGCAGGATGCGAAATACACCGATCTCAGCTGTCGAGCGCACGTGGGTGCCGCCGCACAGCTCGCGGGAGTACTGGGTTTCCCCCCCGCCTCCCCCCTCGCCGACCTCGACCATGCGCACGACCTCGCCGTACTTCTCGCCGAACAGCGCCATCGCGCCGAGCCGCTTGGCCTCATCGAGCGTGGTGGTGATCGCGTGCACTGGGTCGTTGCGCGCAATCCACGTGTTGACCTGATCCTCGACGTCGCGTAGCTCATCAGTGCTCAGCGCCTGCCCGTGACTGAAGTCGAAGCGCAGCTTGTCGGGACCGACATAGGAGCCGGCCTGCCGCACGTGGCTGCCAACGCGCTCGCGCAGCGCCGCCTGCAGCAGGTGGGTGGCGGTGTGGTTGCACTCGGTCTTGTGGCGCGCGAGATGGTCGACGCGCGCGAGCACCTGCTCCCCTACCGCTAGCGTGCCCGCCTCGACCACCACCTCCGGTACGCGGTCCTCGCCGAGGAACAGGACATTCTCCACCCGCGCGTGACAATCGCCGTGGGTACATTCGATCGTTCCGATGTCTGAGACCTGCCCGCCGCCGGCGGCGTAGAAGGGCGACTCGGCGAGCTTGACCAGCAAGCGAATCTGGCTGCCAGCGCGATCCCCGTTGCCGCCATTGGCGTCCGGGACGCCATCCAGTGGCCGGATGGCAAGGACGGTGGTGGGCTGCACCTCTGTCTCATATCCGGTGAAGCGGGTCGCGTTGCCTGCGTCGAGCGGCTCTTTCGCTTCGGCACCTGCGCGCACTGCGAAGCCGCTGCGTCCCGCGCCACCTCTCCCCCGCTCGCGCTGTTCCTCCATCAGCTCTTCGAAGTCGCCCTCGATTGAAAGGTCGGCTTCGGCGAGCAGCTCACGGGTCATCTCATGGGGAAAGCCGTGCGTGTCGTGCAGCGTGAAGACCTCGAGTGCTGGCACCGATGTGCGACCGGTGGCACGCGCCTGCTCGATCTGGCCCTGCAGCATCTCCATCCCTTGGGCGAGCGTGCGCCCGAAGCTCTCCTCCTCGGCTGCGAGCCACATGTCGGTCACCTCGGCCTGTTCGCCAAGCTCCGGGTAGGTGCCGCCCATGATCTCGCGTACACGCGCGGAGTAGCGTGTGAGAAAGCCCGGCTCGAGCTCCAGCGCGAGTCCTTGCTGGATCGCACGGCGCATTACGCGGCGCAGCACATAGCCACGATCCTCGTTTGACGGGACGACGCCGTCGGCTGTCAGGAACGTCATCGCGCGGGTGTGGTCGGCGAGGATCCGCAGCGCTCGGTCGCTGTCGAACTCGGAGCTGTAGCGACATCCGGAGAGCTCCTCGCCGAGCTCGATGAGCGGCTGGAACTGGTCGGTCTCGAACACTGACTGCTTGTCTTGGAGGATCGCCGCGAGACGGTTGAGGCCGAGGCCGGTATCGATGTTGTTGGCGGGTAGTGGCTTGAGCACGGTGCCCGGCTCATCCGCGGCGGGCTGCTGGTCGTACTGCATGAACACGAGGTTCCAGTACTCGAGGAAACGCTCGTTCTCGCCGCCGGGAAGGTCCTCGGGCGAGCCGTGCTCGACGCCGCGGTCGATGTAGAGCTCCGAGCACGGACCGCACGGCCCGGTTGGCCCGGCCTGCCAGAAGTTCTCAGAGCGCGGGCATTCGACGATGCGCTCGCGCGGCACGCCGAGCTCGAGCCAGCGGTCGATTGCCTCCTGGTCTGAGCCAAGACCAAGACCGTCGTCGCCTTCGAACACCGTCACCCAGATGTGCTGCTCGGGGAAGCCGAACACTTCGCGCGAGAGCTCCCACGCAAACTCGATCGCCTCGTGCTTGAAGTAGTCACCGAACGAGAAGTTGCCGAGCATCTCAAAGAAGGTGAGATGGCGCGTGCTGTTGCCGACGTTATCGATGTCGACCGTGCGAAAAACCTTCTGGCAGTCCGTCAGCCGCGGCGCGGGCGGACGCTCCTGTCCGAGGAAATACGGCTTCAGCGGGTGCATGCCGGCGACGGTGAGCAGCGCTGAGGGATCGTGCGCGGATGGCACGAGCGAGGCCGAGGGAATGCGCCTGTGACCGCGCGCCTCGAAGAAGCTCAGGTAGCGCTCGCGGATCTCATCGGAAGTCATCGATCGTTGATCTTAGGGGCCATCGCCGGCGGCAATGGTGCCGTAGCCGACGACCACGTCGCCTGCGTACAAGCAGGCGAACTGTCCGGGCGCGGTGCGCTCGGCGGGCTGGTCGAGCTCGACGGCGAGCTGTGCGTGGCGCCCGGCGGCCAACTCAGCGGGTAGCCGGCAGGCGAAGCGGCGCCCGTGCGCGCGGACGCGTACGCCGTCGACGCAGCTGGCGTCACGGTGAAGCGTGGCCTCGCGCACGGTGACGGCATTGGCGAGCAGCGCTTGACGAGGACCGACGGTGACGGCGTTCGTGTGGGTGTCGGTGCTCAGCACATACAGCGGATCGGGCGCGGAGATACCGAGGCCATGGCGCTGCCCGACGGTGTAGCGGTGCGCGCCGGAGTGCTCGCCGAGCACCGTGCCGGTCGTGTCGAGGATCGGTCCGGGGCGCGTCGTGAGCCCACCGTGGCGCTCAAGGAAGTCGCCGTGGCGGGTCCCGGCGAGGAAGCAGAGATCTTGGGAGTCGCGTTTGCGCGCGACATCCAGCCCCGCGCGCTCGGCCAGCTCGCGCACCTGGTGCTTGCGCATCTCGCCCAGCGGGAAGCGCATCCGTGCGAGCGACGCCGGCGCGAGCGCTGAGAGCACGTAGCTTTGATCCTTGGCGATGTCCACCGCCGTTCTGAGCAGGGGAGCGGACGGCTCGGCGTGCGACGAGCCGACAGCTGCCGGCTGGTGAAGCACGCGCGCGTAGTGTCCAGTCGCGAGCGTCTCTGACCCGAGACGCTCGGCGAGCTCAAGCATGGCATCGAGACGGACGTTGCCGTTGCAGCGCACACACGGGTTGGGGGTGAGCCCCAGGGCGTGATCTGAAAGCCAGCCGTCGACCACGCCTGCGCGGAACTCCGCGCGCAGATCGATCGAGAGGTGCGCCATCCCCAGCTCGTGCGCCAGCTCACGAGCGCCGCGAACGGCCTGCGCCGAGCAGCAGCTGAGATCACCGTCGTTCTCGGGATCTGACCACAGCTCAAGCGTTACACCCACTGCTTGGTGGCCGTTCTGTGCGACCAACAGTGCGGCGACGGCGCTGTCGACCCCGCCGCTCATGGCCACGAGCATGCGCCCAGTCGTCGGCGCGAGCTTTGCGCAGTGGCGAGCAGCGCCGCCGAGAGCGCGATGCAGCGCGTCGGCTGCAAGTTCTGCGGCGTGGCGCTTGGCGACGCTCAGTCCGCCGAGCTCCTGCGCGATCTCCTGTGCACCGATGCATGCGGCACTGAGCAGCGGCAGGCCGCGCAAGAGGCTCACGGCAGCGCTGCCAGAAGCGATCGTGGCACCACAACCGCTAGCGTCGAAGCCAGCGTCTTGGATCAGCCCGTCTGGGCTATTGGGCTCGAGCGAGACGGAGATGCGGATCAAGTCCCCGCATGCTGCCCCGCCGGCAGCCCCTGTATAGGCGTTCGCGGGCGTGTGCCCCCGTCCGATGGGGCACTGCAGATGGTTGCTCAGCTGCTCGGCGGCGATGCTCACCTGAGCGAGTGTAAGGCTAGGAGTGGTGCGCTTCCGCGATTGCCTGTTCGATTGAGAAGGCGTCTTGGACGCCGTTCAACACGAGCGTCTTGCCCTGTTTGTTGATGATGAGGATGGTCGGCGTGGCGTAGATCTGGACGCCGCGTGTGATCGAGCCGAAGTTGGCGACCTGGCTGGCAGTGGCCTCCTGCACGGCAACTCGGTGGTGGGCGCTTGCGATCGTGTTGACTGCGCTGTGCACGGTGGCGTCGTCGGCGCCTGCGGGATTCCAGAACAGGAGTACCACGACATCGCCCTTGGCGAGCTCGGCTTCGACGGTGCGCTGGCCGCTCGGTATGGTCGAACCGGACGGGTTTTTGCTCTTATGGGTGGTTTTTGCAGGTGCGCTGTTAGAAGTTTTAGTGGGAGAGCTGGTGGCGGGCGGCGTGGCGGCGGTAGCGGACGCGGCAGGCGCGTGCGTCGCGGTACTAGAGGGTTGGGTTGGCGTTGCTTCGTTCGACGCCTGGGCGGACCTTTCAGCGAGATGAGCTTCGTGCTGCTGGGAGGTAGCGGCTGCGTGATGTGCTCGGTTGATTGCGTGGGATAGCCCGCCGAGGCTGTTACCCGTGGCGTGGTTGGAGGTGGCGCCGTTCGATGCGGAGCCTTGTGTGTGCGCGGTGGTGGCGGGCGCGGATGCGGAGACGGCTGGCGTGGAAGCGCCTGTGGTGCTGTTGGATGAGCGCGTGACGGTGAACAGCAGCACGCCGACCAGCGCCGCAGCGGCTAGCAGGGCAATCTGGATAGGACGGGAAAGCTGCGCCATCGCCTCCTATTCGGCAAGTGCGCTGGAAAAGTTGAACGGCGACAGATGCGTTGGACGCTTCAGGGGTGGCGTTTATGCCGGGGCGCGGTCCACTCAGAGAGCGTGATGTCCGCGCAAGACGGCATGCACGACGGCATCGGGCGCCAGGGTCTCCTGCCGGCCATCCTGCATGTCCTTCAGCACGGTCTGCCCGGATGCGACGATCGCCACATAGCGAGCTCCGAGAGCATTGGCGTGGCCGAGCTGCCCCTTGAGCGAGCGTCCGCCGAGGTCCATCTGTGCCGTCAGCCCAGCCGAGCGAGCTTGGCTGAGCAGACCAAATGCGCTCCTGCGAAGCTCAGCGTCCTCACCGTCCACCGCCAAGAAAAGCTCCACGGGAGCGGGGGCCAGCGGCTGTGCACCGCCTCCGCCCGCCTCGCCGGCGAGCATGATCCGCTCGACCCCAGCCGCCCAGCCCATGCCAGGAGTCCGCGGGCCGCCGAGCTGCGCCACGAGCCCGTCGTAGCGTCCCCCACCGCCAACGCCGCTCTGCGCACCGAGA
>DATHLT010000092.1:0-16612 GCA_035487855.1 Solirubrobacteraceae bacterium
CTCGGAGTCGCCCGAGTGGCCCGATGCGTGCCCCACGATCGCTTTGCTGCCGCCGATCAGCATCACCGGCGGGATCTGCATCGGCTCCATCGACGCGCCCACCACCACGAGCTTCCCACGCGCTCCCGTCAAGCCGCCCAGCACCGCTGTCATCGCCGTCGCGCTCGTGACCGTAGAGATGATCACCTTGGCGCCGCCCAGCTTGGCCAGCTCCTCCGCGGGGTCCTGGGCGGTGCTGTCGATGTAACGGCGGGCGCCGAGCTCGAGCGCCAGCTCCCGCTTGGCGGTACCGCGGGCGATCGCCACAGTGTCGAAGCCGAGCTTGGCCGCGAACTGGACGGCGAGATGGCCAAGCCCACCGACGCCCAGGACCGCTACCAGATCGCCGCCCTGCGCGCCGCTGTGGCGCAGCGCGTTGTAGGTGGTGATGCCCGCGCACAACAGCGGCGCCGCCTCGACTGCGGAGAGCTCGTCGGGAATCGCTGCCATCGCACTCGCTTTGACGAGCACGTAGTCCGCATAGCCGCCGTCGATCGTGATGCCGGGAATGTCCATGTTCGCGCAGTTCACGAGATCGCCGCGGCGGCATTGGCGGCAGTAGCCGCAGTTGCCGCCGAACCAGCCCACTCCCACGCGTTGGCCGACCCGCCAGCCCCTGACGTCGGCGCCCAGCGTCGCCACCTCGCCGGCGATCTCGTGACCGGGGACGTGCGGCCAGGAGATGCCCGGGAAGCCGCCAGTTTTCGAGAACGAGTCGCTGTGGCAGATGCCACACGCGTGTACGCGCACGAGTGCCTCGCCGGCGCCCGGCGTGGGTATCTCACGCTGTGCCAATTCGAACGGGGCACCCTGCTCGCTCACCTGCACGACTCTCATGCTTGCCATCGTGATCTCCTCCTCGAACGCTCGCTCGCGAACCCACACTAGCCATACCGCCGCGCCCATCCCCCGCGGCGCCTATCGTGCGGTGCTCGATGTCCCCCGCACCGCTCTCCGCCACCCTCGCGCGCGACGAGGCCGTCCTGCGCTTTCCCTACGACGATCGTCTACGTCAGCTCCTGAGGGCGATTCCCGGCCGCCGCTGGGACCCCGGCGAGCGAGCGTGGTGCCTGCCTCTCGAACCTGAGCAGGCGGAGGCACTCGCGCGGCTATTGGAGAGCCTGCCGCAGGACACCGAAGTCAGCGACGAGCTCTCCCGCGCGATCGCACGTCGACGCGCCCGCCGCCGCGCCGGCGAGTGCCTGCTCGACCTCGCGCGCCCCGATCACGACTGGTGGCTCAGCTTCGCCACCGACAACGCACCGGAGCTCGTCTCAGCGCTCCTGGAACACCCCGACGCCAACGACATTCCCGTCATCGGCCGCGCGCTCGTGCCGTTGGACGAGAGCTCAGTCGAGCTCGTGGAAGCGTTGCAAGAGGGCGCCCGCGGCCTGCGCGTGAGCGACGCGGCCAGCCGGGCGCTGATCGCCCGCTCCGAGTGCGCACGCGAGGGGCCGGCTGGAGCTGACGCGTCGCGAAGCGCTCACGACGGGCCAAGCCCCCGCTATGACGTCGAGTTCCGCCGCGATCGCCGCGGTGAACATTGGCTGTTGATCTCAGCCGAGCGGGCGCCGCTGGCACGGGTGCTGGCCGACCGTGCCGGCTTGCGCGCGGTGGAGGGGCCCGCCAGGACGGTTGGCCTCGCGGCAGTTGAGCACGACGCCCAAGCGCTGCTCGAGCTGCTCGGCCACCTCGAGGACGCGAGCGTCGACCCGCGGGTGAGCGCGTGGCTGACACGTGCCACTACGTGGCGCGGCAACCTCGAGGTGCAGGGCCCACCCGCCCCCGGAGACGCGCCGGAGTTCCTGTTGCTGGGTGAGCGCGAACGCCTGCCGGCGCCGCTGCGCGAGCAATCTGTGAGTGCACCCGGTGGGGCAACTGTTGCGCTGACCCTCTCCTCGTGGCGGCTGATCGAAGAGCTAGATGCATGGATCAGCCCTGCCGCGCGGCGCTGCATCGCTGCACTCGAGGCTGGGCGGCCCGCGCCACCTGCGATCCTGGAACTCTCGAGCATCCATGAGCAGGACACATTTGTGCTGAGCCCCGGGCACAACCCAGTCCTCGTGAACCAGTTCGCTGTGCTGCCCGGCGTGGTGACGCCTCGTGCACGGCGCAGCGCCGCACGCGAGCACGCCCAGCTCGCGGGCCTCCGCGCGGACCCGTTCTGCGTGCCCCAGTTGGACACGTTCCTCGCTGACGGCGAGATCTGGGTCGAGCCGGACGCGCTCTCGCTACTGCAGGAGATCCGCGAGGAACACGCGCGTGCAGCTGGTCTCGTCGAGCTCTCAAGTGCCACTGAAGGAGATCTGCAGATCACCGGCCTCGGCGGCGAGCTGAAGTCGTTTCAGTGCGCCGGGGTCAGCTACCTGCTCGAGCGCCGCCGCGCGTTCCTTGCCGACGAGCAGGGTCTGGGCAAGACGATCGAGGCGCTCGCCGCGATCGAGGCGGCCGACGCCTATCCAGCGGTCGTCGTATGCCCAGCCAGCCTCAAGCTGAACTGGCTGCGTGAGCTCGCACACTGGCTACCGCAGCGCACCACGCGGGCGCTCGCCGGCAACGGCGGCGCTCGCTCGGCTGACGCAAGCGAGCCTGACACGGCCGACGTGACGGTCGTCAACTACGACATCGTGGCCGCCCGCCTGCAGGCGCTGTGCGCGCTCGGCCCGCGGGCGCTCGTACTGGACGAGTCCCACTACTGCAAGAACGCCGCTGCCAAGCGCACCCAGGCAGTGCAGCGGCTGTCGAGCTTCGTGCCGCAGGACGGTCTCGTGTTGGCCTTGAGCGGCACACCCGTGACCAACCGGCCAGCCGAGCTGATCTCCCAGTTGCGCATCCTCGGGCGACTCGCTGACTTCGGTTCGGGTGTCCGCTTCGGCGAGCGCTTCCGTGGCCCCGACGCCCATATGCGCCTGCATTGGCATCTGCGTGCCCGCTGCTTCGTACGCCGCCTTAAGGCCGACGTGTTGCCGCAGCTGCCCGCCAAGACCCGTGCGATCGTGCCCGTGGAGCTGGACAACGAGTCCGAATACAGGCTCGCCGAGCGTGACCTGGTGGCATGGCTGCGCAGCCAGCCGTTGGATCTGCGCGAGCTCGACGCTAAGGTCGCCGCTGCTTTGCGGGCCGAACGCCTCGTGCGCTTGAACGCGCTGAAGATGCTTGCCGCGCGCGGCAAGCTGCATGCGTCGCTCGCGTGGATCCATGACTTCTGCTCATCCGACGAGCGGCTGGTCGTGTTTGCCGGCCACCGCGAGATTCAGCGCGCCGTGCTGGCGCGTTTTCCGGCGGCCTTGCACATCCTCGGCGAGGACAGCGCCACCGCCAGAGACGCCGCGCTGCAGGCCTTCCAGGCAGCTGACGCGGGCGCGGACAATCAGCTGATCGTGTGCTCGATCGATGTCGCCGGCCACGGGCTCACGCTGACACGCTCTTCAAACGTTGTGTTCCTCGAGCTGGCCTGGACGCCCGCCAAGCACGACCAGGCTGAGGACCGCTGCCACAGGATCGGTCAGCAGGACGCGGTCAACGCCTACTACCTACTCGCCGCTGACACCGTCGATGAGACGATCTCTACGCTGCTCGAGCGCAAGCGCGCGGTGATCGGCGCGGTTACCGACGGTCACGAGGAGGACGAGGACGGGGTGCTTGATGGGCTCGTGCGCGAGCTGCGCGGGGAGCCCTACCGCCACCTGCGCGCTGTTGCCTGAGCGCGCGCCGCAACTGATGGGCGGTGCCTGGTGCCGGTGCCTGTCAGCGCTAAGGCTGCAGTACCAGTGCGTTCATGATTTCGCCCCACACTTCGACCTCGTTCGCTTCGAACTGAGTCCACTTTTCTTCCAGCTTGGTCGTGCGGTGGGCGAGCGTGGCGTCTTGGGCGCTCTCGTAGTGGCGGAGCGCCGTCGGCTGATCGCCCGGCGCTACCCACCAAGACAGGAAGTGCGGGTCGAAGCTGGCGGTACTTGCGGGTAGCGTCTTGAAACCGCTAGCCGCCCACGCCTTCACGTCCCCACACAGGTCTGGCATCGCGAGCGTGGTCAGCGATTTGGCCTTAGCTAGGTAGGCGTGGATCGACTTGGTGAGCGCGCCGTTGCTCCAGTGCAGCGACGCAGTGGCCCGGATGGCGCTCAGCGTAGCGGGAAGATTGTGCTGCACCACGTTCGTCACCATCGTCCCCACGACCTCGTTGCTGAGCTGTTCGGAGTCGACGTTCTCTGGCGATCCGGACGCGGCGAGTGGGCATTCACGGCGTACCCCCGCGAGGACATTCGCTATCTCGGCTTTTGCGGCTGGGATGTGCGCGATGAAGTAACGCATCAACGTGTAGTTCGTCTGCAAATAAGCTTGCGTCGTTGCCGCGTCAGTGGAGTCGGCAACGGCTGCGGACGGCGCCGCCACCCCCATGACGGCAAACGCTACAAGCAGAACGGAAAGCCACCGTGCAGACATCACACAGATCGTACGCCATGTGGGCCTGCCCGGTGCCACGAGCGGCGCACGCCTGACGCTGCCGGTAGCGCACAGCCTCATGCCGCGAAGAAGTTGGTAAGGATCGCGCTGGCCTGCGCATCCTCGAGATGAGGTCGCGGGTTCCTCGGTATTGTCTGGCCCCGAACGGTCTTCTTCGTCTGGACCCGGGGGTTGAGGGCAAAGACGCTGAAAATGCTCGACCTCGGGCCACCGGTCACGCACCGTTGTCGCTGTATCCAATGGTCGGGCCACCCATGCGCATATGAGAAGCAACGGATACATCGTCCTGCTGGTCGCCGTCGCGGTAGTGGCGTCCGTTGTCGTGCTTGCTGCCTGCGGATCCTCGAGCACTCACACAAAAACGAGTGCAAACGCCAGCTCGCCCTCGTGTTTGCCGACGACGATCGAGCACAGCGCCAGCTTGCCGGGCACCGACGTCGATGTCTCGCCCGAGCCGGGGGCTGACACAGCCAACCCCGACACTCAGATCAGCTTTCTGGGCATAGACGCGTCGGACATCCAGGACGTCTCGGTCACGGGCTCGGAGTCGGGCGAGCATGCCGGCCATGTGTATGCCTACTCCCAGGGGGGTGGCGGCAGCTTCGTCCCCGCGAGGCCGTTCATCGGCGGCGAGCATGTGGCCGTGCGGGCACTGCTGGGTGCGGGCGCGGCGGCCAAACGAGTCGCGTTCGCGTTCAACGTCGATCACCCCTATCCAACGGCGGACGTCGCCGAGTTCCCCAATCCTGAGGCCGCGCCCGCGGACTACCAGAGCTTCGACACGCTGCCCGACATCCACCCTCCGGTGCTGAGCGTCACCGTGCCAGATCACGATCCCGCGGCGGGCGACATCCTCACCACCAACGGGCCCGGCCCTGGACAATACGGTCCCCTGATCTACACGCCACAGGGTCAGCTCGTCTGGTTCGAGAAGCTGCCAGGCGGCGAAACCGCTGAGGATCTCAACGAGCAGACATATGAAGGACAGCGCGACCTCACGTGGTGGAGAGGGCGTGTGCTCTCCCTCGGCTTTGGCCAGGGAGAAGACATCGTCATGGACTCGCACTACCAGACCGTCGCCAGGGTGCGGGGTGGCAACGGCCTGAAAGCGGACCTGCACGACTTCCAGATCGCTCCCCACGGCATTGCCTACATCACCGCGTTCAACCCGATCCGCTGCAACCTCGCGGGAGTGAAAGGAGCGCGCGACGGCACGATCACCGACACAGCGGTGCAGGAGATCGACATGAAGACGGGTCTCGTGCGCTGGGAATGGCACAGCCTCGACCATGTCGCTGCCGAAGAGTCCGAGACTGAAGCCTCCACGGACACCACGCCATGGGATTGGTTTCATATCAACTCGATCGATCTCGAGCCGGGTGGGGACATCTTCATATCCGCCCGCAGCACGTGGGCCGGCTACCAGCTGGAAGGCGGCAGCGGCCGGATCCTGTGGCGTCTCGGTGGCCTTGCGAGCTCCTTCAAGATGGGGCCCGGCACCGAAACCGCATGGCAGCACGACGGTCGCGTCCTGCCCAACGGCGAGGTCACCTTCTTCGATGACGGCTCGAACCCGCCGATCCATGCACAGTCGCGCGCGGTGCGAATTGCACTGGACTTCAAGACACACCAAGCCCATCTCGTGGCTTCCTACACGCACGTGAACCCGCCGCTGCTCGCGGCCAGCCAGGGCAACATGCAAACGCTGGCCGATGGCAACACCGTCGTCGGCTACGGCGGTGTGCCGGCAATCAGCGAGTACGCGGGCGATGGCTCGCTGCTGTTTGACGCCAACCTGCCGTTCGATATGTCCTTCTATCGCGCGTTTCGCTTCCCCTGGAGAGGGCGTCCGTCAAGCCCGCCGACAGTACTCGCGGACCTGAACAACACCGGCGAAGAGACGATCGTGCACGCGAGCTGGAACGGTGCCACCGAAGTCGCCTCGTGGCGTGTGCTCGCGGGTGGCGCCGGCGGATCGCTCACGGCTCAGGCCACGATCCCGACCAGCGGCTTTGAAAGCTCGACGACCCTCCCCAAGAAATACACACGCGTCGCAGTGCAGGCGCTCGATGCGGCCGAGAGAGTGCTTGCGAGCTCAAAGACCGTACGCGTGGTCAGCTATGCGGCCTCGCTCCCTAGCTCCGGCCGCTCGGGATGAGCGCTACGGGCGGAGCACCTGTGTGCCCGCTTAGTAGTTCGGGTTGGACCGGTGCTTTTTCGTGGTGGTCGTGGTCGTGGTGGTCGTCGTCGCGGGACTGCTCGTCGTCGTGGTCGTGGACGAACCCCCGCTTTTACTACCGCACCCCGCGACCGCGACAGCGGCTGCGAGCGAGGCCACTAGCGTTAGCATGGCGGTCCGTGGTGTTCTTCTCATGGGCCGGGCTCCAGTCGTCGATCGATGGCTCGGGCGCCCACCTTAACAGGCGTTCACGGCGCCGGTCGCGCTCCGACTGGCACTCCCAGCCTGCCATGACGTCATGAGCGTCGAGGCGACCGTGAGTCTCGGGGCCGGCGAGCTGCCTCCCGCCGAGCGCAAGCTTGGCTCGGGCAGTACATGGCTCTTGGTCGTCTGCTGCGTGGCGCAGTTCATGGTCATCCTCGACCTGAGCATCGTCAACGTGGCGCTGCCGTCAATCCAGTCCGATCTCGGTTTCTCCGCGCCGGAACTGCAGTGGATCGTCGATGCGTACTCGATCACCTTCGCGGGGTTCTTGATGCTCGGCGGTCGCGCAGCAGACCACTTCGGGCAGCGGCGGATGTTCGTATGGGCGCTGTTCGTGTTCGCGCTCGCCTCGCTCGCCGGCGGTCTGGCTCCCGATCGCGGCACGCTGGTTGCGGCCCGCGCCGTGCAGGGTCTCGGCGGCGCGCTGATGGCTGCGTGCTCGCTGGCTGTCATCACCTCATCGTTCGCGCCCGGCCCGCAGCTACACCGGGCGATTGGCGCCTGGGCGGCAATGAATGGTCTCGGCGGCGCTGCAGGGATGCTGTTCGGCGGGATCATCACCCAGGAGCTCAGCTGGCGCTGGGTGCTCTTGATCAACCCACCGATCGGGATCGCCGCAGGCCTTGTGGCCTATGCAGTCGTGAGTGAGCGTCGCCGCGCGCCGGACCGAAGTTTCGACCTCGCGGGTGCGCTGACGTTGACGATCGGGCAGATGGTTTTGGTCTTCGGGATCGTGGAAGCCGGCTTGGCGGGCTTGGGCACGCTCGACGCGCTTGGCCCGATCATCGCTGGGGTGATCCTGCTGGTGGTGTTCGGCGTGATCGAGGTGAAGGTGGCAAAGGAACCACTGATCCCCTTCAAGGAGCTCACCAAGCCGCTACAGATCGCCAACAACATCGTGCTGCTGTTCAGCGCTTCGCTGTTCCCGATGTGGTTCGTGAGCTCGCTGTACCTGCAGCAGGTGCTCTACCTGTCGCCGCTCGACACGGGTCTCGTGTTCCTGCCGATGACCTTGATGATCATGGCCGTGGCCTCGCGCGCCGGCAAACTCGTGAGCCACTTCGGCGTACGCGCTGTGCTCGGTGGTGGGCTCGTGCTGCTCACGGCCGGGATGCTGCTGCTGGCAAAAATCGGCTCCAGCGGCAGCCCGATCGTGTACATCATGCTCCCCGGGCTGCTCACCGCGGCGGGCATCGCAATGTCGATCGTCCCCTCGACGATCGCTGCTACCCAGGGCGCTAAGGAGGGGCAGGCCGGGCTTGCCTCGGGCCTCGTAAACACCTCTAGGCAGGTCGGCGGTGGGCTCGGGCTTGCAATCCTGGTCACGCTGGCCACCTCGCGCAGCAGCCATCTGATCGGTAGCGGCCGTGGCGTCGCGCAGTCGCTGACGGACGGCTTTCGGCTTGCGTATCTGATTGGCGGTGGCCTGGCCGCGGCGGCGGCACTCGTCACGTTCGCCGCGCTTCCCAACCCCGTGGGTTCGGTGCTGCCATCGGCCAGGCGCCTGACGGTTGCGGTACTTGTCGTCGTCGTGGGCTTCGTCGCGCTCGATACCGCGTTCGCCGGCTCTCACGGCGCGCCCGTCGGCGCGTACACCGCCCGCGGTACCTACAGCTTCGTGACCGCGCCAGCGCTGCACCCGCCGATCCTGCATCGAAGCGGCCCTAACGCCGTTGGCGATCTCGCGCCTGGATACATCTTTACCACCAACTTCTACGACCTCAACTACCCGCCCCTGATCGGCCAGAGCGGGCCGATGATCCTCGACGACAAGCTGCAGCCGGTCTGGTTTCACCCCGTGCCGGAAAAGCTCGTGGCCTCCAACCTCAGCCTCGAGAGTTATGAAGGCAAGCCGGCGCTCGCCTGGTGGCAGGGAGTCGTCACGAGTACCGGCTCGACCGAAAGCGGCGAAGACGTGGTCGTCAACCAGCACTACCAGACGGTGGCGAGGATCCGTGGCAAGGACGGCTGGAAGCTCACGCTGCACGCGATCGACATCTCAGGCGAAGACGTCTGGGTCACCGCCAACAAGAACATCGCCAAGAACCTCTCGAGCTACGGTGGCGCGTACAACGGCGCGCTGATCGACTCGGCCGTGCAGGAGTACAACCTCAAGACCGGCAAGCTGCTGCTCACTTGGGATGCGCTCGAACACATCCCGCTGGGGGACTCGCGTTCGACCGTGCCCACCAACGGGTTCCCGTGGGACGCCTACCACGTCAACGCCATCGACCTCACGAGCAATGGCAGCTTTCTCGTCTCCATGCGCAATACCTGGGCTGCATACATGGTCAACATCCAGACCGGCCGGATCGAATGGACGCTCGGCGGCAGGCACTCGAGCTTCAAGTTCGGCCGCGGGGCTGAATTCCAATGGCAGCACGACGTGGTGCTCGCAGCGGACTCCACGATCACCGTGTTCGACGACCATTGCTGCCAGCTCACCGGTGGTGGCACGTCCGTCCCCGCCACCGGGCCGTCGCGTGGCCTCGTGCTCAAGTTGAACCAGGGCACGCACGTCGCGACACTCGCGGCTCAGTACGGCAACCGCGAAGGGTTCAAGTCCGAATACATGGGCGATACGCAGCCGCTAGCAAACAGCAACATGTTCGTCGGCTGGGGATCGGCGCCGTACTTCACTGAGTACAGCGCCACCGGCAAGCTGCTGCTGGAAGCGGAATTTCCAGGCCACGATCTGAGCTACCGCACGATGGTCGAGCCATGGGCGGGCATGCCGCTGAGCGCACCTGCCGGCGCGGCTCGTGGCAGCGCAGGCAAAACCATGGTCTACGCGAGCTGGAACGGCGCAACCGAGGTCGTCTCATGGCGAGTTCTTGCCGCTGCCGGTGCTGGCAAACTGAGGGCAGTGGCCACCAGCGCAAAGTTCGGGTTCGAGACAGATGTCGCCGTGCCGGCGGGCTACAGCAGCTTCCAGCTGCAGGCGCTCGACGCGAGTGGGCATGTGATCGGAACTTCCCAGCGCTTCTCGGGTTCGACTCAATGATGATCCGCGCGACAGCAGTCCTTACGGCTTTGGCTGCCGGCATTGGCCTGGCCGCGTGCGGCAGTACCTCCACGGCAACCCCGGCGCTGCTGGACACCTCTGCCACCGCCGCGGTGTCTGGCCCGGTCGCGGTCTCGCCCCAGCCCGGTACCCCCGACGCCTCCCCGAGTACGCAGATCAGTTTTCTGGGGCCAGCAGGCACCCACATATCCGCCGTACGCGTCGTCGGCTCGCACAGCGGCACACACGCAGGCACGCTGCGCGCCTACTCCACTGGTACCGGTGAAAGCTTCCTGCCAACACATCGGTTCGCGGCGGGCGAGCGCGTGACGGTTAGCGCCAAAGTAACCGTGGGCGCCAGCACCTACGCGGAGAGCACCAACTTCACGATCGCCCACCAGGCGCTGGTCAGCCAGACAGAGTTCCCCAACAACGCGGGCAACTCAAGCGAAGTGCAGCACTACAGCTCCGCCTCCACGCTGACCCCCTCGACGGTGCACATCACTACGCCCGCCAAGAGCGGGGCATCGCCCGGAGACCTATTTCTGGCTCCCTACCAGGGGGACGGCACGCCCGGCCCGATGATCACCGACCAGAGTGGCAACCTGATCTGGTTTCACCCGCTACCAGCGGGCGACTCCTCGACCAGTCTCAAACTGGCGCAGTACGAAGGCAAGCCGGTGTTGACTTGGTGGCAGGGACGGATCCTCGAGGTGGGCTTCGGACAGGGCGAAGACGTGATCTACAACACCGCCTACCAGAAGGTCGCGGCGGTGCGGGCGGGCAACGGCTACAGCGCCGATCTTCACGAATTCAGGCTCACGCCCGAAGGCACCGCCTGGATCGACATCTTCGACCCGATCGACATGAACCTGTCCTCGTTCGGCGGTCGCTCCGATGGGGTGCTGACCGACTCGGTAATCGAGGAGGTAGACGTGAAGACTGGCCTCGTCATGTGGCAGTGGCACGCGCTAGGGCACGTCGCGATCGGCGAATCTCACAACCCGGCGCCCAAAGCCAGCTACCCGTGGGACTACGTCCATATCAACTCGATTTCGCCAGGCGCGAATGGGGAAGTGCTTTTGTCCTCGCGCAACACGTGGACGCTGTATGACGTGGATATCGACAGCGGCGGCGTACACTGGCGGCTCGGCGGCGATCACTCGAGCTTCAAGCTCGGCGCCGGTACGCGCACCTATTGGCAGCACGACGCCGAATGGCAGCCGGGCGGGCTGATCTCAGTGTTCGACAACGGCTCTGATCCGCCGAAGGAGAAGCAGTCGCGCGGGCTGGTGCTCGACCCGAACCTGTCAAACCACACGGTCATGCTCGCCAAACAGTTCACCAACCCGAGCAAAACGCTGTTGGCATCGAGCCAAGGCGACATGCTCACGCTGCCGGGCGGCAACTGGATGATGGGCTACGGCGGTCTCCCCAACTTCACCGAGTACAACAACTCGGGCCACGTGCTGCTGGACGGCATGCTCGGTAAGAACGTGCAGGACTTCAGAACCTATCTCTCACCGTGGAGCGGGCAGCCGACTGATGGGCCATCGGTTGTGGCCTCCGCCGGCTCCAGTGGAACGATCAGCGTCTCGGTGAGTTGGAACGGGGCAACGCAGGTAGCCTCGTGGCAGGTGCTCGCGGGTGCCTCTGCGAGCACGCTCGCGTCGGTTGCCACTGCGGCCAAGACGGCGGCGTTTCAGACAACGATCTCAGCGCCGTCCGCCGGCCCTTACGTACAGGTCCAGGCGCTCAACTCCGCAGGTGCCTCGATCGGCACCTCAGCGACGATCAAGGACTAGTGACCGGCGCGCTTGCTCGCCTGCCGGCGCGCACGCTGCTGCCTGCCGGAGCGAGCTCGCTGGCGGTCCTAGCCGGGCTGATCGCGCTGGTGATGCCCACGGCAGCTCACGCCGGTAGTGCCCAGACCGCCTCGCCCAGCTGCGTGCCGGCGCACCTGAACGTGTCGGCGGCGCTGGCGGACAAGCAGGTGACCGTCTCGCCGGCACCCGACACGCTGGATGCCTCGGCCAACACCCAGATCAGCATGCTCGGCGTCCCCGCCAAGGAGCTTTCTGACATCACCGTGAAAGGGTCGCGCACGGGCCTTCACTTCGGTCGGATCGTCGCCTACTCCCAAGGCGACGGGGCGAGCTTTCTGCCGCTGCGCCCATTTGGCGACGGCGAGGTCATAACCGTTCATGCCGAGGTGCTCGAAGAAGACGGCAAGACGATCCCGTTTGCTTGGCGGTTCACGATCGCCGTGCGCGATAACCCCGGGACGGCGAGCGCCACGAACACCGCTCCTGGTACGACCCCCACGCCAATGCCCGCGCCGAAGGAATACCAGAGCTTTCACTCTGCACCAGAACTGCGCCCACCGGACATCACCGTCTCGAGCGCGGCCTCGACTGCAAGCGGCGACTTGTTCCTGGCTCCCTACTCCGGAGTGGGTCAATACGGGCCGATGATCCTGAATGATCGCGGCGAACTGGTGTGGTTCAAGCCGCTGTCACCCGCGGGCACGCGTGCGGCCAACTTCCGCGTGCAGGAATACGAAGGAAAGCCCGTGCTCACTTGGTGGCAGGACCCGCTGATCGCGGCTGGCCATCAGGAAGCCGGTGAGGTGATCGCGGGCAGCAACTACCAGACAATCGCGGTTGTGCGCGCCGGCAACGGCTATCAGCCCGATCTGCACGAATTTCAGATCACTCCCCAGAACACAGCCTTGATCACTGTGTATGACGCGGTCGACTGCAACCTGTCAGCGGTCGGTGGCCCGACGGGCGGCGCGATCGCGGACACGTTGCTGCAGGAGATCGACCTGAAGACGGGCCTGGTCATGTACGAGTGGCACAGCCTCGACCATGTGCCGCTACAGAACGCTTATGACTCAGCCGTACATACAAGCCGTAGAGAACCGTTCGACTACTTCCACATCAACTCGGTCGATGCCGAGCAAGACGGCGACCTGCTGGTCGACTCGCGCAACACTTGGGCCGCCTACGACATCGACCCGAAAACGGGGCAGGTTCGCTGGGAGCTCGGCGGCAAGCACTCAAGCTTCAAGCTTGGGTCCGGGGCGAGCACCGCGTGGCAGCACGACGCCGAGCAACAGCCAAACGGCGCGATCACGTTCTTCGACAACGGTGCCTCACCCCAGGTGCACCCGCAGTCCCGTGCGATTGAAGTGACGCTCGACACGGCGAACATGACGGCCACGCTGGCGCGCAGCTACGAACACAAGAACCCACTTGTGGCAGGTAGCCAGGGCAACTTGCAGGCCCTGCCCGGCGGCGACTGGATGGTCGGCTGGGGCCAGGCCGGCTACCTGTCGGAGATCGCCGGCTCCGGGCAGTTGCTGTTCAACGCCCATCTACCGCCCGGGTGGGAGTCCTACAGGACGTTCGCGCTGCCCTGGAGCGGACAGCCGTCGCAGCCCCCGGCGGTGGCCGCCGCGGCGTCCTCGACGGCGCATCCCGGCGCCACGGTCTATGCGAGCTGGAACGGTGCCACAGAAGTCGCCTCCTGGCAGGTGCTTGCGGGCGCCTCAGCTGCAGCGCTTGCGCCCGTGAATAGCGCACCAAAGACAGGTTTCGAGACGGCGATCTCGCTGCCCGCGGTGTCCGCCGGCTCCTATGTGCAGGTGCAGGCGCTCGATGGCGCGGGCGCCATCATTGGCGCGTCGGCGACTGTGAAGGTGGCAGCCGCCGTCTGAGCCGGGTTGCGCCCGGCGGCTCGGGTTCTGAGAGCTGCCCGCCTTCGCGTTCGACGCGGTGTTTGCGCCGTGCGGCAGCAGTCGTGGCGGCGTGTCTGGCAGTCGAGAAGTAGTCGGCAAAGCCGCGCGCATGCGCTTCGGTCAGATGTTTGGGTAGCGGCCCCCGTAGTTCTTCGCTGACGGCAGCCTCGAGCTGCGCACGAAGTGCGCCCTCCAGTGGGCTCCGGCCGGCGCTGTTGTGCAGCTCCAGGCGCCCTCTGTGGGTGCTGTAGTCATACAGCTCGACCTCCTCGCCGAGCGATAGCGGCGAGATCCCTGTTTCCGGCCAGTAGGAGTACGTCGCGTACTTGGCCTTGGGGGTGCGCATCGCAGTGATGTGCAGCGGTGCATTGGCGTCGTACGGTTCGATCGCGAACTCAGTGACGGTCTCGTCGGTGGCGTGCAGCACATACGGACGTCCCGGCGCGCCCGCGTTGGCGAGGATGCTCGTCAGATCGAGGCGGTTGGCGAGATAGGAGTAGTACGAGTCGTGGCGCCAGTCGTTCGAGCCGGTAGCGATCGTCAGCAAAAGCGGTGCGACGTCGACGCTCGAGGTCAGCTGCGTGCGCACCACTCCCGGTTCGCTGGTCAGCTGTCCGCGCGGGTCCTTCACGAGCAACGGCACCCGGATGGCCTCTTCGTAGGCGCTCGCTCCCTTGCCCCGCAGACCGTGTGAGGCACCGTACTCGCCGTGATCGGAGGTGAACACGATCACCGTGTTGGCGGCCACCTCCGGGCGAGATTCCAGTGTGCGTAGGACGCTGCCGATGTGGCGGTCTACCTCCAGCTGGATCTTCGTGTAGAGGTCGAGGAATTCAAGCCAGATGCCGTTTGCTTCAGGTCCAGTGAACGGCACCGGCCCGAACGAGGCCGCGGCGGTTTCCTGAAAGGAGCGCTGCAGGCGGGGCTTGCGCCGCGCAAGCAACTGCTCTGGCGTCTCGTAGTTGGGCGGCAGCCGATGTACCACTGGCGGGGCGTCCAGCTCCGCTGGAACGCGATCGGTCCACTTGTACCACCAGGCGATGTCGTGCGGGTTGACGAACGAGACAGTCGTGCACCAGGGACCCGAGCCGCCTTCCTCGGCGAACCAGTCATCGAACTTGGCCGCGATGTGCGGGTCCACGCGCCAACCCTGACCGGGGGCGCCGTCCGGGGACGGGTAGATGCCGCCCGCGAATCCGTAGCGCTCGAGCGCCTGTTCGCCGGTGAGCTCGTTCCAGTGGTTGTCGCGATGGGTCAGGTGCCACTTGCCTAGCCAACGGGTGCGGTAGCCGTGCTCGCGCAGCATCGTCCCCCACGTGGGAAAGCCCGGGTCCAGCGTGCTGCCGCCGGTGATCATGCAACCCGTTTGGTGGGTGTAGAGGCCGGTCAAAAGCGTCGCACGTGAAGGGGTGCAGTCGTTGGAGGCGGTGTAGTGCCTGCCGAAGGACACAGCGTCTTGACGCAGGCGCTGGAGGTTGGGCGGCAGGCCGATGCCGCTCGGGTCTGGCGAGAACCACTGCGGGAAGCGCAGCTGGTCAACGACGATCACGAGGATGTTCGGTTTGCCGGTCGCTGCACTCGGCGGCTGGCTCCTCGGCGCGGGCGTGGGCTTCGCGGGGCGGCTCGAGCCGCTGTCTGAATCGGTCGCTGCGGCGATCGCCGCGCCGGCGCCCGCGAGCACACCGCCGGCCACGATGCCGCCCTTCAGGAACGTACGTCGATCAACTCTTTTATGCTCCGGCGGGTTGATGCTGTCCATTCGCGCTCTCATCCTAGGGCCTGTAGTGGCCGTGGGGTTGGGGTTCGCGGCGCAGGCCGCCTCTGCTTCGCATGCCGCACCGGCGTGCGTTCCAAGCACGCTCGACAACTCGGCCCTACAGGCCGGATCGGTGACGATATCGCCGCTGCCGGGCAGCCGCGTGGCCTCGCCGCAGACGCAGATTAGCTTTCTTGGCGTGCCCGTAGCGGCGCTCTCCGCGATCAGCGTGGTGGGCTCTCAGACGGGCGCGCACAGCGGTCATGTGGCCGCCTACTCGCAAGGCGACGGCGCTAGCTTTCTGCCGTCCCATCCATTTGCCGAAGGCGAGCGCGTGACCGTGCACGCGCGGGTGCGGACCGGTGGGTCCGTGAAAACGATCAGCGACGTGTTCGCGATCGCCCACGAGGATCACATCACCACCACGCCGGCGCGGACGTTCCCCGGTAGCACCGCAGAAGTCCAGAGCTTCCAGTCGCGCCCGGAACTGCACCCGCCGGTGGTCACCGTAACCGCCAACTCCCCCGGCGTGGCCCCCGGCGAGGAGTTCGTGGCGCCCTATGCGGGGCCCGGTCAGGCGGGACCGATGATCCTCGGCTCAGGTGGGGAACTCGTTTGGTTCAAGCCGATGCCCACCAACACCGCGGCGACCAACCTGCAAGTCCAGGAATACGACGGCCAGCCGGTGCTCACGTGGTGGCAGGGCGACGTCTCCGTGCACGGCTTTGGGCTGGGGGAAGACGTGATCGCCAACAACACATACACAGACATCGAGCACGTCAGGGCTGGGAACGGCCTGGAGGCGGACCTGCACGAGTTCCAGCTGACCCCCCAAGGCACTGCCCTGATAACGGCCTACGACCCGATCCTGTGCAACCTCTCATCTGTGGGCGGCCCCGCCTATGGCGGTCTCACCGACAGCGTCTTCCAAGAGATCGACATAAAGACGGGCCTCGTGATGTACGAATGGACGAGCCTCGACCATGTGGGGCTGAGCGAATCCTATGTGCCGGCTGGGAAAACCTCGCCGGGCTGGCCGTATGACTTCTTCCACATCAACTCGATCAACCTCGACCACGACGGCAGCCTGCTGGTGTCCTCGCGCAACACCTGGACCGTCTACCGGGTCGAAGCGAGCAGCGGGCAGGTCGCGTGGCGCCTGGG
>DATHLT010000093.1:0-8866 GCA_035487855.1 Solirubrobacteraceae bacterium
CCCAGCACGCTGCACCGCCTCATCATCAATCTCACGAAAAAAACGAATGTTCTCCGCCACCGACGCATGCAACAAACGCGGCTCCTGCGGCACATACGTAACTTGGCGACGCCAATCCTCGATAGCGATCTCCGGCGCCGATATGCCGTTGACCAGATAACTCCCCTCGCTGGGAGCCCGTAGTCGTAGCAGCAGCTGCACGAGGGTTGACTTGCCCGCACCGGACGGGCCGATGATGCCCACCACCTCACCCTCGTTGACGTTGAAGTGAATATCTGACAGCACTGGGCGACCGGCCCGATAGGCGTAGCCGACGCCGCTGAACGCAAGGCTCGTGACATGTGGCAGTGGTTGAATGCCTTCGCCCAGGCGACTTTCCTCATAGCGTCGTTGGGTTTCCTGCACGAGCTCGACGAAAGGCATCGCCTGGATCAGGCTCTGGTAGGCGCCCTGAATGTTCTGTGCGCTCGAGCTCGCCCGCACGAGGATAAGCACGACAGCTCCCAGCGATGCGACGTGTTTGTCACCAGTGGCGTTGAGGATCAGCAGGCCGCACACGAGCAGCAGATAGACAAACGTTTCAGAAACGTTGGAGCCGATCCGCCCGAGTAGCTGTGTCTGGAACATCAGCCGCCGCGACGTGGCCACGCGCTTGTCCATCCGGCTGCGCAACGACGCACCCACGCCAAACACGTGTGTCTCTTCGGCAATTCGGATCGACTCGGCGACCGTGGCGGCATAGTTGACCTGCGCTCGCGACAGGGCGCGCGCTCGGCGCCTGCCCAATCTTCGCAGCGGGCGGAGCGTTGCGAGCATCACGGCTGCAAGCGCCACGACGATTACCGCCGCAAATAGGTTGAGTACGAACGCCGATATCAGCATCACCGCAAACGTCAAGGTCGAGTTGATCAGACTCAAAAAACTCCCGAGACCCTGCGTTGCCTGGCCGGCCTGGTTGGTCATGATCTCCTGGAGCTTTCCCTCGCGCTCACGCGACTGCAGCTCCCACGAGGCGCTGCCGAAAGCCTCAAATAGGTTCATGCGCAGACGCGCCCATACGTTTGCCATCACCCGTGCGGGCAGCAGCGTTTGTGGTACCTGCAGCAGCAGCAGGCGGGCGATGGCGATGACGAAAGCAACGAGGATCAGCGTCTTCGTCGGCGCGTGTATATGCAGCACGCTCAGCCGCACATGCGTGTTATTGACTTTCACAAGGGTCGCCGCGATCTGTGCGATCAAGGCGAGCGTCACGACTTCGGCGAGCGCCGACAGCGTCACCAGGAATCCCGTGGCGACGATCAGTTTGCCCTGATCGCCGATCAGCAGCCGCATGCGCGCCGCGACCGATGGCTGCTCGTTGCTGGTCTCGTTCATCGGCTGTTCGGGTCCGTCCAGGCCGCGCACGCACCTTCTAGCCGCCCTGCGTGCCAAGGCATATGATCAACCCTAAAGATAGCCTGTCGGACGATCATCGTCGGGATATGATCCGACCAGGATGCTCCACGTAGCTACTGTCCATTTCAAGTCGCCGCGTTGGATTGACATCCAAGCCAGACACCTGCAGCGGCACATCTCAGTTCCCTACCAGACGTGGTCATCGATCGAGGGCATCGACTCGTCTTACTCGACGTTCTTCGACCGCGTGTTCGAGCAGCGTGGGCCGCACCCATGCAAGCTGAATCACCTTGCGCTCGAGATCTGTCACGTCGCCGCGGACGGCGATTTGATCATGTTCCTCGACGGCGACGCGTTCCCGATCGCGGATCCCATGCCGGTAATTGAGGCAGCGCTGCAGAGCGCGCCATTGCTGGCCGTGCGCAGGGCCGAGAACCTCGATGAGCCCCAGCCGCACCCATCCTTCTGTGTGACCACCGTTGGCGCCTGGCGTAGTCTGCCAGGAGACTGGTCGTTGGGTCCGGTCTGGCCGGCCAGGCGCGAGCTGGTCAGCGATGTCGGCGCTACCCTGATGCGTGCCCTGGAGCTGTCCGGGACGCCATGGGTACCGCTGCTGCGGACCAATGGAGCCAAGCTGCATCCATTGCTGTTCGCCGTCTATGGCGAGATCGTCTACCACCATGGGGCCGGCTTTCGCGAGAAGGCGCTACCGCGGATCGACCGAGAGCGGCTGATCGCACAGCGACCGCCACGGCGCTTCTTGCGCGACGCGATCGATCGCGCGCGGGGGGGCATGGACACCGGTGTGCGCGGCGGCAACGAGCGGATCGCGCAGAACAACCGCGACTCCCAGCGCGTGTTCGAGGCGATTCAGCGCGACGACCCCGATTGGCTCGCGCTCGTGACCGAGGATCGGGCACTCGAGCCGAGCGCCTGAGCGCACTCTGCCCAGCTAGCACGGGCAGTGGCGTAGGCGCCGAGGATCGCGCTGACGTGCCGGCCCTCTGAAAAGCGGGCGTTGACGGCTTCCTTGCCGGCTAGCCCCATCCTCATCTGCCTGTCCGGGTCGGCTAGTAGCTCGTTCAGCGCTCTCGCGAGCTCCGATACGTCGCCCGGCGTGACGCACAGGCCACTGACACCATCATCCAGCCAGTCCTCGACGCCGCCTGTGGCGCTGGCAACTACCGGTCTACCGGCGGCCAGCGCCTCGATCCCCACGAGCCCAAACGGCTCGGGCCACAACGAGGGGACCACTACCACCGAGGCGTCCGCGAACTCCTGCGCGAGTTGCTCTGAGTCGAGCCAGCCTTTGAATGACACGCGACTATCTACACCGATGCGCCGGGCCAGTCGACGCATCGCGTCGAGCTGACGGCCGTCTCCGCAAATGATGAATTCGCCGTCCACCTCAAGCGCTGCGCGAATCAGTACCGCGACCCCCTTTTGCCTGACAACACGGCCCGCGAACACGACCCGCCGACGGTGCTCGTGGCCGCTCCCGGACCGCGCTGCGATCGTGGCGGGAAAGGGCACGATCTGGCGCCGCGTCAGGCCATTGGCGGCCAAGTGACGGTCGACAGCTGAGGAATAGGACACGACCAGATCGGCGCCTTGCAGTGCCTGCGCGCGGCGCCCGGCGTTGACATATCGGGTTGGCAGCGATTTGAGGTTAAGGGTATGCGCGCAGCCACGCACAACCATGTTGTACACACACCCCGGCCCATGAGCTCGCGTGCATTCCTGGCCGGGGCTGAAATAGTAAAGGCCGGATGGGCATGCAGAGTAAACGTGGGCGCTGATTACCACCGCTGCGCTGGCGCGCAGCGCCTGCACGACATCGGGCAGGTCGACCTGGTGAAGGTGAACCACGTCGGGTTCGAACGCGAGCGCCTCGCCGATACGCGCAGCCATTGGCGCATCGGCCTGAAACAGCGCAGGGCAGCGATACACGGTTACGCCCGGGATCTCATCGGTCGACTCGACGCGCGCCGTCAGTACGCGCACGTCGAGGCCGTGGCCGGCCAGGATTGCGGCGCTGCTCTGTACGTGAGCGGAGATCCCACCGTCCCTGGTCCAACGAGGGACTCCCAACAGCACCGAGCGGGTCGCAGGTACTGCGCCCGTACTCGACGCACGCTGGTCACTATCAGTCATCTGGCGAGCAACGATAGCCGTTTGACTAATGCCCGAGCGTGGGGTCGCCGGCATGAGCCCGAACAGCTCGCAGGGCGCCGGCAGGCGGGTGATAGAGTCGCCCGACTATGGGGGTTGACTTGATCGTTGGAGACGAATACGTAGGCGTTGTGTGACTGGGGAGCGTGCGATCGTGCTGGGCGTGCCGCGCTCGGGAACGACGTTCTTGATGAGGGCGCTGGGCTGTCTGCCCGAGGCTGAGTGCGTGAGCGGTAATCTGCTGCCGGTCGGCATCGCTCACCTTGCTGCACAGGAGCTGGACGGGCAGGTGCGCGATGCGTTGGAGCGCAGCTTTCGCGTCGGGCTCGGTGACTATCTCACCACCAGTCTCTACCACGCGCGGTCCGCGGCGCTTCGCAAGTGGTGGGTCTCCGGTCGGCAACGCGCAACGCTCACCACCGCGATCAAGGGCAAGCGGATCGAGCAGATGCTGATCTACAAGGAGCCGTTCCTTGCATTCGCCCCCGGCTATGCCTACAGGGCATTGCCCGACGCGCGGCTGCTGTATCTCTTTAGAGACGGCCGCGACGTCGCCGATTCGCTGGTTCGCAGCTACGACGTTCTCACCGACGAGAAGCTCTCGAGCCTCGAGTCCGACGAGGTTCAAATCGGGCGCAAGCTGGGCGATCGCTACGTGCCGTGGTGGGTGGGCGACGGCCAGGGCGATGGTGAGAGGTTCCTCGCGGCAAGCCCATATCTGCGCGCGGTATGGATGTGGCGCGAGATGGTCAGGCGTTGCGGTGAGTTCTTCGACCAGCGCGAGGTGACAGTGTCGGGGCGGGTGCTGCGCGTGCGCTACGAGGATTTGATCGGAGATCCCTTCACGCAGGGCAATGCGATTGTGGAACACCTCGGCCTGGAGATGACCACCACGATGCGCAAGCAGCTGGCGGGCGCCCATCCGCGATCGATCGGCATTCACCAGCGCAGGGATCGAGACGAGCTCGCCGCGGCTGAGCAGCTAGCGGGCACAGAGCTCGCGGCGCTGGGCTACCCATTGCTTACGCGTGGCGAGCCGCGCGCAAGCGTGCTGGCTCGCCAGTAGACGGCAGGCTCAGGCTGCGGGCGGGACTTCGCCCGCAGGCGGTTCGGCTGAGGGCTGGATCGTGATTTGCCGGTTGTGCCGACGCGCGATTTGATAGGTCACGGGTGCTGAGACGGCGGTCAGGGTCAGACCGTGGTCGTGCACGATCACACGGATGTTGGCCCGGCCCGGCCGGTAGAAGGTGTGGAGGATCGAGTATTCACCTTGCGCGTTGACTTCACCGCCGCCGATTCGCGCCCAAGCGCCGTCTCTGGTCTCGCGTTGCAGAGCAACCCTGGTGCCCACATTCGCTGGGGTGACCATGCCGGTGAACGTCACTGCGTTGGCGCTGTCGGAGGGTGCGGCCGCACGGGTCGCACGGCCGCTACCGACAAGGAGCTGAGTGCCGTCGAGCGGCGTCGCAATCGTCACGTGGGGGGAGACCTTGACGCGTGTGGTCTGGCTCTGAGCGCCAGCGGCGCTCACGTAGAAACCGCTGTTGACCGCGAGGCTCGTGGGTGTGAACTTGTATGTCCCGTCGGCTTCCGTGGTGGTCGTAGCCGCTTCGTAGGAGCTGCCCGAGCGCGCGAGCATCTGAAAGAGCGTGACCGTCTGGCCGGCCGCGCTGGACCCTTCGGGGCAGCTGAGCGTGCCTGAGAGGCTCAGCGGGTCTTCAGCGGTGACGAGCGAGGGAGTTGCATCGAGCGTGACGGTGCAGCCGGTTGCGGCTGCGAGCTCGTGGCCTGCCCACCGCCGCTGGCGGGTTTCACGACGTTCTTGGTGGCGCTTGTGCCGTTGTTCGCGGCTGCTTTCGCCGCTCGCTTCGCTTGTCGGGTTTTCCGCAGGTGTTTCGGTGGTGTTTTCCTGAAGTGGCGCGGTGGCGGCTTCTTCACCGACGGTCGATTCCAGGCTCGGCCTGACGTGCGCGCTCGCGACTGCTGCGAAGACGAGGAAGATGCCGATGGCTAGAGCTGCAACGGCGAGCAGCGAGACCGGCCGCGCGCGCCGGCGAGGATGATGGGGCATGTCTGTGATCGCTCCTTGTTCTCGGACCGCCTCCAGCCAGCGAGGCTCTAGCTGCGGACTGGATCGGCATAGGGCCCGAGTTCCTTGAGCAATCCGGTGCTAACCCAGCCGTCCTGTCTCACCCAGCACACGTTCATACACCTGCTCGAGCTGCCCCGCGATGGCGTCCGGGTGGTAGTCGGCTATCGCACCCTTGGCTGCGGTTCCCAGCCGCTCGCGCTCGCCCGGGTCCTCACGCAAGGCGCGCATCGTCGCGGCCAGCGACTCCTGGTTGCGACTACGGAATAGCCGCCCGGTCTTGCCGTCGGCGATCACGGTGGCGGGACCGCCCTCATCCGCAGCGATCACCGCAAGCCCGGCGGCCATTCCCTCGAGCACCACCGTGCCGAAGGGCTCGGGGATCACCGAGGCGTGTACGAGGACGTCAAAGGATGCGAGCTCGGGCCAAACGTCCTCGCGAAAGCCGCGAAACTCGACGCGCTCAGCGATCCCGAGCGTGGACGCCAGCACGCGCAGCTCTTGCTCGTAGCTCTCCTCGCCAAACATCGCCGCGCCGACCACGACAGCTCGCTCCTCGCCCGCCGGGAAGGCTCCGGCAAAGGCCCGTAGGAAGAGATCCTGCCCCTTCCAGGGAGCGAGTCGCCCGAGCATCCCGAAGGTGAACGGGCGTGGCTCGCGTTCGCGCGGAGAGGGGGGAGGCTCCACCGAAGCTGGGATTACCCAGCTCAACGGACCGCGATCGGCAGCGGGGATCGTTTCGAGTGTGGCGGTGGAATTCGCGATCACGCCGTCGGCGAGATGGTGGATGAGGATACGCACGAGCCGCACCGCCGCGCCCGGGATGTAGTCGTCGGCGATGCGGTCGCGCACGTGCCACACGACCGGGACGCCGGCCGCCCGGGCCGCGATACTTCCATACACGCCGGCCTTCAGCGAGTTGGTGTGAACGAGGTCGGGTTTCAGCCTGCGTAGACGCAGCGCGAGCCTGGCGATGTAGATGAGCGTGTGCATCGCCGTTGCCGGCGAGGTGCCGCCGAGGCCCACCCTGTCACGACGTAGGTCGCGCGCGGAGGGGGCGAACGCGAGCACCTCCACGGATACGCCGAGCTGTTGCAGCCGGTCGGCCAGCGGGCCGTCCTCGCCGAGAATCACGTGCGGCTTGACGCGCTCGAAATGGGTGAGCAGGCGCATCAGGGCAATCTCTCCACCGGAGAGTCGCGCGACGTGGTCGAGGTAGACGACCCGCAATTGCTCGTCACGCTGATGGCTGAGCAGATGGCGATAAAGCACCCGGTGGCGCTCCGCGAGCTTCGGCCAGGAGAAGCTCTCGGCAAAGCTGCGGGTCCTCTCGCGGGTCGGCAGTGCCCCCCGTGCCGCCTCGCCGATGCGCTTGGCGAGGGCTGTAACGTCTGCCGCGGGTACCACCAAGGATGGGTCCAACGGGCGCACCACCTCCGGCAGCCCACCGACGTCGCTAACGATGCTGGGTGTGCCACAGGCAGCCGCCTCCGGCACGATCAAGCCAAAGCCCTCAAGGCTGACGGACGGCACGATCGCTACGTCCGCCGCCCGATAAGCGGCGACGAGATCGTCATCTGTCAGGCGGCCGAGGACACGCACACGACCTGAAAGATGTGGGCTCTGGGCGCGCTCGGCGAGCGACTCGCGCAGCGGTCCGTCGCCGACTAACAACAGCACGGAGCCGTCTGGGAGCTCGTGTTGGAGCTCTTCCCATGCGTTGAGCAGGCGGTCGATGCCCATGCGTGCAACCAGGCGCCGCACGCACACGGCGACGAACGCATCGGCATCGATCTGCAGTCGCCGGCGCGCATCAGAGCGCTCACCCGGCGTGAACGTCTCGAGCGCGACCCCCGGAGCCCATACGTGCACATCCCACGGGCTGACTCGATAGCGCTCCACCAGCACACGCCCGAAAGCTGAGGACAGCACGATGAGAGCATCGGCGCGCCGCATCACCGTGCGCTCGAGCCCGGCGCGCAGCGCAAAGCGCAGCCGCGATGAATCACCCGCAGCGACATTCTCATCAGCCCAGGGACCGTGGAAGTGAAACACGAGCGCTCGTTTGCCCAACGCACCCGTCAATAGCGGCGCGGCGGCGTACAGGGCGAAGTGCGCGTCCACCACCTCGGCGCCCACGGCGGCACGTCGCGCGCTACGCAAGAAGCTCAGCAAGCGCCTCGGAAGTGCAGCGCCATCGACGACGTTGATCGAAGATGGAGCGTCCTGCGACGGACCGACGATCACACCATGAGCCTCTGGCAGCTGCTCGAACAGCGAGCGGTAATAGCGATTCAGGCCGCCCAGCGAGGCCGGGAACCAGCCCATTCCCAGCATCAGCACGCGCGGTTCGGAGCCTGCGGGCGCACCCGACCGGGGAGAGGAAGCCTGTATCGGTGTGCTCACGGTCTTGGCGCGCCTTGCGGCCTGGTTGCGGCGCTGGTCGTCCGCAAGCAGTCGCAAGGTATCAGGACCTGCCCGCCGCGCTCGTGGTGGCGAGCGGTCAGGACGGGCGCCCAGTCTTGAAATTCAGCTGCTCGCAACGTAATGTTCACTCGATTCAAGCGCCACCAGTTCAGGGTTCGGCTTCGCTACCAGTGCCAACCGAGAGATAAGCCAGCACGGATGCCAGCCACCTATCACCTGACGCACCTGCGTACGCTCGAGGCCGAGGCTGTGCATGTGATGCGCGAGACCGTTGCAGAATTCGAGCACCCGGTGCTGCTGTTCAGCGGGGGCAAGGACTCGATCGTGCTGCTCCGTCTGGCGGAGAAGGCATTTCGCCCGGCAGCGTTCCCATTTCCATTGCTGCACGTGGACACGGGCCACAACTTCCCCGAGGCGATCGAGTTCCGTGACCGCAGGACCGCTGCACTGGGCGAGCGGCTGATCGTTGCGTCAGTCGAGGACTCGATTCGCGAAGGGCGCGCTGTCGAGCAGACCGGCCCGCGGGCCTCGCGCAACGGCTTGCAGACGATCACGCTGCTGGACGCGATCGCCGAGCATGGCTTCGACGCGGCGTTCGGGGGTGCCCGTCGCGACGAGGAGCGTGCGCGCGCCAAGGAGCGGATTCTCTCCTTCCGTGACGAGTTCGGTCAGTGGGAGCCGCAAAAACAGCGGCCTGAGCTGTGGAGCCTTTACAATGGCCGCATTCGTAAGGGTGAGCATGCGCGAGTCTTTCCCATCTCCAACTGGACCGAGCTTGACGTG
>DATHLT010000094.1:0-4905 GCA_035487855.1 Solirubrobacteraceae bacterium
GGCCGCCGATGTCGTTGGCGATCCGGCTCTGCACCTCCCCCGTCCGCGTCCGTGTGAAGAACGCCAGCGACATCCTCTGCAGGTGCTGATACACGGCGGCCCGCAGGTCGTGCATCACGCGCTGGCCCACCTGGTTGGAGATCCAAGTCTGCGCAACGCTGATCACGCTGTTGATCACCGCCAGCGCGATCATCCCGCCGACGAGCCAGGACAGCAGCGTCAGGTCGTGCTTGACGATCCCCTTGTTGATCGCTTCGCGCAACAGGAACGGCGAGGCGACGCTGAGAACCGAGCCGAGCACGATCAGCCCCAACAGCCCTCCCAGGCGCACCCGGTAGGGGATGAACAGCCGCCCGATGCGCTTCAGGGAGACGTGTTTGTCGGGGACGTCCTCGGGGCGAAGCTCTGAGCGGCGCGAGCGGCGGGGCGGGCTACCACCGTGCCCTGGGCTGAAGGGCTGTGCGCTCACTGCGCTGACTTTATCGTCGTAGTCGTAGGGTTAACGACCGTGAACCTGTCCGCGTCGGAGATCCGCGTGCTCGGATGCCTGCTGGAGAAGCAGCGCACCACCCCCGACGCCTACCCGCTGTCGCTCAACGCCTTGCGGCTAGCGTGCAACCAGTCGACCAACCGCGATCCTGTGGTCGAGTACGACGAGGCGATCATCCGCGACGCGCTCCATCGTTTGGAGCGCCGCGGCTACACACGCCTGGCCAGCGGCGCCGGCAGCCGCACTGCCAAGTACCGGCACCTGCTCGCCGAAGCGCTACCTATGGACTCCGCCGAGCAGGCGGTCATGTGCGTGCTGATGCTGCGCCGCGCACAGACACCGGGCGAGCTCAAGCAGCGCACCGAGCGGATGCACGCCTTCCCCGACCTCACAAGCGTGCATGCGACCCTCGACCATCTGATCGAGCGCGAGCTGGTCGCACGGCTAGAGCGCCGCCCAGGGCACAAGGAGGAGCGCTATCTCCAGCTGTTGCAAGACCAAGACGAAGCGCAGGCAGAGCAGGCGGAGCCCCACAGCGCCTACCAGTGGGCCGAGCCCGCTCCACCCGCCGCGCCAGCGCGAGTTGACGAGCTGGAGGATCTGCGCGAGCGCGTCGAGCGGCTCGAACAGGAGGTCGCCGAGCTACGTGGCGCGATCCGCAATCCTGTCTACGAGCACCAACAATGAGCCATCTGCTGCCGATCCTCGCCGCCTCGGAAACCGCCACTGGCGTGGGTATCCCGATCGCGCTCGCCGCCGGTCTCGTGTCGTTTCTCTCACCGTGCGTGCTGCCGCTGGTCCCCGGCTACCTCTCCACGGTCATCGGGGTCACACCGGCGGACCTGCAAGGCGGGGTGAGCGCGCGCCGCGTGCTCGTCCCCAGCCTGTTGTTCATCGCGAGCTTCTCCTCGATCTTCATCCTGCTGGGCATGAGCGCCACGGTGATCGGCTCGACGCTCAACACCCACAAACACGAGCTCCAGCAGATCGGAGGCGTGCTGATCATCCTCATGGGGCTCGTCTTCCTCGCCACGCCGTTCGTGGGCATGTTCAACCGCGAGTGGCACTCCGAGTCGCTGTTGCGCCTCGCCGGCCGCGGCGGGCCGCTGGTGGCGGGCGCCGCGTTCGCGATCGCCTGGACCCCGTGCACGAGCATCACCCTCGGCGCGATCCTCACGCAGGCCGCCGTCTCCAGCTCAGCCGCCCACGGTGCACTGCTGTTGGCCTTCTACTCCGCTGGCCTTGCGATCCCGTTCCTGTTGATCGCGCTCGCGTTCGAGCGCATGACCAATGCGCTCGCCGTCGTCAAGCGCCATTTCCCCGTGATCATCGCCATCGGTGGCGCCATCATGATCACGCTTGGCGTGCTGATCGTCACGGGCGAGTTCACCACGCTCAACTCACAGGCCAACGAACTTCTACAGGGCACCGGCCTCAACGTCTCGAGTATCTAAGCGGCGCAACCTGAAACGCAAAAGCCTCGGGTTGGGGGATCCCAGCCCGAGGCTTTTGCAAATCCGGGGTGTGGCTGCTGTGTGGCTAGGCAGCCTCGCGCAGAGCGGCCAGCTCTGGGCTCTCTGCGAGCTTCTTCAGCGCGCGCTGCTCGAGCTGTGAGGCTCGCTCAGCGGAGAACCCGAGCCGCTTGCCGATCGCGGTGAGCGTCTGAGGCTCCTCGCGGCCGGTGCCGAAGCGCAGCGTCAGGACCTTGCGCTCGGTTTCAGGCAGCTGCTCGATCGCACGGTGGACGATGCGCTCGCGCTCGTTCTCCCAGGCTGTCTCCTCGGGCACCTCGGCGTCGGAGGGAAGCAGGTCGCCCAGGGCGGTGTCGCCGTCCTCGCCTATCTGCTGGTCGAGGCTGACGAGCGCAGCCCGCTGGTGGCGAACCTCTTCTACCTGGTCGATCGGCAGGCCGGTCTCCTCGGCGAGCTCCTCGAGCGTTGGCTCGCGGCCCAGTCGTACGGACAGCTCACGCTCGACGCGCCCGACCTTGCGGGAGCGCTGGGCAACGTGGACGGGCAGGCGGATCGTGCGCCCGGAGTTCTCCAGGCCGCGCTGAATCGCCTGACGGATCCACAGCGTGGCGTACGTCGAGAAACGAAAGCCCTTACGCCAGTCGAACTTCTCGCTTGCGCGGATCAGGCCGAGCATGCCCTCCTGGACGAGATCGCCGAGCGGCAGGCCCTGGTTCTGGTAGCGCCTGGCGTTGGATGCGACGAGGCGCAGGTTGGAGTTGACGAGCAGTTCCTTCGCGTGCAGGTCGCCGCGCTCGATCCGCTTGGCCAGGTCGATCTCCTGGGCGGGGGTGAGCAGCGGGTAACGCCGCGAGTGGGCCAGTAGCTGGTCCACTGACTCGGGGATGAACGTGTCGGGAGTGCTCAGGTCGAGGCGCTCGATCGGGTTGTCCAACCGCGCTGCGGCGGCGGCCACCGGCTCGGCGTCAGCGACGAGCTCCTCGGTCTCTGGCTCGAGGGTGAGAGTGGAGTTTGTGGCTGTGTCTGTCATGGGAGTCCTTCTAATCCGATGCTTGGAGTCGGAATTATAGGCCACGATAGTTGCGTTGTCAACCATCTCGTGGAGCAATCTCTTATGTGGGTCGTTCGACGCCTCCTAGGCCCTTACCTTCCCGGCACATCAGAAAGTAAAGTGCCCACCTAGGCGCCATCTAAAACCCGCTCTCAGGCGAAAAAGAGCGACCCGTCGATCTGCGAGCGTTATCGGTCGCCACTCGGAGAATGTGAGAACGGCCGGCTAAGCTCGGCACATGAGCACCGACCTCTCTGGAAAGGTTATCGCGGTCACCGGCGCTTCGTCGGGCATCGGCGAGGCTACGGCGTTGGCTTGCGCACGCGCGGGGGCAGCAGTGGCGCTGGCCGCACGTCGCGTCGAGCGGATCGAAGCGCTTGCGCAGCGCATCGCGGCCGAGGGCGGTCGTGCGATCGCCGTGCCCACAGATGTGGGCGACGAGGCGCAGGCGCGCGCGTTTATCGAGCGGGCGCATTCCGATCTCGGGCGACTGGATGTGCTGGTCAACAACGCCGGCGTGATGCTGCTGGGCGCGATCGAGAACGCGCCCACGGATGAGTGGCGGCGGATGATCCACGCAAACGTGTTTGGCGTGCTCTACTGCACGCACGCGGCGCTGCCGCTGATGCACAAGCAAGGCTCTGGTCACGTGGTCAACATCAGCTCCGTCGCCGGACGTGTAGCGCGGCTAGGCTCGGGCGTTTACAACCTGACGAAGTTCGGCGTGGGCGCCTTCTCGGAGTCGCTGCGCCAGGAGGGTGTGGCGCTGGGCGTACGGGTGACGCTGATCGAGCCGGGCGCAGTGGCGACCGAGCTCCCAGGCCACAACCGCGAGGAGGTGCTCGAACAGATGGCGAAACGCTTTGCCGGAGTGACGCCGCTGTCGGCCGACGACATCGCCGACGCAGTGCTCTACGCGATCGGCCAGCCGCCGAACGTGAGCGTCAACGAGGTACTCGTACGGCCCAGCGGCCAGGGCGCGTAAAGCTCACTCGGACTCGGACAGACTTGCCCGCGGGGCGATCTCCAGCAATTGCGTGACGCGGTGGTCAACCTGCAGCGTGGCGTGCTCGAGCCCGAAGCGTTCGCGCAGCATCTCGGCCATTCGCCGGCGAGCCTCGTGACAGTCGCACTCGGCGGCGACCAGCACATGTGCGGATAGCGCGGGGAAGCCGCTTGAGATTTCCCACACGTGCAGGTCGTGCACCTCGACGACGCCCGTCTGGGCGACGAGCGCCTCGCCGATCGCCTGTGGGTCGAGGCCCTCGGGCGCTGCCTCGAGGAAGATCCGCCCGGAGGCCTTCACGAGCGCGTAGCCCGAGCGCGTCATCAGCGCGGCGATCAGCAGCGAGACGATCGGGTCCGCCCGCTGAAAGCCACTGGCGAGGATCACCGCGGCGGCGATTGCCGTGCCGATGAACCCGTACAGGTCGGTGAGGATGTGCTGGAAGCTGCCCTCGATGTTGAGGCTGCGGCGGTTGGCCTTTGACAGTGTCCAGGCGGCTGTGAGGTTGACCAGCACGCCCACGAGGGCGACGATCAAGACGGCAAGCGCGTGTACATGGGGTGGCGAGAACAGACGTCGGATCGCCTCGTAGGCGATGAACGCGGCCAAGATCAAGAGCGTCACGCCGTTGGCCTGCGCGGAGAGGATCTCCGCGCGGCGAAAGCCGAATGTCATCGCCCCGGCAGCCGGACGGGCCGCCAGGCGCAGCGCGATCAGCGAGAACCCGATTGCGCCGGCATCGGTGAGCATGTGCCCGGCGTCTGACAGCAGCGCCAGCGAGTGGGCGATCACGCCGACCGTTATCTCCACAGCCATGAACGCGAGGATCAGGCCGAGCGCGAGCGCCAGCCGCCCCATGTCGGCATCGTGCGCGACGGCATGAGAG
>DATHLT010000095.1:0-43165 GCA_035487855.1 Solirubrobacteraceae bacterium
CACCGCGCATCCCAGCGAGCCTGCCACCGCCATCCGGGGGCCCATCGCCGGTGAGCGTGAGGAAGGCCTGCTCGAGGCCGGCCGCGTTGATCTCGATGTCGCGGGCACCCGGGTAGACGTCCAGCAGCGCCCTGATCGCGACGTCGGAGTCAGCACAGTGCAGGATCGCCACCTCGCCGCGGCGCTCGACACTGCTGACGCCCGCCAGCGACGTGAGCTCCTGTGCCTCCACGCCGGGGAGCGTTGCGCGGATTGTGCGCGTGCCAACCATCGCCCGGATCTCGGTGGTTGGCCCGTCGGCGACGACGGCGCCGTGGGCTATCAGCACAGCGCGGTCGGCGTATGCGTCGGCCTCCTCGAGATAGTGCGTGGCGAACAGGACTGTCTTCCCTCGAGCGGCAAACGCGCGCATCGTGCCCCAGAACGCTCGCCGCCCCTCGACGTCGAGCGCGACCGTGGGCTCGTCGAGCACGAGCAGCAGCGGGTTGCTTACGAGCGCCACGGCTAGGCGCACGCGCTGTGTCTGGCCGCCCGAGAGCTTGTTGGTGCGTTGGTCGGCGATCTCAACGATGCCGGCCAGCCCCAGCGCCTCCTTGACATCGAGTGGCTCGGGATAAAGCGAGGCCATCATCGTCACGAGCTCACGCACCGTCAGATCCCTGATCAGATCGCCCTTCTGCAGCATCCCGCCGACCTCGCCGTGAGCGACAGCCTGGGTGGGCGGGCGCCCGAACACGGACACGTTGCCCGCGTCCGGCTGGAGTAGCCCCAGCAGCATGTCGATGGTGGTCGACTTGCCGGCACCGTTGGGTCCGAGCAGCGCAACGGTCTCACCGGCGGCGATCTGCACGCTGACGCCGCGTACAGCGCGGATCGGGCCGTCGGGGCCCTTGAAGGACTTCACGAGACCGCTCAGCCGGATCTCGTTCGAAGGCGCCACCGATCCTTCGAGCGAGCCAACGCTCATTTGCGAGCGGCCCTCACTGCCTTCAACCGATCCACCTTGGACAGCACGACCTTGCGCATGCGCACTGTCTTCGGCGTCGCCTCAACTGCCTCGTCCTCGCGCACGAACTCGAGTGCTTCATCGAGCGTGAGCTTGCGATGCGCGTCCAGTCGCACGAGCACGTCGGAGGTGGAAGAGCGCATGTTGGTGAGGTGCTTCTCCTTGACGGGATTCACGTCGAGATCCTCGGCCCTCGAGTTCTCGCCGATGATCATCCCTTCGTAGACCGCCTCGCCGGGGCCGACGAACAGCGAGCCCCGCTCCTGCAAGGTGAACAGCGAGAAAGTGACCGTCTCGCCGCTGCGGTCGGCGACGAGCACGCCACTGGTGCGCGTGAGGATCTCGCCGGCCCACGGCTCCCAGCGATCGAACACGTGGTGCATGATCCCCGTACCGCGGGTCTCCGTGAGGAACTGCGTGCGAAAGCCGATCAACCCGCGTGCCGGCACCAGGTAGTCCATGCGTACCCAGCCGGTGCCGTGGTTGGTCATGTGCTCCATCCGGCCCTTGCGCGCAGCGAGCAGCTGAGTGACCGTGCCCACGTACTCCTCGGGGACGTCGACGGACAGCCGCTCGACGGGCTCGTTGCGCTTGCCGTCGATCTCGCGCTCGACCACGTGCGGCTGGCCCACGGTCAGCTCGAAGCCCTCGCGACGCATCATCTCGACGAGCACGGCCAGCTGCAGCTCGCCGCGACCCTGGACCTCGAAGGTGTCCGGTCGGGCGGTCGGCTGCACGCGCAGGGACACGTTCCCGACCAGCTCCTGCGCCAGACGCGCCTCGATCTGGCGGGCGGTGATCTTGTCGCCGTCTTTGCCGGCCAGCGGCGAGGTGTTGACGCCGAGCGTGATCGACATGGCGGGCTCATCGACGGTGATCACGGGCAGCGGCCGCGGGTCGCCGAGGTCGGCGAGCGTCTCACCGATCGTCACCTCGGCAATGCCGGCGACGGCGATGATCTCGCCGGGGCCGGCCTCGGGCGCATCGACACGTTCGAGCGCGTCGGTTACGTACAGCTCGGCGACGGTGGCGCGCTGGATCGATCCG
The DNA here is from genome assembly GCA_035487855.1 of Solirubrobacteraceae bacterium. Taxonomy (GTDB): domain Bacteria; phylum Actinomycetota; class Thermoleophilia; order Solirubrobacterales; family Solirubrobacteraceae; genus Palsa-744. The sequence continues at coordinate 2,054 of DATHLT010000095.1, forward strand.
TCGGCGCGACACCAGGCGATCTGCTGGCCCTTGCGGATCGTGCCGTGGCGCACGCGGCAGATGGCCAGGCGCCCAACGTAGGGGGACGCGTCGAGGTTGGTGACAAGCGCCTGCAGCGGGTGTTCGGGATCGTATGTCGGCGCGGGTATGCGTTCGAGCAGTAGATCCAGCAGTGGCGCGAGGTTCTTCTCCTCGATTTCTTTGCCCGGCTCGTAGTGCAGCGAGGCGATGCCGGCCTTGGCGTTGCAGTAGACGATCGGGAACTCGATCTGGTGCTCGTCCGCGTCGAGGTCGAGGAACAGCTCATACACCTCATCGACGACCTCCGCTACGCGCGCATCGGGGCGATCGACCTTGTTGATAACGAGGATCACCGGCAGCTTCGCCTCGAGCGCCTTGCGCAGCACGAAGCGCGTCTGCGGCAGCGGCCCCTCGGATGAGTCAACGAGCAGCAGCACGCCGTCGACCATCGTCAGCCCGCGCTCGACCTCGCCCCCGAAGTCGGCGTGCCCGGGGGTGTCGATGATGTTGAGCTTGACGTCCTTATAGCGAAGCGAGGTGTTCTTGGCGAGGATCGTGATGCCCTTCTCGCGCTCGAGATCCATCGAGTCGAGCACTCGAGTATTAACGTCCTGACCCTCGCGAAACGCGCCGGATTGCCACAGCATCGCGTCCACGAGCGTGGTCTTGCCGTGGTCGACGTGCGCCACGATGGCGACGTTGCGGATGTCATCTCTGGTTACGAGCACGGCCCGACAGGCTAGCGGCGCGAGCCCTCGTTGCCGGTGAATGCGTTGCGCGGCTCGCGCTAGCGCCCGACGCGCACGGCCCGCAGCCCTGTGCGCAGGCCAAAGCGGGCCAGCGCCGCAGGGTAGTGCTCGGCGCTAGCAATCGTCTGCTCGAGCGCCGCCGCGAAGCGCCTGATCTCCGACTCCTCGACGGTCAGCGCGGGAAGCGCCTTGATCACATTCATGTGATGACCGGCCACTTGGCAGAGGATCTTGTGCTCGTGAAACAACGGCACCGTGACTAGCTGCGAAAACAGGCCCGGCTGGCGACGCTCGACCGTCTCCCACAGCCGCCGCGCGCCGGCGCCCCCAGGCGGGCCGAATTCGATCGCCCACATCAACCCCATGCCGCGCACGTCGCGAACGACCTCGAAGCGCTCCACCAGCGGCATGGTCAGCTCCATCAAGAGCGCGCCCAGGCGCTCGGCACGGGCGATGAGCCCCTCCTGCTCGATCACGCGCAGCGTCGCCAGCGCGGCTGCCGCTGCGAGATCGTTGCCGCCGAAGGTGGAGCCGTGACGTACCGCGCGCTCCATGCCGTCAAACACGCTGTCGAACGCGGCTCGCGAAACGAGCACCGCTCCGATCGGCACGAGCCCTCCCGACAGCGCCTTGGCAACGCACACCATGTCTGGCTCTAGGCCCCAGTGCTCGAGCGCAAGGAAGCGCCCCGTGCGGGCGATCCCCGTCTGCACCTCGTCACACACGAACAATGCGCCAGCCTCGCGGCACAATCGCTGCGCCGCCGGCAAATACTCGGGCGCAGGGATGTTCACGCCCTTGCCCTGGATCGGCTCGACGATGAACGCCGCCACATCCCCCCGTGAGAGCTCGCGCTCGAGTGCTTGCAGATCGCCAAAGCCAACCGGGTCACAGCCCGGCAGCAGCGGCCCGAAGCCCTCGCGGAACTCAACACCCCCGTTGAGCGACAGCGAGCCGAGCGTGAGCCCATGAAAAGCGTGCTCTGCGTAGAGCACGCGCGGGCGCCCAGTGGCAGCGCGTGAGATCTTGATCGCCGCCTCGACCGCCTCGGTGCCAGTGTTCGCTGGGACCATCGCGGCAACACTGTCGGGGGCACGATCGAGCAGCTGCTCGGCGAGCACGCCGCTCAGCAGCGTCACACCCAGTTGCGGCAAGTTGCCGGTGTGGGCGGCCATAACCTGCTCGATCGCGGCGATCGCCTCCGGGTGGCTGCGCCCGATTGCGAACACGCCATAGCCGCCGAACAGGTCGAGATAGCGCTCGCCGTCGGTGTCGATCAGATGTGCGCCCTCTCCCCCGACCCAGGTCTTGTCGAAACCAAGCGTGCGCAGGATGCGCCCCATCTGCGGGTTCAGATAGCGGTCGTTGAGCGCCATCTCATCACCGACGCGGCTTTCGATGATCTCCTGCACGCTTGGCGGGACCGCACCGGACATCCGCTGAGCGTAGCTCGCGCTCCCATGCAGCCGCCGCGAGGCACGAAAGAATAGCCACTTCAGCCTGGATCGCCGACCCGGCAAGGCCGACCATGCATGCGCGCAGCGCACGCCGCGAGGCGTTCCACATCTCGATCGTGCGAATACCCCGTAGCAGCCGAAACAGACAATCGCCTGCGGCAACTCAGACAATCGTCTTAGCTATGCATCCGTTGGAACGGATGGTCAACCCCTCAAGGGGACGCCCAGACAGGTCGAAAGCCACGACATGCAGGGACGATCGTGGCTATGCCCAACCGAGCTTGACCGCAGACGCGTAGTTGACGCCAACGCCCGTGTGCGCACGATCCGAATGGTCGGCACAGGTGCGGTTGGAACAGCGCTTTTGATCTCCACGCCGTGGTTGGGGTGGTGGACGTTCGCCCTGCTGGCGGTCTCGGTGCTGAACTTCGTCAACGTCGATCGCCGCATGAGCACCAGCGAGCATCCGGAGCGCGTGAGCGTATGCGCGATCATGATCACACAGCTGCTGATCGCCACCGGCGTGGTCCTCAGCGGCGGCCCCAAGAGCCCAGCGCTGCCATGGCTGGTGCTGCCGGCAGCGATGGTGGCAGCGCGCTTTCGCCCGCAGGTGGTAATCGCGGGGCTTGGCGTAACCACAGTGATCATCCTCGCAGCCACGCTGGGGGTGGACGTCACGGCCACAATCAACGACCCGGTACCGGTATTTGCCGTCCTCGCGCTGCTCGCTGGCGTGGTGTCGATCGTATGGGCGCTGCAGGCAGCCGAGCTGCATCACCGTGGCGAGGCGATTCTCGACCCGCTCACGGGCCTCTTGAACCGACATGCGCTGGTGCCTCGCTTCATGGAGCTATCGGTGCAAGCACGCGTGACGCGCCAGCCGGTGTGCGTGATTCTGTGCGACGTCGATAACTTCAAGGAGATCAACGACGAGCACGGCCACGACTGTGGTGATGCAGCCCTGCGCGACGTCGCATACACGCTGCGCAAGCAATTGCGCTCGTTCGAGCTCGCATACCGTCTGGGCGGCGAGGAGTTCCTGGTGCTGCTTCCAGGCGTGGACCTTGGCGGTGGTCAAGAGGTTGCAGAGCGGCTGCGAGCGGCCGTCGAGCAAGCCCATCCGGCCGGCGTCGCGATCACGATCTCCTTGGGCGTGAGCGCCGGGCGCGGCGAGCAGGTCGACTACGACACGCTGTTCAAGGCGGCGGACACAGCGCTGTACGAGGCCAAGCGCTCAGGGCGTAACCGGAGCGTGTCCGCACCCGCGTTGCCCGACCCGGACATGCCCAGCGCAGATGGCCAGGCTATGGCGCAAACGGAAAACCCGCCGGTGGGCGTGCCTAGACCACTCGCCGAGCACGCCTGAGCCGGCAAATCCAGGGCTAGCATTTCCGACGTCTGTCCACCTGTGCGGATTTGCGTGCATGACTCTGGGCAAGGAGGGGTAGAATGCGTACGTCTGGACTCGCAGGCATGTTTGAAAGTCCACGCGATCGGGAAGGGAGTCGATATGTCCACAATGACCACCACCCCAGAGTTCTTGCAGCGAACCGCTTCTGCCAAGCAGGAGGACTCGCGCGAGCTGTTCCTACGCTGGCAGCACAAGGGCGATGCGACTGCGCGTGACGTGCTCGTGCGCCGATTCATGCCGCTCGCGCGCAGTCTGGCGCGGCGCTACGGTCGCTCCTCGGAGCCATTCGAGGATCTGCTGCAGGTGGCATCGCTCGGGCTACTGAAGGCGCTCGACCGCTATGACGTCGATCGTGGCCACTCGTTCGCATCATTTGCCGTACCAACGATCCTGGGCGAGATGCGTCGCTACTTCCGCGACTCCGGCTGGGCAGTACACGTACCCCGAGGCGCCCAAGAGCGCGCGCTGAAGGTGCGCGACGCACAGGAGCGCCTCGCCAACGAACGCGGGCGTGCACCGACGGTCAACCAGCTTGCCGAGTACCTTGAGTTCGACGCCGAGGACGTGATTGATGCCCTCCAGGCGCTGCAGTCCTACGAAACGCTGTCGTTGGACGCGCCACGACCGGGTGCCGACGGCGATCTCGTCTCCTACGGTGAGGCGATGGGCACCGAGGACGAGCGCTTCGAGCTCGTCGAGCTGGACGCCACCGTGACGGCGGTGCTTCGGCATATCCCCGCGCGGGAGCGGCTGATCTTGCAGATGCGCTTTGTCGACGATCTCACTCAGACTGAGATCGCCGAGCGTGTCGGCATCTCCCAGATGCAGGTGTCGCGTCTGCTGCGCCGCTCGCTCGAGCAGCTGCGGACCCTCACCCAAGCAGCTGGCTGAGCGCGGCATCCGCTCGATGCTCTCTCCTCGTGGGGATTCCTCGGGCCCTTGCCGCCCACTTGGGAATTTCTACCGCCCATGTGGAAATTTCTTGCGCAGCCACCGCCGTAGCCAGCCCTGCCATGCCCGGTCGATCGCCGCCGCACGATGGCCGAGATCCCAAACGTCTGTCTGAGCCTTCCCAGTAGGCCAGGGAACGTCGTGGTCGTGCGCCAGGCGCTGTCCGGCGTGGCCGAATGTGTCGGCTTGGACGCAGTCGAGACCAACGACCTCAACACGGCGGTGACCGAGGCATGCAACAACGTGGTGCAGCACGCTTACGCCGCGGACGAGGGGCCACTTGAAGTCGATGTTCACGTATCAGTCGACGCGATCGCAGTCGTGGTACGCGACCGCGGGTGCGGAATCGATCCGCCAATGCCCGACGACGAACACGACGATGACGCTCGTGTTGGCCTCGGCCTGCCGGTGATCGCAGCGCTCTCACGGGATGTGGAGCTGAAAGATCGTGCCGGCGGCGGGTCCGAAGTCCGTATGGAGTTCGCCGCAACGGATACCACGAAGCTCGACCTCGATGACGATGCTACGCCCGAATCATGCATCGAGCCCTGGGGCGATCCCGCCAACACGGTCTCGTTGCGCCTGGCACCGAACACACTCGCCCGCGCCGTACTCCCCCGTGTACTGAGCGCGCTCGCAGCCAAGGCATACTTCTCAACCGACCGTATCTCCGACGTGCAGATTGTGGCTGACGTCCTGGCGGCCAAGTCGCGTGACTCGCTGAGCGCCAGCCATCTGGACGTGGGAGTCACGGTCACGCCCCGCAACTTGGAGCTGCGCTTGGGACCACTGCGCACAGGCCGCGGGGAAAGCCTGCTCAGCGCAGCAGCAGACGGCATGGCACCGGTTATCGCGCGACTGGCCGACGAGCACCACAGGGTGCAGCAGGTGGACGCCTCCGCAGAGACGCTGCAGCTCCGCCTCATCGAACATCAACGCTAGGCGAGCGTCATCGCAGCGCGAGCGCTGCGGCGGAGGTGTTGTGTCCTGCCTTTGGCTTGAAGCCGACTCGCAGCTTCAACTTCTTCTTGCCATGCCCTTGCAACATCGCCATCCCCTTGGCGCCGAGCGGCACGCTGAGCTTGACTTCACCTGCCTTCTTCACGCGCTTGACGACGCTTCGGGCGCCACGCCCGCTGACCGTCAGGCGCCCCGCTTCGGGCACCCACACTTTGACGATCATGCGCGAGCCCCGGCGCTTGTGCGAGATCAGCTCGATGGGGCAGCTCTTGACCGCAATTTTAGTGCTCTGGGTAATTTTGGCCCCGTTCTGGGCGATGATCGTCGTGGGCGCGACGAGACCCGCGTGACACAGCCGGCCGTTGGTTGCCAGCGCCGAGTTGCCGCCCATCGGCAGATCGACTTCAACGCTCGAGATCGGTACATCGGGGAGGGCTTCGAACGTTGACGTGGTGATGCCATTGCGCGAGATGTGGGTGTGGCCGACGAGCACCACCTCCACCCCATCGCCCTGGAGCACGAGATCGAGGTCGGGGAACGCTTCGCCCCCGTGTGAGATCAGGTAGGCCGGGCCTTTGAGCACACCGGGCAGCACGGGGGTCGTCACCGTGACGCTTCCGACATTCGCCACCTTCGAGCAGCTGCCAGGAGGAAGAGTCGCTTCGAAGCTCGCAGCCACGCACGCTTTCTGCAAGGTCGTCAGGCGGGATGGCAGCTGCTTTGGCAGTTGCAGCTGCATCTCGCGGATGTTTGCCTGGCCGGGAGCTTGGGTGATCTTCACCACAAGGCTCGCCCCGCCCACTTTCGTCGGCCTGCCACCCGTGCTGACGCTCACGCTTGGTTTGAACGGCAGCGCAGCACAGTTGCCCACCTGGAACGGACTGGAGAGGCTCTGGCTCGCTCCAAGCGTTCCGCTGAAGATCGATTCCGTGGCTAGCGGCCCGCAGTTGGTCGGGTTGAACAGGAAGTTCTTGCGGTTCACAGCCACGCTCAGGCTCTTCAAACGCAGCGGCACCCCGTCCTTGATCGTCGGTAGCACGCTCGTCACGGTGACGCGGCCGCTGTAGAGGCCGACGCTGATGCCAGCGCGGGTGACCACTTCACCGAGGTTATACGGCCCCGCGACTGCCGGCACGACAATCGACAACCCATATGGATCGCTGCCGTATGGTCCAGTGAGGTAGGCGTGACCGGTAAACGAATACGGTTCGCTACCCGCGCCAGCGGCAACCGTCACCGTGCCGATCTGGCTTGTGGCAGGGCACGAACCAGCGTTAGCAGCAGGTTCGCCGCATAGCGGCACCGACGAGATCGCCCCCAGCAGCCCGGCCGGCAGCGTGGTCGTCAGCTTCGACAAGTATTGCTGCCCGTCGCTCCTGGAAAGGCTGAACGTGGCGGGATCGTAGGTGCCCGCATTCGCGGGGCTCTGCGGCGGGAAGCTCTGCGTGAGCGCGAATGGCAGCGACGAGGGGCATTCGCCGCCGGCGCCGTTGCTGTCGACCACGAACCCGTTGGTGGCGGCAGCCGCAGGAGGCTCGCCCCCATAGGGAGTGATGGCCGCCGCAGGCTGCACCGGCCCACAGGACAGCGGGTTGGCGAGCGGCGCCTGCGCACCGCCCTTGAAGTGCAGCGTCAGATCTTCCACGGGAACCTGCGGGGCGTTCGCGAACACCGCCGTGAGGCGACCTGTGGTCGTGTTGGCCTTCACGCGGCCTTCCAGCTGCAGGCCCACACCGTACTGTGGCGCTTCGCCGAGTAGGAAGATGCGAAACTCGCCACCCGATTCAGGTTCCCTGCCTGCGGGGCCTTCTTCCGGGACACCCACGTAGACGCCACCCGTGAGCGCGCCGGGGGGAATCCCCGGCGCGTTGACAGAGAACGAGCCGACATTCGAGCCGCCCGGGCAGCTGCCGCCAGCGAACTGTGCGCTGCTGCACGCTTCCAAGCCCTTGGCAGCCGACGGGTTCAGTGACATGCCTTCGGGCAGTGTTACTTCCGCGCTCTGAACATCGGGGGAGTCCGGCTTCGTCGGTTCGTTCAATAGCTGCGGTACATGCAGCGTGGCGCTCACCCCGTCCGGCTGATCGGATTGGGTGGTTTCAGGCGTCAGCGAGAACGAGGGGTTGAACGCCAGCGCGCCGCACCCGGTCGCCGTCACGGGCGTTTCGTTCGTGTAGCGCTGGAAATGCCCAGGATCTTCGTAGGAATCGACGTGCAGCGTGGTGATCGGCTTGCTGGAGCAGGTGCTCGGAAGTGTGAGGAACGCGCGCCCTTTGACCACCCCTTGGAAGATCAGCCGCGACTCCACCACTTCCGGCTGCTGGGGGATGTTCTGAATCTTGAAGAACTCGTGATAGTCGCCTGTGGCGACACCGCTACTTTCGCTGGTTTCCGGTTCGGCGTGCCAGCTGATGCCGCCTTCCAGATACAGATGGCCCCGCAGATCGTCGCCCGCAATGGCGAGCGCTTTCAGGTTCGCGCTGTTGATTTCAACCCCGAAGCGCGCCGGCTCCCAGGGCTTGCGGGCCATGTTGTAAACCGGGAAGTCTTCTGTGATTGTGTCGCCCAGTTTCAGTTTGAGCAGTTCTTCATACACGTTCGCCGTTCCCGTCGCTTCGTCTTTCCCCACTTCGCTGCCGTGAGGGCATTTGAATTCGTCCAGCTGCGCTTCGCTGCACGTTTCTGTCACTTCGGGGTCGACTGCGAGCCCTGGCGGGAGATCTACGCGAACGTCCTTGACTTTGCCTTCCGGTTCCTTCGCTTTCAGCAGGCCCGTTTCTTTGTATTCGAACTCGAAGTCCGTGATGCCGTACTCCGGGTGCCCCGCCGCCTGCGTGTAGAAGGCAGCCTGAGAACCAGTATCGCTGCAGTTGGTTTCCTTGCACGTGCCGGCTTCCCACTTCTTCAGCGACAGCGCCCGCGCACCCGTCGCCAACAGAGCGGATCCAATCGTCACCATGAGTACGCTCAGCAGTCCAGCGCGGACGACACCGCCGACCCTCGATACCCAACCCGAACTCCTCCTCATCACGTTCCTCCTTGCCTGTCAGGTGGTAGGAGCCGTCCGGTGGCTGCGCTCGAACAGCAGCCCACCGCGCCCTATCCGGGCGATGACTTTGGCCACAATCGCCCCCACGATCAGGTAAACGAGCAGAGCAATGCCCCAGTCGACGGTAATAGCGCGCTTGGGATGACCGCTAAATCGGATCAAGCCGGTGAACGCACCAGCAAAGAAGTTCGCGCCTTCGTGGATGCCTTTGACGATCGTGTTCGCGCCGTTGGCATCGACGTCGCGTAGCACGATTGCCAGCGCGATCAGCAGCGCAATCACGCTCGCCGCTGCCATCACGAGGCGCGCCAGCAGGACCACACCCGCGCCTGCCGTACCTACCGCAGCAGCGCCTGCATTGCGCGTGCGCCAAGCCATCGTCCGCCTGCGGCGTACGGGAGCTGCGCGTTCGGGTTCGACCGGTTCACGCCGACGCCTTGATTGCGAGCGCGAGGGTTCCACTACCTCGGGCGCAGCGCCCGCTTCCCGCGAGTACGCGCCCGTTTCGGTCTCATTTGGTTCTACCCGTGTGCGTCTCATCGCCCTCCTCCTCACGCTTGATCGGGCTGGCGCCCGTTCTGCTCTCCTCAAGACCTACCCCCTCCCCAGATCGCCAATCACGGCTACCGATCACAGCTCCGCGATCGAAGGGGCGGCATGCCGGTAGGCGAAACGAGTTACCGGCATGCCGCCGTGTCACTCCCATCCTTGTGGATGACAATCGCCGGGGGAAACGACTGCTACCCGCTCGGGAATGGCACTGCAATTCCCATATGCCCCCTTCTCTCCGGCCTAAACCTGCATGCGGACGCAGGTTTCCCGGCGAGCTCGCCGGGGCGCGAGGTTTGGGCACTCGCCGGATCGGGCAATCTAAGACCACAGCGAAATTACAGAACATCACATGGCGCCTACGAAAGGCGCCAGAAACTGGGCACAGAGCCCAAGGAAACCGAGGTGGAGAAGAATGGTCGCACTGCTAGCTCTTGTACTCATCCTGGCAATCTTCGGAGGCCTTGGATTCGCCGCACATGTGCTCTGGTACATCCTGATCTTTGCGGTGCTGCTGTGGCTGATCGGCTTCTTCGTCGGTGGTGTGGAGGGCGGAGGCAGACGCTGGTACGGCCGTTGATAGACGCCGGTGGGATGGCACGATGCTGGGCGAACTGGCAGTCCAGCATCGTGTCCGGCCTTTCAACGTCGGCTCCAGAACCTTCAACGCTGCCTCCAGCCGTTAGAGACAAATCCTGTGAGCTGTGTCGGGAATTGACACCGGTGCGTTAGCCGCGGGGCTAGAATCGCTCTATGGGGCCAGCGGAGCAGCTTCGAGTCGACTCCCGCAGCGAGTCCGATCGCGTCGTGATCAGCCTTGATGGCGAACTCGACATGGCCAGCGCACCGCTGCTGCAAGCCGCGCTCGAGAGCGCCGAGGCAGACAGCGCACCTGCGCTTGTGCTCGATTTGCGCGAGCTGCGGTTCATGGACTCAACCGGCCTGCGGATCATTCTGTGGGCTCGCGAGCGACTGCACAGCCGCGGTCAGGAATTCGCGCTGACCGTAGGCTCCAGCCAGGTGCAGCGTCTGCTGTCCGTCAGCGGCGTGGGTGAGCACCTACGCGTGATCGCAACACCCGACGAGCTGCTCGTCTAAGAACGCGCCATACATCCCGGCCACGGCCGCTATAGCTTGGCAAGCCGGCGTGTCAGGAATCGCCGCTCTGGTTCAGAGCGCACGAGCTCGAGCGCCTGCTGATAGGCCACGCGAGCGTCGCCGCGACGGCCGAGCCTGCGCAACAGCTCGGCGCGTGCTGCGTGCAGGTACTGGTAGTCGGGGAGCTCGAGCCGGTCGATCGCTCGCAGCCCTGCCTGCGCTCCCTGTACCTCCGCGAGCGCAACCGCACGGTTAAGCTCGACGATCGGCGACCCTGTCAAGCGCACCAGCCGACCGTATAGCTCGAGGATGCCCGACCAGTCGCTGCGCTCACCCGCGTGAAGCCAGGCGATCGCGGCCTGCAGCGAGTACAAGCCCTCCACCTCCACGCCCTGCAGCGCCCGCGCACGCTCCAAGGCGGCGCGTCCAGCGCGAATCTGGGCCACGTCCCACAACGTTCGATCCTGATCGACCAACAGGACGATCTCGCCGTCGCGCACACGAGCCGCCCGACGCGAGTCGTTTAGCAGCATCAGCGCAAGCAGACCGAACACCTCCGGCTCGTCGGGCATCAACTCGCCGAGTGCCACCCCCAAGCGGATTGCTTGCTCGGCGAGCATCTCGCCGCGGCCGTCGTAACCCTCGTTGAAGATCAAGTAGATCACGGCCAACACCGCCGCAAGACGGTCCGGCAGTAGGTGCGCGGGGGGAATTCTGAAGGGAATGCCCGCATCGCGGATCTTGCGCTTGGCGCGTACCAGCCGCTGTGACATCGTCGCCTCGGAAACAAGAAACGCGCGCGCGATCTCCGCCGTTTGGAGCCCTCCCAGCGCGCGCAACGTGAGCGCCACCTGTGCATCGGTCGCGAGTGCCGGGTGACAGCAGGTGAAGATCAGCTCGAGTCGCTCGTCGCGGAAGGTTGTCTCGTGCATTTCATCGTCGATCGACTCGTGCGCGATCGGCTGCCATGGCTCTCCGGCTCGGGGATCAGCCAGCAGCTCGGTCTTGGCCGCAAGCGTGCGCCGGCGGCGAATGCGATCGATCGCGCTGTTGCGTGCGGTCGCGATCAGCCATGCGGGCGGGTTAGCGGGCGTGCCCTCACGCGGCCATCGCTCAGCGGCGATCGCAAATGCCTCCTGGACGGCGTCCTCGGCGAGGTCGAAGTCGCCGAGGTAACCGACCAGCGCAGCGAGCACACGACCCCACTGCTCGCGAAAGACCTGCTCGATCAGCGCGCCAACACCGGGCGCACCTCCACCGCGCCGCCCATCCGCGTCGCAGGCACCTGCGACGCGAGCTCGATCGCCGCGTCGAGGTCGTCCGCCTCGAACAGGTAGTAGCCCCCGAGCGCCTCCTTGGTCTCAGGAAACGGACCGTCCGTGGTAAGCGTCGCGCCGTCCTGCACGCGCACCGTGGTGGCTGTGGTCGCGGGCTGCAACTGCGCCCCGGCGCTCACACCTGGGGTCTGCATGATCGCCATGTACTCAGCCGTGACCGCGCTTTTCTCGTCCTCGGAGAGTCGTTCCCAGGTGGCCATCGCTTCGCCGGTGTAGATCTGGAGCAGGTATTGCATTGCTTCCTCCTTTGTGGATTATGGTCGCCTACTTGACGTAGCGCACCCTGCGCAACCGACATACATTCAAGGACGCATATATAAGTACATGGATATATTAGTTGGATGGCCAGCTCGTTTGACGTCGTAGCCGAGCCCGCGCGGCGACAGATCCTCGATCTTCTACTCGCCGGGCCGCGCGCGGTGGGCGAGCTCGTGTCCGAGACCGGGCTCAGCCAGCCGAACACCTCCCGCCACCTGCGCGTGCTGCGCGAAGCAGGGCTCGTCGAGGCGCACGCGGTGGGACAGCGCCGCCTGTATGCGCTGCGCGGCGAGGGCTTCGCCGAGCTCGCACGCTGGCTGACGCCATACGTGCTGCTCTGGCAAGGCGGCCTGAACGCGCTCGAACGCCACCTCGACCGAAGCAGCTAGTCGATCACAAACGCCACTTCATCGACCGCACACCAGGACCAGTTCTCACCGGGCTCGATCGAGCTGAAGATCGGGTGGGAGTCCTCGGCGGCGTGGCGGGAGGCGTGGCGGTTGGGCGAGGAGTCACAGCAACCGACCTTCCCGCAGATGCGACAGACCCGCAGGTGCAGCCATTCGCCGCCGATCTTCAGACACTCCTCGCAGCCTGGCACCTCAGCACGCGTAGGCACATCTGAGATCTGCACTTGGTCGAGGTGCGTACAGATCTCCCCAGCGCCCATGCCGTGCTCCTAAGCGAGGACTTCGTCGGCGGCATCGATAATGCGCAGGTGCTTGGCCACGCCGGTGACCCCAAGCAGGCGCTGCACCTGCTGTGAGCCACGGGTGACCGCAAACTGCTGTCCGCGGTCACGACAGCGCTCGAGCACTGCTAGCACGCTACGCAGGCCGGTCGAGTCGATGAACTGCAACTGCTCGAGATCCAGCACGACCATCTCCTGCCCGTCCAGGCCGTCTATCGCATGCTGCAACTGCTCGGCGGTAGCCATATCAAGTTCGCCGTCGAGCGCGAGAATCACGCGGTCGGACTCGTGGCGCACGCCGATCTGAAGTTGATCCTGTACCCCCATAAGCAGATTTTACCGATAAGCGATCAGTCAAGGCGCATAGCGAGCATTGCGATGTCATCGCGGAGCCTGCCATTGGCGCGCCGCAGCGCCGCTCGCTCGATCTGCGTGAGCAGTCCAACAAGGCTGGGGTCGGGTCGCTCGACGTCTGATTCGAACAGCTCTTGCTCGCCCAACTGCGCACCCGCACGGTCGGCCTCCGGCAGCCCGTCGGTATACAACAACAGGGTCTGCCCCGGCTCGATGTCAACCTCCACTTCGCTGATCTCTATCGGGTCGAGCACCCCGAGCAGCGTGCCCGGCGTGCCCACCTGCCTGTGTCCGCCATCCGCATCGATGATCAGCGGCGGCGGATGCCCGGCGAGGGTCACGGTCAGCCGAGCGCGTTTGCCCCCCAGATCAAGCGTGGCAAGACAGACCGTGCATAGATCCAAGCCGGAGGGCTGGTGGCGTAGAGCGCGATGCAGCGTGTCCAGCATCGCCGTGGGCGTCAGGTCGAGCATCGCCGCAGTGCGCAGCGTGTAGCGCGCCAGCGCCGTCACGGCAGCCGCCCGAGGGCCCTTGCCGCAGACGTCGCCGATCACCAGCAGCCAGCGATCCTCGCCATAGGCGAGCACGTCGTAGAAGTCACCGCCTACATCATTCAGCTCGCCCGCCGCCCGGTACAGCGAGGCCAGATCCACACCAGGGATCTCCGGCAGCGACTCCGGAAGCAGCGCCGCCTCGAGCATCGTCGCGATCCTGCTGCGCTCGGTGTAAAGGCGTGCGCTTTCCACCGCCGTGCCAGCGCGCCTGCCGAGCCGCACCGCGAGCGCGAGATCGGCTTGCGAGAGCCGTCGCAACGACTCTGATGAGACGAGCGTGATCGCGCCAAGCGTACGAGAGGGGGCGGCAAGCGGCACGATGATCACGGCCGTCGCCCCGATCGCCTCGAGCAATGCCAAGTGGGCGTTGTCGCGCGCATACGCGGCGAGCGCGCCAGGCGGGATATCCGTGTAGATCCGCGCGCGACCGCTGCGGATCACCTCGGGCACGCCCAGGGGATCATCCGGGTCGAGGTGGTAGCCACGATCGATCCGTTCGGCGAGCTCGACCTGACTCGGATCGCTGTGGTAGACAGCCACCCGTTCGATCCCGCCGCTTTCGCCGAGCACGTCCACGGCGCACCAGTCGGCTATCTGCGGCACCGCCAGCCGTGCGATCTGTGTCAGCGTCTCCGTGTAGTCCATCGAGGAGGCAAGCACACGACTGGCCTCGGCCATGAAGCTCTCAGCCAGCTGCGCCCGCTTGACCTCAGTGATGTTCTCGAAGACATTGACCGCATAGAGGATGCGCCCGCTCTCGGGATCTATCACCGGCGAGGAACGGATAATCAGCCAGCGCTCCTCACCGGTGGCGCGCACGATGTTCCTCACCAGTAGCGGCTCCACGCTCTCACCCGTGAACAGGCGCCGCCCCGGCATGCTCTGCAAGTCGAGCTCTTGGCCGCGCTCGTCGAGCACGAGAAATCGCGGCATGATCGTCCCCGGGCTAGCGCTCATCAGCTCAGCCGGCGTGCTTGCGCCCAGCAATTCGGCGGCAGCCTGGTTGGCGAAGACCATGTGACCGCCGTCGTCGGTCAGGGTGATCGCCTCGGCCACGTTCACCAATACCGCCTCCAGACGCTGCTCGACCCTTCGCAGCTGAGAGAACAGCCGCGCATTGTCGATCGCCATCGCGGCCCGCCTGGCCAGCTCGCAGACCAAGTCAAGATCGCCGGGCTCATATGAATCGCTCTCCCCCAGCCGTAGCACCGACAGTGCACCCAGCGTGCGCCCACGCGCCAGCAGCGGCGCCACGACCGCCGAGTGATAGCGATGCTCGATCATGAATCTCGCGTGCTCGGAGCCCTGGGCGAAAGAGTGCATCAGCGCGCTGGTCATCTCTGCCAACAGTTCCGGCTCGCCACTGCGGATCACGCACGCAACAGGATGCTCGCCGCTGGGATCGAGCGGATGCTCCCTGCGCATTGCCTCCAGCGGGCCAGCGATCCGCGGGTCAGCAGACGCGACGGCCACCTCCCTGATCGAACCGTCCTCGTCGCGCAGGTCGATCACGCACAGATCGGCCAGCCGCGGCACCGTCAGCCGCGCGACCTGATTCATCGTCGTTGGCAGGTCGAGCGATGAGGCTAGGACCGCTCCAGCCTCCACGAGCAGCTCAACGGCGACGTCCTGCGTGGGCAGCATCTGATCGGTCATGGAATTAGGTTTTAGTTCCGCGGGGACTTGGCCAGCTCAAACCACACACGCGTTCCCCCCTCGCGGTCCACTCCCCAGCGAGTGGCCTGCTGGTCTACGAGATACAGCCCGAAACCGCCGACCGCCCGTGCGGGATCGCGCGGCGCCGCGGTGAAGCCACTGCCATGATCGATCACCTCGACGCGAACAGCGCCCTCATTGAGCAGCTCCGCCTGCAGCACGATTTCGCTTGCCGACGGCGCGTCGGAGTGCAACACGGCATTCGACACAAGCTCCGACACCAGCAATGTCAGCGTCGCCAGCTCATCGGGGGAGATCTCGCTCTTCTCGCTGAAACCCGCAACAGCCTGGCGTGCCAACGACGGCGCCTGCGGATCACGCTCGAGACTCATGCGCAGGGCGAGCGGCCCCTTGAAGCATGACGAGCCGCCGGCCATCGCGATCATGGCTGTCCCGCCGGGTCACCAACAACAATCGACATGCGCCGAGCAGATGATTCCATGTAGATGGCGTCGCTCAAGTCAAAGGCCAACGCTTTCTGGTTGCCGTCACTGCTTCTGAACATCGATCCATCGGGCGAGTAGCGGGGTACATTCCGACTTGAACTCACTCTCGATCGACAGGATTGGGTTTCCCCCTCGACCTCCTGTCTAACATCGAGTCCGGCTAGTCTCACCGCAAGCTCCTCCACCAATGGGACGTTCGCTCGGTTGAGCTTACGGTGCCGGGCACGTTCGCTCGCCTGCGCCGATGGCGTTCGCTCGGATGGAATGACAGAGTGTGCGAACCAAAAGGGGGTTGGCGATCTTAATTCGCGGGTATTCGCATGACATGACAACCGGAAGCTCAATATTCCTGATAGCAGTTGGCGCGATCCTGCGCTACGCCGTAACCGCGACCGTCTCTGGCATCTCGCTTCAGACGATAGGGCTGATTCTCATCATCGCCGGCATCCTCGGGCTGGTACTGTCGCTGTTCTACATGCTCGCGTGGAACCCGAGGCGCGGACAGGTCGTGCGTGACCGAGTAATCGAACGCGACCCATATGAAGAGCCGCCCGTCCGCCCCTGAGGCAGTGGCTGGCGGCTGAACGCGCGAGCACCGCACAAACGGGCCGGCGGGCGGGGCACCCACGTGCCGGACCGTTGTGCGCCGAGCCATTCTCAGCGCTTGAGATTCCCCACAGCCCTCAGTAGCTCGTCCTTGGTCATTTTGGAGCGGCCTTCGACACCAAGCTTGCGCGCCTCTTGATGCCGTCCGTGAGCAGGCATCGGTGATAGGCTCCGCCTTCTAGAGCGAACGATCTATTAGACGATGGGCCGGAGGTGTGTCCAATGCCGGGAGCACAACGATCCGCGGAGCACTCGCCGATGACGGCGGCAGGCCCGCATCACGGCCATCGCCCACATGGTTGGGTGCGCCACTACGCCAAGCTCATCGGACCGGACGGCTCGGTCGCGGCGAAGCTGGCATTCGAGCGCAACAACGACCAGCGCGTGCACCGCCTTGTTGGCGCCGCCCGCGCCCGTCGCCGCAAGACCGGCGCGCCACGCATGCGCGCGCTGCTTGCATCGCCCGGCGGCCGATTGCGCTGGCAGGACGCCGCTGCCCCGCCAGCGCCCGAGCCGGATGCGGCAGTCGTACATCCAATCGCCGCATCGACTTGTGACTTGGATTGCGCACTGGCGCTCGGTGCCACGCAGCTGCTGTTGCCGCTTCATCTCGGACACGAATGCGTCGCTGAGGTGATCGCCGTCGGTGAGCGGGTGGCCACGGTGAAGCCCGGGCAACGAGTGATCGTCCCCTTCCAAATCAGCTGCGGCGAGTGCCCCGCCTGCATGGCTGGACACACCGGCAACTGCATATCCATCCCGCCGATCTCGATGTACGGCTTCGGGCTTGCCGGCGGTCACTGGGGCGGTGCATTCTCCGATCAGCTCACGGTTCCCTACGCGGACGCGATGCTCGTGGCGCTGCCAGAGGGCGTCGATCCGGCGGTGGCCAGCGGGCTGGCGGACAATCTGTGCGACGCCTACCGCCACATCGCACCGCACCTGCCGGGCGTGCTCGAGCGCGATCCCGAGACGGAGGTCTTGATCGTGTCCGTCTCCGACCCGAGGTCGATGTTCAGTGGCAGCGTGCCGCTGTACACCGGCTTGGTGGCCCGAGCGCTGGGTGCTCGTAACGTCGCCCTCGCCGATGCCCGCCCCCACATACGAGCGGAAGCCGAGCGCCTCGGGATGCAGGCGCTCGAGCCGCGCGAGCTGCGGCGATATCCACCCGCCCCGCTGGTCGTCGACATGAGCTTTGACGCGCTTAGTCGCGCGCTGTCGTGCACGGCGCCAGATGGGATCTGTTCGAGCGCGGGGAGCTTGCACCGCAGCGCACGAATCCCAACCCTGCTGATGTACGGGCACAACGTGACGTTGCACCTAGGTCGCACACATGCCCGCGCGTTGATCCCGCGTGTGCTCGAGCTGCTGGCGCGCGACCAGCTGCGTCCATTCGAGATCAACACGCGCATCGCCTCGATCGATGACGCACCCGCCGTGCTGGCAGAGCATGTCCGCGGGGGCACGATCAAGACGATTCTCACCGCGTAGTACTGAGATCCACCTCGGTGCGACGAAGCCCGGGGACTACATACCGCTATTGCCCGTCAACGTCGCGTGCAAGCGCGAAGAGCTCCTTGCTCATCAGCGCCACAGCCTTCTGCGGACTGTGCTCGAAGTGACCGATCTCGCGGTATCCCCGGGACGCATGGAAGGCCAGCGAAGCGTCGTTGCGTGGGACGACGTTGACCTCGCAAACCATCCGCCCGAACGGCTGTGCCGCGGACTCCATCGCGTCATAGAGCTGGGCGCCGATACCGCGACGGCGCATCGACTCGGCGACGGCCACCCGGTCGAGGTACAGGAACTCCTGAAAGCTCTTGCTGAACCAGCGATAGTTGTCGCTGTCGTAGGGCACGCCCGGCGCCATCGCAATCGCAAAGCCGACGACCTCGCCGTCGCTTTCGACCACTAGGTTGCGGTGAGCGAGCGACAGGACCAGCTCCAGGCGTGCCTCATCGAGCGCGCTGAGCTCGTTCACAGACGCTTGATTGAGCTCGAGCAAGCGCGGCCAATCCGCGCGCGTCGGCTCACGCAGGAGCATCAGCCCTCGGCTCGGGGGGCCGGCCCTAAGCCCAACGCACTGCGTAGCTCATCGGATGAGAGCTCCGCGAAGCGCACCACCTTCTCACGTGAGCGCTCGCCGCGCACGACGCTGACCCGCCCTCTGGCGATACCAGCGCGCTTAGCCAGGAGCTTGCAAAGTGCCGCGTTCGCCAACCCGTCGACGGGCGCCGCAGCAACGCTCACGCGCAGCACACCGTCGCGCTCCTCCAGAATCGCGTTGCGCTTGGCTCGTGGTTGCAGGCGAATCGCCAGCTCAGCGTCGGACATGTCATGCAGTATGCGTGCCCATCACGGAAAGCGCGCTGCCCACGACTCGCGCTGCACGCCGGCGGCGTTGATCACATAGGCGATCAACCGATACCAGCCCGCGATCACCAGCAGCTCGATCAGTTGCTCGTCGCTGAAGCGCACGGCCAGCCTTGCCCACAAGCCGTCCGACACATTCGCCGTGTCATACAGCTCATCCGCGAGCTCGATCAGCTCGGCGTCCTGCGCGCTCCAGACGGGATCGTCGGGCTCGCCGCGCACAGTGGCAGCGATCTGCTCATCGGTGAAGCCGAGCGGCTTGCCGAACGCAAGCACATGCACGCCCCACTCGTACTCTGCTCCAGCACGTGCGCATGTGCGGTGGATGACCAGCTCGCGCTCACGCGGCTCGACGAGCCCGTGTCCGAGGATGCCCGCTCCCAGCGGGCGCATTCGTGAAGCGAGCTGTTCGTGGATGTTGAGCGTGCGAAACAGCTTCAGCGGCTCGGCGTCACTGCCGGGCGGCATCCACTTGCGTAGCGAAGCGTCGATCTCCGGTGAGTAAGGCGGATCAAGTGGCGCGATCCGCGGCGGGCGCTCTGTCTCAGGCATCGTCTAACCTTTCGCTTCGATAATCGAAGCAAGGAGTTTAGCTTCTAATTCCGAAGCACGCAACCAAGATTCCTGTCTCGGGACAGCCCGTGCGCGGCTCGCGCACGGGTCGACCGGTGATGGCGCTGCTCGAGCTGCTGGGCAAGCGCTGGGCGTTGCGCGTGCTGTGGGAGCTGCGCGACGACGGAGTCCCCACGTTCCGCGAGCTACAAGCTCGCTGCGGGCACATCTCCTCGAGCGTTCTGGGCGAGCGCTTGCGGGAGCTGCGCCAGGCCGGCATCGTCGCCGAGTCGGCCGGCGAGGGCTACCGACTCAGCGACGAAGGCCGTGAGCTCTTGCAAGCGCTTACGCCGATCGACGCGTGGGCTAAGCGTTGGGCCGCGCGCTGATCGGACGCTATTCCTGCTCGACCCAGTCGAACGAGCGGGTGACTGCCTTCTTCCACTGGCGGTACCCGCGCTCGCGCGCGGACACGTCCATTTCCGGCTGCCAGCGCCTGCCCTCCGACCAGCGCCCACGCAGCTCATCCTGGTCTGACCAGAAGCCGACCGCCAAGCCCGCGGCAAACGCAGCGCCGAGCGCCGTCGTCTCGGTTACCGCTGGACGTACTACGGGCACGCCGAGCACGTCCGCCTGAAATTGCATCAGCAGCTCGTTGGTGGTCATGCCGCCGTCGACCTTCAGCTCCTTGATGGGGGCATCGGCGGCGGCGTTGGCCTCGTCGAGCACCTCGCGGCTCTGCCATGCGCTCGCCTCCAGTGCCGCGCGCGCGATGTGCCCGCGGTTGGCGTATGCAGTCAAGCCGACGATCACGCCGCGCGCGTCATCGCGCCAGTAAGGCGCGAACAGGCCCGAGAAGGCAGGCACGAAGTACACGCCGCCGTTGTCGGAGACCGTGCGCGCGAGGTCCTCCACTTCGGCAGCGCTGTCGATTAGCTGCAGGCGGTCGCGTAGCCACTGGATCAGCGCCCCTGTAACCGCGATCGAGCCCTCCAGCGCATACCTCGGCTTGTCTTCGCCAAGCTTGTAGGCGAGCGTCGTCAGCAGCTTCTGCGAGCGCACGCTCTGCTCGCCGGTGTTCAACAGCAGAAACGAGCCTGTGCCGTAGGTGTTCTTTGCCTCGCCCCGCTCAAAGCACGTCTGCCCGAACAGCGCCGCTTGCTGGTCGCCCAGGATGCCCGCGATCGGGCAACCGACCGCCGCCGTACCGGACGCCTGGCCATACACCTCGCTGGATGAGCGGATCTCCGGCAACATCGCACGCGGGATGCCCATCAGCTCGAGGCTCGGATCGTGCCAGTCGAGGCTCTGCAGATCCATCAGCATCGTGCGGCTGGCGTTGGTCACGTCGGTCACATGCACGCCGCCTTTGGCGCCTCCCGTGAGGTTCCAAAGCAGCCACGTGTCGATCGTGCCGAAGGCAAGCTCACCGTTCTCCGCGCGCTCGCGGGCGCCGTCCACGTTCTCCAGCAGCCATGAGACCTTCGGCCCTGAAAAGTACGTCGACAGCGGCAGACCGACGCGCTCGCGCAGGCGGTCGACTCCCTGATCGCCAGCGAGCTCGCGCACCAGCTGATCGGTGCGCGTGTCTTGCCACACGATCGCGTTGTAAATCGGCCTGCCGGTCTCACGCTCCCACACGACCGTGCTCTCGCGCTGGTTGGTGATGCCGATCGCGGCGATATCGCCGGCCTCAGCGTCGGACTTCGCGAGCGCCCCGTCGATCACCTCGCGCGTTCGGTGCCAGATCTCGCCGGCATCGTGCTCGACCCAGCCGGCGCGCGGGTTGATCTGCTCGTGCTCGCGCTGGTCGGCAGCGACGATCCTCGCGTCCCCGTCGAACAGGATGAAGCGGGTGCTCGTCGTCCCCTGGTCAATCGCCCCTACGTACCTGGCCACCCGCTGCCCTCCGCGTGAGAGTTTCCTCATCCTTTATCGAAACCGAATGAAACGACTGTATTCCACCCGTTGAAGGCAGACGGGAACGAACTACTCGGGCTGTAGCAAATAACACAAATACTGAAGGAGTAGTCGCTTGTCACAGGATCAACAGAGCATCGCCGGACGAGCCCTCACAAAGGTTCCCGAGATAACCGTCTTCTTCTGGATCACGAAGATCCTCACGACCGCTATGGGCGAGGCGACCTCGGACTTCATGAACGCTGCGCTGGGGCCCGCGATCGCCGTGCCGCTGATGCTCATCGGCCTCGTTGTAGCGCTCAAACGGCAGTTCAAGACAGCCGGTTATAACGCGTGGAACTACTGGCTGGTGGTGGTCATGGTCGCGGTGTTCGGCACCTCTTGCGCCGACGCGCTGCACGTCGGCTTCGGCATCCCTTACACAGTTTCAAGCGCGTTCTACCTAGTCGTTCTCGCGGTTGTGTTCACGGTCTGGTATCGGAGCGAGAACACGCTCTCGATTCACAGCATCTACACGCGTAGACGCGAGCAGTTCTACTGGGCCACAGTGCTGGCAACGTTCGCGCTCGGCACCGCCGCGGGTGACATGACAGCGACGAACTGGCATCTCGGCTACCTCTCCTCGGGCCTCCTGTTCGTCTCCCTGTTCGCACTCCCAGCGGTGGCCTACCGCTGGTTCGGTCTCAACTCGATCTTCGCGTTCTGGTTTGCCTACATCATGACCAGGCCGCTTGGCGCCTCGTTCGCCGATTGGATGGACGCCACCGCTCGCAAAGGCGGGCTGGCCCTGGGCACTGGCCCAGTAGCCGTCGGCCTGGCGGTCGTGATGGTCGGCTTCATCGCCTTCCTGGCGATGACCCGGATCGACGTCAAAGGCGATCAGCAAGTCGCGAGCGCAGCAGCGCCGCACGCCCAGCCCGCGCTGGATCTGGAGCTCGACTAGAGGTAGCAACGCGATCCCCACGGGTAGGTAGTGGGTGTCCATACAAGGAGAAAGGATCGCTATGTCTGATCGCTACTTGTCCCACGCGCACGTACGCAGCCGGCGTACCGTCGGCTCACGGGTGATGCGCCCAACGCTCTGGATCGCTGCCGCCGTCGCAGCCCTGATGGCGTTTGCGGTGGCACCGTCGATAGCTGGTGCCAGCACCCCATATGTGTCGCTCGGTGATTCCTACACGTCCGGCCCATTCATCCTGCCGCCCGCGCCCGGCGCGCCGCTCGAATGTCTGCAGTCGGCTCGCAACTACCCGCATCTGGCGGCCTCCGCGCTGGGCCTGTCGTTGAAGGACGTCAGCTGCTCGGGAGCCACCACGGAAAACATCACCACCACCGCCCAGTACTCATCCCAGCCGCCGCAAATCGATGCGCTCAGCTCTACCACCCAGGTCGTATCGGTGGGGATCGGCGGTAACGACAAAGGGCTGTTCCTCAACACGCTCATCACGTGCGGAGCGGAGGATCTCGTGTTTCCGTTCGGGACGCCGTGCAAATCAACGTACGGCCACAAACTCGCCGAAGAGATCGCCGAAGACGGTCCTGTGATCGGAGCGATGCTTCACCAGGTCCACACCGTCGCGCCGTCGGCGAAGGTGTTCGTGGTGGGCTACCCGGACATCCTGCCCCAGAGCGGCAACTGCTGGCCCACCGTGCCGCTCACCACTGGCGACACGGCCTACCTCAACGGCGTCGAGAAGGAACTGAACTCGATGCTCAGCAGCGAGGCCTCCGCCAACGGCGACACGTACGTCGACACGTACACGCCGAGCATCGGCCATGACGCGTGCAAGTCGCTGAGCGTGCGCTACGTCGAACCGGTGCTGCCCGAATCGGATGCGTTCTCCGTGCACCCCAACGAACGGGGCATGGAAGCCGACGCTTCAGAGGTCGAGGCGGCGATGCGGACGAAAGGGATCTCGTAGTGGCTAAGGCGCGGCCGCTACGACTGAATTAATTCAAGTAGATCTGAGATCGCATTGGGGACCGAGGCTGCTTGGGCCTCGGCCTCAAGGCGTCTCGGCCTGGGTGCATATTAGAAGATATTGCGAATAGACGATCATACGATTAATCGTCTATTCGCATGGGCTGTCCAGTTGTGTGCGGAGCCGGGCCAGCGCTAATGGCTCGATAGCGCAAGACCGATATTACGCCCGTGCGAGTCCACACTCTTGTTGCGAGCCATCTCCGTAGCTGGCGAGCCGCCGCCGCTGCACTTCTTTGCCTTGCCCCGTTCGCCCTCATCGCCTGCGGAGGGTCAACGTCAAAGCCCACCGCCCGCGTCACTCCAGCCGAACCGACTCCGACGCTCTCGCCGCTGCCTCGCTCCGTCCACGCTCCACCCGGCTTCTCCCTAAGTGGCTGCCCCGCGACAACAGTGCCGATCAACTCACGCTGCTTCACGCGTCCCACATCCGTCGTCCTCACCCGATCCAACTTCGCCGACATCGTACGCGCGGCCGGGGTAACCGCCGGCACATCACAAGTGTCTTGCCGACCACTGATACCAGCAAAAAAGCCGCACGTGCCCTACATTCTGAACTGTCACGCTCAGGGCATGAGCGGCCAAACACATGTTTTTGTCAGCGCACTTTCGCTGGTCACGGCTACTGGACTCTCGTTCTCGGTAGCAACGCACGACCTTCCCCAGCATCTAAGAGCGCCAGACCACGGCGGCGGAGCCCCGATCATCCTCGAATTCGTCAATTTCGGCCCGCTGGCTAGCACGCGTTGAGAGCAATGCTCGCCCTAGGCTGGTCTATTGATCTGTGTCGTCACGCCCCAATGCCCCTTCACTAACTAAAGCGCTTCCTTAGCTACCGAGTAAATCAGAGATACCGCTTTCAGCCAGCTCAGCCCATTCTCGAGCTCCTTTAGTTTGCCTATCTCGTCGAACGCCGCTCGCGAAAGTCGCGCATACTGATGCTCAAGGGACGTCAGGTGTGTGCGAAATGCTCAACGGCCTCCTCCTCAGCCACGAGGCCAAACGCTCCGCAGCGCAGCAACGCCACTCATCGCCCGAGCGGCTGCCGGACGACCCGCCTACGCACCATCAGGCGCTATGGCTTCGACGACGGAGGAAGATAGGACGTAGCGCCATGGTGTCTCAGCCGCTCGTGCAGCGCTTGGTACTTCCGCACGGCCGGCGCCGATTTGAGCTCGCGCAGTTCCGCAGCGGCCTTGCTTTCGCTTGCATGAGCCCTCCGCGGAGCAGCCGTCGAGCCACATCCGGCGAGCACGAACACAGCGGTGAGGACGCCAGCGGCTCTCAGCGTCCGCCGGCACCACGCCGGACGCCCCGCGAACGTCGATAGCGCTCCATTGACAATCACGTCGGCGATCCCATGCTCACGCTCCCTCGGGCAGATGCGGCCCATATGATTACTTGTGCCATTCATAAGAGAATAGTACGACTCCCACGGCCTTATCCCAGCTTCTGGTACACCATTCCTTCCTTGCCACCGCACCAGAACGCACCATATCCACCCCTTCTCGGCCCCTTGTACCAGCAGTACGCCATCTTGAATTGACAGGGAAGGAACAAGTTGTCAACGTCGACGCTCTATCCGCCCGCAAAGAACTTACACCCCAACCGACCGGTGAAACAATAGCGCGTCGCAACACCAGCGCCTGCCGGCTCGCCGCAACGTAACACCACAAGCCCGACTCCGTAGCTGCACTTCTCGCAAATTTCACGCAGTTGCGATGCGAGGTCGCCTCTACTTACTGCGCCGCGAAAACAAAGGGCTTGCCACGTCGGCCGCGCCGGCCACTGACCGGCCCCGTTTTCGGTGCACGGGACAGAAGCTCCGGCCTCGGGCCGACCCTGCTGAGTCTTCCCGCTACGGCACTAGGGCGGCGGGGGTTGCGTATGTAATCGCAAGTGCTATCGCCGAGGCGAGGCGCCAACTGCCACCTTCTCGCATCACACTCAACGCTTGCTGCTCGGCAGACATCGCGACGGTGGTGAACACAACGTACCCCTTATCTCCCCTCAGACGAACCTCCTTCACACTTGCCACCGTGAATTGCGAGCGCTCATTGCGCTCTCCAATCGTCCTCGCAAGTATTTCACCAAGCCGCTTACCACAACTATGCTCGATAGCGTTGCTACCCCCGCCTCGCGTACTGGCGACCCTAGCCTGGGCCTGTCGCGACAGAAGCGAGCATCCACGTTCAAAGTGCCCGTCCGCGAGGGCACCGTAGTAACTGTGCACCTCGCTAATGATCGCAGCGCGTTCGATATGACTCGCGCTCTCGCCAAACGTCGCAAACGCAGCCTCGTGTTGCGCTTCACGTACTGCAAATTCCGGGGCACTTGGTGTGCTGATCGCGGGTTTGGTCGTCGCTTGTTGACCCGAGCCCCCACAACCCAGCAATCCCAGCACGCTGGCCCCAACCGCCACAGCCTCCGCAACACGATGCCTCGCGGGCATGTTGCTGTCCTTTCGTCGCCTATACATACAGATCCGATAGCACAATCCCGCCGCAACCCTCAAACGTGCTCGTATCTTCGTCTACTTGCACTGCCACGTCAGGGTGCGCTGAGGCCACCGCTTGAGTTATCAAGCTCAGTATCTACATGCAGAAAGACAATTCTGCCCCGCAGCGGCCTGCCACCCCTGGAAGCGCAATCCCATACTACGCTTGATTCAAACGTCATGCTGAAATCTCGGCACCTAGCGTGAATGTCTTGTGGACTAGCAGCCATGCCTCATATCGTGCGTCCCTCGGCACCTCTATCCGCAACGCTGGCCCGAAATCTAGACTTAGAGTCCCACCTTGGCTGACTCGACATTCTAACAGCGACTTATACCTCAACCCAACGACGACATCGCCGAGTCTTGGATCATCATCCTCCGGATCAAGCCGCAACCAACCCGAACCGGCATACTTGACTTGGAATGGCGTCGAAAGCGTTATCGTCAAATAATCGCGTACCGCGTCGCATAGGACAATCTGGAGCTGAACGCTAAATATGACGTGGCTGACTTCGACACCCTCTAATTCCAGGCTTGTTACGCCATCGGCCTCTATCTTTCGGATCATTCGCCCGTGAACCAACGTGGAAAGTTCTGCAACGGTGTTTCATTTCCATAAGGCACGTGATATCCACCTCTAGTCTTGGGCACCTTTCCTGTCTCGTAATCCACCGGGTGCCCATACTCATCATAGTAGACAAGCGATCCCTCGGGATTCGCCGCCGAAGGCCCCATCACGCGAATCGCGTTCTCCATCCCAGTGGTTCCCGGCTCACGAAGGATGTAGCCGTTCTCAAGGAACTCTATGTCATAGTCCAGGCCCTCCTTAGGCTCAGGCGCGCCGAAGTGCTGAAGCGTCGTAAACAGCGTCGCGTTGATCTCCGCTTCGAGTTCCCGCCTCGAGGCGTGTTTTCTTTCCAATGCATGTAGGTGTTCTAGGACGCCACACGGCGCCGTGACGCTATGGCAGGCGTCATACAGTAGGCCAGAGGTATCACCATGGTTTGCGGGATCATCCGCCGTATACGAATACGGTTCGTGCGTCCCTTCGACGTCCGGGTCAACCGTTAGGAACTGTCCCGTGGCGGGATCGTACTCACGCGCCCGTAGATAGATCAGCCCGGTGTCGCTGTCGGTGTATTGGGCGTCGTACCCTAGTGGCGTGGTGCTTGTACCGGTCGTACCGAGCACGTTCCCGTACGCGTCGTACGTAGCTGTCCCCGCGACAGTTCCCGTGGAGCTCGTCAGCAGCCGCGTCGAGCCCTGCTGGTCATGGTGCAGATAGAGAACAGTCCCCGTGCTGTTGTTGATCTGCTCGACTGGGAGGCCACCGGGCCCATAGACGTAGCTGTTCGTCCCGTCATTGAGGAGCAAAGGCAGTTCTTCGGCCGTATCCCACGTGAAGTAGCTCGTGGTCCCGGAGATGGTCTGCGACGCCCGCAGCCCGTCGCCGTTGTAGGCATAGGCATCTTCGATGGCTGCGGTTTCCGTTCCTTTCGGTCTCGTCACCGACGTCAGGTTCCCCGCTTGGTCGTAGCCATAGGTTGTAGCCGGCCCGGATGATGGTTCCGTCTTGGTGCGCTCACCGACTTCGTTGTACGTATACGTAGCAGCGGTGGCTTTGCTGACCGTGCGCGTTTCGAGCTCATCGCCGGCGTTGTACGCGTACGTCGCACTGCCGATCGTCGTCGGGTTGTTCGCTTCGTCGTATTTGTACGTCACCCCGGCGCCTTTCGTGATGCGATTGCTTTCGTCGTAGCTGAACGTGGGTTTTTCTTCGCCCGGTAGCCCTTTTGTGACGGCTTTCGTCACCCCGCCGTCTTTGTTGCGGGTATAGACGAGCGACGCGAGCGTTTCGCTGCCTTTCGTCATCTTGACTTCGCTCATCGCATCGGATTCGTCGTACACGTATTTGTCTTCGTCGCTCGTGCCCGTCGGGAACGTCGTGGCCGTTACGTCCGAATCAGCGTTGTAGGCGAATTTCGTGGAGTGTTCAAGCCAGTCAGCGACCGTCTTCAACCGCCCCGCGCTGTCGTACGTGCGACTTATGGCTTTGCCATTGGGATACGTGATCTTGGTTTGCTCATTGGCCAGATCGTATTCGTAGCCCACCGTGTCACCATGCCCGTCCTTCGTCGCGGTCAGACGATCGAGCTGGTCATATTCATACGTGGTCGTCCCGGTGCCGTCGATCATCTTCGTACGGTCGCCGTCCCCGTTGTATTCGTAGGTGACATCGGGTGTTTTCCCGTCGGAGTACGTGACTTCCGTGAGGCGTTTGTCAGCGTTGTATTTGTACGTCGTGATACGTTTCTCGGCGTCCGTCACGCTGATCAGGTTGCCCGCCTGGTCGTATTCCTTGAGCGTTTTATGGCCCAGCGGGTCGACTATTTCCTTCACCTGCTCAAGCACGTTACGTTCGTATTTGGTGGTGTGTTTGCTCCCGTCCATCTGGCTCATCACCTGGCCCGCCCCGTCATATCCAGTTTCGGTGACCGCCCCATCAGGGTCTTTGACTTTCGTCCGCTCGTTATCAGCATCGTACGTGTAGGTCGTCGTGTCGGCTTCGGGGTCCGTCTCGCTTTCGAGATTCCCATCGCCGTCGTATTTGTAGGTCGTTTCGTGTTTCAACGGTGCGATGAGCTTGGTGGGGCGGCCCTGGGCATCGCGTTCCGTTGTGGTGGTGTACGCGGATTCTTTGGCGCCGCTGACGTGCCCGCGCGGGCTCACCATCGACGTTTCCTGGGAATCTTCGTTATAGCCCCACGTGCGCTTGTCGCCTTCCGGATCGATTTCCGCGGTGCGGTCCCCAGCTGCGTCATATTCGTATTTCCACACGCGTTTGAGGGGATCTTCCATGCTCGTCTCGTCCCCGTGGGAGTCGTAGGTGTATTTCGTTGTCTGTGTAGTGGCGCCCGGCGCGGGACGGGAGATCGTTTCCGGATCGCCGTCGCTGTTGCGTCCGATCGTCGTCGTCTCCCCGTCGGGGGTGGTGGTCGTATGGATGTCGTGCGTCGAGTCGTATGTCCATTTCGTTTCGTGGCCTTCGGGTTCGACCATGCTGATGCGGTTGCCGTGTTCGTAACTGAACGTCGTCGTGTGGCCATCACCGTTCGTGACGCTCACTAGCTCGTCCGCCGAGTTGTACGTCGATGTTTCGGTGGTGGCCAGCGCGGTGCCGTAGCCCTTGGTGACCGCCGCGGACAGCCCGCTGCTCGTCAGGTACTGAACGGTAATGGCGCCGGTCGCCACATTCGTGGTACGCACCTGGAACGGCTGGTATTCGAAGGTCGTCACGCGGCTCATGGGATCTGTCTGTTCGGTCTCCTGATGGGAGCTGTTGTATTTGTTGAGCGTTTTACCCCCGCGCCCGTCGATCATTTCCGTGAGCTGGTGCGAGCCGTCGTATTTGAACTGCCAGCGCAGCGCTGATTCCCCCGGCTGGGTGACCGTCGCGAGGTTCCCTCCTTCGTAGGTGTATTTCACGACGTGTTTCATCGGATCGGTCGCGCTTTCCACGAGTCCTTCGCCGTTGTAAGCGAGCTTGATCGTGCGGCTGTCCGGATCGGTGATCGTTTCGAGCTCCCCGCTACCGTTGTAGGAGAGCGTCGTGGCGTTCCCGTTGCGATCGGTCACGCTTTCCAGACGCCCAGCGCCGGAGAACTTGTAGACCGTTTGGTCTTCGAGCGTGAGCGTGTAGCCCACGACTGACGTGCCGCTGAGCACGTCCTGCGTCCAGGCCGGCGACGTGAACGACCCGCCCGAGCCTTCGGTGAACGCGATCTCGCTACCGTCGGCCTGCACAAGCGTCGCCAGGTGCGCGGAGGGTTCGAGCAAGAGATGTTCGCTGAACGAACTTGACCAGCCGTAGCCGAACGCGCCATGCACCCCCAGCGCCGCCGCTTGCGAGTTATACGTTCGAGTCAAGTCGAGCCCAACCCCGCGACCGCCGATCGCGAAGTCTGTTTGTGTCTGCGAGAAGTCGCCCTTGCAGCTCACCGATTCCCCGCACATCGGAACTTCCTCTTCCGGTGCCGATGGGTTTTCTTCGCCTCCCCAACTCGTTTCCAGCGATACTTCGATCGGCTCGAGGATTTCGATGCCGCCATACCCGCTTGGCTGAGTGATCACACCTAGGTTTTCAACGGGCACCGCTACTTCGGTGACGTTACAGCATCGCGAGTTCTGTTCCATAGTGCCCGAGTTGACAATGAGAGCTTCGTCTTCGCCATGCGGAGAGAGGATCGCCGGATGATGCGGTCCGCCTTCCGCTAGGAACGAATTGTCTTCGAATTTGTTGTTGTTTAGCAGCTCTGCACCAGCGGACATGTATAGCGTCCCGCTACCGAAATTGACCGTCCCATCGTTCACGAACGTACGCGCTTCGAGGCTCATCGATTCACTAGCTTCGTTGAACCTCTGAATCAATCCACTAGAGCCCGGCTCCATCACGAGTGAGCCGCTACCCGAGATCGAGCTCGTCCCTTCCCACTTGAGGGAGGCCGCGACATCCAGGGATCCCGCACCCGTCATTGTCCCGCCAAGCAGCGAGAAGGCTTCGACGACCGTTGTTCCTGTCGCGAGGGTCAACGAGCCTGACGATATGGTCACCTTCGTGGCCGCGGTAGACATCCCTTCGATGCTCACGCCACCACCAGCGATGCTGATGCCACCGGAAAGGCTGCCCCCTTTGAGCGAGTATGTAGAGGCACCGAACCTGACCGTGCCGCCTCCGGGCCCAGACCACGTACCGCCGACTCCCGAGCCGCCACCGAGCAACGTCAGTTCCCGCCCATTGGCTTCAACGATGCCAGAGTTTTCCAACGCCACAGCGATCTTCGCCGACCCTTCAAGGTCCTTGAGGATGCCCGTGTTCACGATCAGCGGGGCAGCGCCTTCACTCCCGGGGCGCTCGATCGAAGCACCGTAGGGTGCGCGTTCCTGTTTGGAGTTCGACTCAAACGTGCCCGAGTTTTCAAGCTTGCTGCCATCAGACATGTACAACGTGCCGCTGGTGAAGATCAGCGTTCCGTCGTTGACCAACGTGCGCCCTTCGAGGCTCATCGATTCACTTGCTTCGTTGTATCGCATGATGCGCCCTTCCGCGCTCGCCTCGAGAACCAGCGATCCTGCTCCCGCAAGCTCGCTCGTGCCTTCCCAGGTGAAGGAGCTCGTCAGGTCCAGAGATCCAGCACCGGTCAGGGACCCGCCATAGAGCGAGAAGCTATGAAGGACGGAAGCTTCGAGTCCGTTGGCGAGTTCCAACGACCCGCCACGAATCACCAGCTTGCCGGCGCCTTGGACCACGCCTGTTTGATTCGAGCCCGAGGTAACCACCACGGTGTTGCCCGAACCGATGCAGGCCACCGACGTGGCCCCGGGTACTGCTTTCGACGACCAGTCCGCGGCGGTTCCCCATTCCCCTTCAGAGGGCCCTGCCCAAGTATCGGTGCACAGTGGTTCAGCAGACGCGCTAGCTGGAGACAGCACCAATCCGGCCAATAGCAAGGCCACCAGCCACACACCGCCAAGCCACCCGCGTGAGCCAGCCGCGAGCCATTTCGTGCTACCTGCAGACTGCCCCCGATGCATCGCCGTGCTGCCTTTCCGACCTCCGCGCACCGCTTGCTAGCTGCCCGAACGCCCCCAGATAGTTGGATGGGCGCGAGCGTAGCCCGACCGCGCGACGGCTGTCAACAGCCAGAACTATGAAATAGGTCGCAGTTTGCGGTCACGAGCGCTAGCGGCCGCGCTTCGTCACGAGCTCACCGCGCCTGGCTCTGATGCTGTGTGGCCTCGAAGAACCGCCCAAGGATCGCGCTCCCAACGCGTTCGACGGCTGCCACATCGCTGGCATCGAGCGCGACCTCAGTCGGCAGATGTGGCCGCATACTGGCTGCCAGCTCGGCGTTCAGCTCGATATGGAACTGCAGCCCGTACGCACGGTCCGCACGGAACGCCTGATTGACGCATTGATCACTGCTGGCCAGCAACTCCGCGCCGGGCGGAATCGTGAACATGTCTTCGTGCCAATGAAGCACAGGTACCGATCGACCAGACGCTCCCAGCACGCTGTCGCGCTCACCCGCGGGTGTCAACGCGACGCTGCCAATCCCCACCTCGCTCGATCCGGTGGGTCCGACCTCGCCGCCGAGCGCGCACGCAAGCAGCTGCGCACCAAGACATACCCCGAGAACTGGCATGCCGGCCGCCACAGCCTGGGCGAGCAGGTCGATCTCGCCCGCAAGATGCGGATACTGCTCAGTGTCGCCAACGCCCATCGGCCCACCAAGTACGACAAGCCCGTCCAGCTCCTGGACATTCGGCAGGGCGTCCCCGCGATAGAGATGACGCTCGTCGAGCTCGATGCCGTGCGCGTGCGCCTGCACGGCGATGAGGCCCGGTCCCTCGAACGGAACGTGCTGTAGAACCGCCCACATGGACATCAGCCGCTCACTGCGAACAACGCGTCCACCGACACCTCGATCCGTCGCTTGGGAACGGCCTCCCCACCCACCGGCCCGCTCGTATCGGCAGCGTGCGTGACGTCGAACAGGCTCTGAACTGCGTCGGTCAAAAAGCGTGAGGGCTGGCCGTAGCCGTGGGCGTCGTCGTTGCCATGCGGCCGGTGGTAGTAGCGGGAGGGCACATACACGTGCAGCCGCCTGCGAGCGCGGGTGAGCGCGACGTACAAGAGCCGGCGCTCCTCGGCCACTCCCTCCTCCGTCCCAGTGCTCATGTCGGCGGGGAAGTTGCCGTCATACACGGCGATCACGTGGACGGCGTCCCATTCGAGGCCCTTGGCTGAGTGCACGGTGCTGAGCACGAGGTAGTCCTCGTCTAGGTGCGGCGGGCCGGCGAGATCGGAGCTTGACGCGGGCGGGTCGAGCACCAGCTCGGAGACGAAATGACGCACGTCCTGAGCGCTGCGGGAAGCGGCGACGAGCTGGTCGAGGTCCCCCACGCGAATGGCACCATCGGGGTAGCGCAGGCGGATTAGTGGCGCGAGCGCGGCGCACAGCTGCTCGACCTGGGCGCCGGTGGAGGCCTCGGATTCCACACCTGCGTGAACGAGCGCCTGGAACACAGCGGTCGCGTGCGCGAGCGAGCTCTCGGGGACGTGCTGTACGGCCGTGGGCCAGCGCTCGAGCTCAGGCGTTCCGCCGCCGGGGGCTCGCAGTGCGTCGAGCACGCGCTGTGCGCGAATCGGTCCGACGCCGTCCAGCAGCTGCAGCAGGCGAAACCAGCTGACCTCGTCGGCGGGGTTGTCGGTCAGGCGCAGTAGCGCGATGAAGTCCTTGACGTGGGCTGCGTCGAGATAGCGCAGGCCGCCGTACTTGACGAACGGGATCCCGCGGCGTGTCAGCTCGAGCTCGAGCAGCTCGGAGTCGTGACCGGTGCGCGCGAGCACGGCCTGCTTACACAGCTCCATGCCTTCCTCGCGCGCGGCCATCACGCGATCGCATACCTCCCCCGCCTGGCGCGCTTCGTCGCGCGGGAACACTAGCTCGGGCGGCTGACCGCCTTCGCGCTCGGTCCACAGCTCCTTGGGGAAGCCAAGACGGTCCTGGGCGGAGACGGCGTTTGCGACCGCGAGGATCGGCGTGGTCGAGCGATAGTTGCGCTCGAGCGTCACCATGTGGGTGCCGGGGAACTGCTCGGGGAAGTCGAGGATGTGACGCGCGCTGGCAGCGCGGAAGCCATAGATCGCCTGGAAGTCATCGCCGACGACCGTCAGCCCAGGGCGGCCTGCTCGCAGTCCGCGCACGATGTCGACCTGCAGGGCGTTTACGTCTTGATACTCGTCGACGAGCACGTGGTCGAAGCCGTCTGCCATCCGCAGTCCGATGACCTCGTCGAGTGCCAGTGCGCGCCAGTACAGCAGTAGATCGTCCAGGTCGATGACGCCGAGCTCGCGCTTGCGGGCGCTGTAGGAACGGAAGATCTCCGCGAGTGGGTTGCGATGCTCGGCACACCACGGGAACGACTCTGCCAGGACCTCCTGCAGGGGCAACTGGGAGTTGACAGTGCGCGAGTAGATGTCGAGCATCGTCTGCGCGCGCGGGAAGCGGCGAGCGCTGCGCGCGTGCCCATGCTCTTGGCGCACGAAGTCGAGCAAGTCGGCGGCGTCGCCGGCATCGAGAACCCCAAAGCCGGGAGCCAGCCCCAGCGATGAGGCGTGCAGGCGAACCATGCGGTGGGCGAGTGAGTGGAACGTGCCGCCCACTACCCGGCCGGCGTCCGCGGCGACGTGCTCGGCGAGGCTGTGTGCGCGCTCGAGCATCTCGCGCGCGGCACGGCGGGTGAACGTGAGCAGCAGGATGCGCTCGGCGGGAACCCCCTGCCCCAACAGCCACGCGACGCGAGCGCACAGCGTGGTCGTCTTGCCGGTTCCCGCCCCGGCGAGGATCAGCAGCGGAACGTCGCCGGGGAAGCTGGCGGCGGCTCGCTGATCGGCGTTCAGCCCCTCCAGCCATCGCTCTGAGTTGTGCGTGTCGAACATCCGTTCGCCACGCTAGATGACCTCTCGGATGGCGTGCAAGCGCTGCTGCGCGTTGGACTCCTGGCGCACTCCCAGCCCGCGGCGACGCGACCGCCGCGGAGGCTACTGGCGGCTAGACAGCGACGCACCGGCATAATCTCGGCGTATGAGCGCGTCGACCCTGCCGGCCACCTCTGCGATGGCGGCGGAGGCCGAGGCTGATCTGGAGGCACTGGTGGCGATCTCCAGCCCGTCTGGCGACGCCGCGGGGGCGGAGGCTGCGCTGGCGTTATGCATCGAGCGGCTGCCGCCCGGCGCGGCGATCGAACGAGTCCCGTGCTCTTCCCCGGATCATGCTCCCGACCTGCTGGCACGCGTGCGCGGAACGGGTTCCGGTCGCGTGCTGCTGCTGGGCCATGTGGATACCGTGGTCGCCCACGCGGAGCACCTGCGGCTGCAGCGGGATGGAGACACGTGGCGTGGCTCGGGCGCCGTGGACATGAAGGGCGGCGTGGCGTTGGCGCTCGCGTTGGCACGTTGGCTGGCTGAGCGCCCGGATTCATTTGCTGAGCTCGCTGTGCTGCTGGTTGTCGACGAGGAGTGGCGCTCGGAACGCTTTTCTCACGTGGGTCGTTTCGCGGGCTACGACGCGTGCCTGTGTTTCGAGGCGGCGGAGCGCACGCCCGCGGGCGAGGAGGGCGTTGTGGTGCGACGCAAGGCCGCTGGAACGCTGCGCGTGACTGGCCATGGACGCGCGGCTCATGCCGGGTCGAATCCAGACGCGGGCGCCAACGCGCTGCTGGCGCTGGCGGAAGTCGCGAGTGCCGCGGTGGCGCTACACCGGCCGGACGGCCCGGCGGAACTGAGCGTCGTGCCCACGCGGATCAGCGCAGGCGATGCTGTCAACGTGGTGCCGGCAGACGGCGAGCTGATGATCGACACGCGTGCCGTGAGCGAGGCTGCGTTTGACACGGTGATCGAGGCTGTCGCGAGCTCGGCGAAGGCGGCGCGTGTCGAGGTCGAGTTGATCCGTAGCTGGCCGGGCATGGATACCGCGCAGGCCACCCGCGACGTGCTCGAGGCCGCGAGCGAGCGGCTCGGCCGTGAGATCGTGGGCGTCGGCAGAGGCGGCGCCAGCGACGCGAGCCACTTCGCCGCGGCGATCCCGCTCACGATCGATGGTTTGGGGCCTCGCGGCGGGCATGCTCATGCACCGGATGAGTACGTGTATGGGCCGTCCATGTTCGAGCGCGCTGAGGTAGCGATCGCAATCGCTGAGGCACTGCTGCGCTAATGCGCACGAACGTCGAGCACCGCCGATGACACCGGTGAGACGTCAGCGCTCGGGCGTGGGCTCGATTGTCGAGCTGGTGGTGATCGTGGTCGTCGCCCTCGGGCTCGCGCTCGCGCTGGAGGCATTCGTGGTCAAGCCGTACAAGATCCCCAGCGGCTCGATGGAACCGACGCTTGAAATCGGGCAGCGTGTGCTGGTCAACCGTCTGCAGATGGACTTCGGCAAACCGCACGTCGGCGAGATCGCGGTGTTCCATCCGCCGGCAGACGCCGAACAGCAGCAGTGCGGGACCACACCGCACGCGGTCACAGTTGGTGGCGCCGCGTGCGCGCAGCCGTTTCCAAAACAGGCGAGCGTCACGTTCATCAAGCGGATCGTTGCTGGGCCGGGCGATGAAATCTTTGTCAGGGCAGGACACGTCTTCCGCAAGGCAGCCGGCAAGTCACAGTTCGTGGCCGAGAAGGATCCGTACATCAAACCGTGCGGTTCGAGCCTCGAGTGCAACTTCCCCACTGCCATCAAGATCCCACCAGGTCACTGGTTCATGATGGGAGACAACCGCGGCGACTCCGACGACAGTCGCTTCTGGGGACCGGTTCCCACGGGTTGGATCATCGGGGAGGCGATTGCCACCTACTGGCCACTGAATCGCATCGGCAGCCTGTAGATGGTTGATTGCACGGTCGTGTTGCCTGATCTTTGAGGTTCCCGACTCGCGGAGGTCGAGCGGGCCGCGATTACTTTCGCGTCGCTGGGCCGTCATAGATCCGAGAGGAATCTGAAAACACACAAGGAGGCTGTCGTGGGAAGAGTGGTCGTGACCGAGTTCATAACGCTGGACGGCGTAGTCGAGGCACCTGGAGGCGGTGAGGGCTTCGAGCACGAGGGCTGGTCGTTTCGATTCAACCGTGGTGAGGACGGCGACAAGTTCAAGTTCGAAGAGCTGATGGCCGCCGACGCGCAGCTGCTGGGAAGGGTTACCTACGCTGGCTTTGCGCAGGCATGGCCGTCGATGGGAACCGACGAGTTCGGTGTGAAGATGAACGCGATGCCCAAGTACGTTGCCTCGCGGACACTGACCGACGAACAGGCCGACTGGAACAACTCCACGGTGATCGGCCAGAACCTGGAGAGCGAGGTTACGCGGCTCAAGCAGGAGCTGGCGGGGGACATCCTGGTCGCCGGAAGCGCCAAGCTGGTGCAGAGCCTGGTCGCCCACCAGCTCGTCGACGAGTACCGGCTGATGGTCTTCCCGATCGTGCTCGGCTCAGGCAAGCGCCTGTTCGGCGATGGCACGCCACCAACGACACTACGGCTCGTCAACTCCAGGTCCGTCGGCCCCGACGGTGTCCTAATCCTGACCTATGAGCCGGTGAGCGTGGACGCCGCCAACGCAGCAGCGTCGGGCGGCGAGCGGTCATAGCGTCAACGCGCACAGAAAGCTCAGCTGGGCTGCTCATCCAGGTGAAAGCGCATCTGCACCTCAACGCCGCCACTCGAGCGCGTGAGGATCGTCAGGGCATCGCTCACCCGCGCCATCAAGCCGAGCCCAAGACCTAGACCACGAATCTCACTTGGTCGTCTGCGCATCCCCATGCCATCGTCTGCGACAACTACCCAAAGCTCCCTGGAGACGACCGCTGCGATCACGTGAACATCGCCGGGAGCGCCTTCGTAGGCATAGGCGACGCTGTTGGTGACCGCCTCGGATACCGCGAGCCGGACATCCTCCAGACGCTCGCCTTCCATTCCAGCCGCGGCCGCTAGCTCGGTAACGGCTCTCCTTGCCCAGCCCACTGAGGCAGCCTCCGCGAGGCGCGACTCGCTTAGATAAAGCGGCTCCTGGCCGGCAACCACATCGACTTGGTCCGCCAGAGTCGGGCTCGACGCGCTCCCGCTAGCTCCTTGCACGCTAGTTCCTTGCATGCACAGCCTCCGTAGTACTCACGATTGCCACGTCACGATCGTACCGCCCACGGCTGTCGGTTCCTGGGTGTTGGATCAGGGTGCGTACCCACATCACATACCCTGGTGCAGGCGCCTCGGCGCAGTTTAGGCGTCGCCGGCCCGCTACCGAGAGGATGAAGGATGGCTGATGCTCCCACTTTGTTCGTTTGTCACGGTGACGACGGCGGCCCGCGCATACATCCGTGCCGGCGCGTGCAGGAGGCGCTGCGCGCCGCGAACGTCGACTACGAGAAGGTGGTCGCTGCTCATGGAAACCCGCTGCCATTCCTTCGCAAAGGATCGCGTGAGGAGCTACGCGAGGCGACTGGAGATACCAAGCTGCCCGCGCTCCAGCTGACAGACGGCACTGTCCTGACGCACTCCCGTGCCATCTTCAACTGGATCGCCCAGCAGAGCTAGTCCTGTCACCCAAAGCGACTACGTCGCGCTGTCCTCGCCGGCGGCGAACGCCGCGATGTGCACCTGGATCATCCGCTCGATGTAGTCGCGACCCGACGGCCATGGAAAAGCGGGGATCACCTGGCCCAGCGCGACGAAGCCGTGCAGACCAGCCCAGATGTAAGCGGACTGTGTGAACGGATCGGGCCCTTCGGGGAGGCAGGCGCTAACCATTGCCAGCAGGTCGTTGAAGATGTCCACGCCTTCGTCGAGTCCCGGCTGTACGTCTGGCGTTGGTATCGGTACGCCCTCGCGCAGCTTGGTCATGAACAGCACGCGGTACATGCCCGGCCGAAGCGCTGCGAACTCGACGTAGGCGTTGCCGAACGCGCGCAGCTGCTCGATCGGCGCCGTCCCCGGCGTCACCGCGGCGTGCAGGAACTCGCGCAGCTCTTTGTAGCCGCCGAGCATCACGGCACTCAGCAGCTCGTCCTTGTCCGCGAAGTGCAGGTACAGGGCGTTGGGACTGACCCCGGCGCGCGAGGTCACACCGCGAACCGACAGCTTGTCCTGGTCGCCGAGCTCCAACAGTAGCTCGCGGGCGGCGTCCATGAGGACCGCCCGCAGACGCTCTCCCTGCCCACGCGGGTTGCGGGTGCGACCCGCTGAGACCGGCATGGAAATAAATATACCGTTTCCCTTGACATATGTACATGTACAGTTGTACAGTGATCGCACGCCAGCCACTCGATCGGAGAAGCCATGCTCGCCCGTGCCACCAGTCTCGGAGTTCGTCACCCCCGCCGTACCGCGGCACTCGCCGCGCTTCTCGCCGTGCTTGCGGCAGTCCTCGGCGGCCCAGTGGCAAGCAAGCTGGACGCCCGTAACTCCTTCGAGGACCCCTCATCACAATCGTCAAAGGCGCGCACGCAGATCGAACGCGCGACCGGCATCGAGGCGAGCGCCGGCGTGATCGCGCTCGTCGATGGC
The DNA here is from genome assembly GCA_035487855.1 of Solirubrobacteraceae bacterium. GTDB lineage: Bacteria > Actinomycetota > Thermoleophilia > Solirubrobacterales > Solirubrobacteraceae > Palsa-744. The sequence goes on from DATHLT010000095.1 coordinate 40,696, forward strand.
GCCCCATCCAGCACCGCTGTCGCAGTAGCGGCGCAAACGCTCCGTCGCGAGCCCGCTGTGGCCCGCGTCGAGAGCTACGCAGACACGCACGACCCAGCATTGGTCTCCAACGACGGTCGCTCGACGCTGCTCGCGGCATCGCTCTACTCCAGCGCCGAACCGAACGCTGCTGTCGATCGTCTGACGAAGGAGTTCGCCTCGAGCAAAGATGTCCGGCTAGGCGGCACCGACATCACGATGCGCGAGACCAACCTGCAAGCAACCAAGGATCTGAGCTTCGCCGAGTTGCTCGCCTTCCCCCTGCTGGCATTGCTCGCGCTGCTGATCTTCCGCGGGGTAGCCGCTCTGCTGCCGTTGGGTGTCGGCGTCTGGAGCGTGCTCGGCTCGATGGTCGCGCTGCGCTTGATCAACACCGGACTTCCGCTTTCCTCGTTCGCGCTGAATGTGGTCACCGGCCTCGGACTCGGACTCTCGATCGACTACAGCCTGATCCTCGTATCGCGCTTTCGCGAGGAGCTGGGAACAGGCGCCGAGACGGCTACGGCAATCGCGACGACGATGGCCACCGCCGGACGCACAGTGATCTTCAGCTCGCTGACGGTCGCCGCGGCGATGGCCTCGCTGATCGTCTTCCCGCTGCGCTTCCTGCAATCGATCGGCATCGGCGGCGCCGTTGTCGCATTGACTGCCGCCTGCGCCTCACTGATACTCCTGCCCGCACTGTTCGTGTTGCTCGGCGCCCGTCTCGGCGCGGTCAAGCCTGCGCCCGCTGAACGTGGGGCCTGGTATCGCCTCTCGGGCGTCGTGATGCGCCGCCCGGGAATCATTGCCACCGCCGCGATCGCCTTGCTGTTGGCGCTGTCGGTGCCGACGCTACACACCAAATGGAGCGGCATCGACGCGTCGGTCCTGCCAAGCAGCCAGAGCGCTCGCGTCGTCTCAGACACGATCTCCCGTGACTTCCCGGGTGCGAGCAGCACGCCCACGGACATCGCGATAACAGCGCCCGGCAATGCCGCTCCCCAGCTCGCTGTCTACGCACGCCGGCTCGCCCACTTGCCAAACGTCAGGTCTGTCTCAACACCGCACCAACTGTCTGCGAACACCTGGCAACTCAACCTCTCCACACAAGGCACCCCGATCGCCGGCACCGCGCAGCAGGCGCTCGAGAAGATCAGGGCGCTGCCGGCGCCCTACCCCACTGCCGTCGGCGGTCAGGCTGCGCAGTTCCACGACCAGCAGGCATCGATCGCTTCCTCGCTGCCGCTCGGTCTCGCGATCCTCGCGCTGTCCACGCTGATCATCCTGTGGCTGATGACCGGCTCGGTGATCCTGCCGATCAAGGCGCTCGCGATGAACGCGCTCACCGTCGGGGCTGCACTCGGACTGCTCGTGCTCGTCTTCCAAGACGGCCGACTGACCGGCCCCCTCTCATACACCAGCCAAGGCGGGATCGAGTCGACCGACTTCCTCGTGCTCGCCGCCATCGTCTTCGGCCTGTCCACCGACTACGGCGTGTTCCTGCTGACCCGCATCAAGGAGGCCCGCGATCATGGGCTGGGAAACCGCGAGGCCGTGGCAGCGGGGCTACAACGCACTGGGCGGGTCGTGACCGCCGGGGCAATCATGGTCGCCGTCGCACTTGGAGCGTTTGCCACCTCCCACGTCGTTTTCATCAAGGAGCTCGGGCTCGGCACAGCCACCGCCGTGTTGATCGACGCGTTTGTGATTCGCGCGCTGCTCGTTCCCGCCCTGATGGCGCTGCTAGAGGATTGGAACTGGTGGTCGCCGGCGCCGCTACGCCGACTGCACGAGTGGATCAACATCGGGGAGGAGCCGCGGGCGAGGCCGGCGGCTGCGAACGGGCAGAGCGTCCCGGTGGCTGCGCCGCACATAGCGTGAGCTCAGGGGGCACGCTCACCCCGCTCCTGCTCGAATAGCCCAAGCGCGAAACGCCCCGCCGGGTGCTCGCGCATGCGCTCGACGAGATCGGCCATCGGCGGCGCGAGCATCTCAGGCTGTGGTAGCGGCACGCCGTACTCGGGCGGCAGCACGACCGAGGCACACAGCGCCGCGAACGTGAGGTCGGCCGCGGTGAAGCGCTCGCCGCACAAATATGCGCGACCGTCAGCCAGCAATTGTGCGACGTAGTCGAGCTCCTGCCAGACAGCCTTCTCGTCGTCGATCTCCACGCCCGGCGTGATCTCGAGCACGCGGCGGATGACCCGCTCGATCAGTGGCCATCCGCGGCGGATCGCAAGGTCCTCCCAAGCGGGCACGCCGTTGTTGTTGAAGTCCAATGCGAGCTCGCGCTGCGGGAACATGTGCACATACATCAGCCGCCGCCCCCTCGGCCCGAGCTCCGTGTCGAAGCGTGCGCACAGGCGATCGACATCACGTCTGACGTCAGGATGCGACGGGAGCAGCTTCTTATCCGCCGGCATGCGTGCGTCTGCCCACGCGAGGATCT
>DATHLT010000096.1:0-15331 GCA_035487855.1 Solirubrobacteraceae bacterium
GAGATCGTGCTGCGCACGCTCTCATCACAGCTAGAGCTGATGCGCGCGCGTGGTTTCGACACCGAGCCGATCAGCCCATCGATCGAGCAGATCGCGCTCGATGACTGGCGTGCCCGGGGGACGCTAGCGTCGGTACGCGAAAATACGCGGGTCTTCTCCGCCCGTGCCGAGCACGACGCACCAGACCTGACCCGGACGATCGCCGAGACCAACCCCGCTGCGTTGCTCGTGGACATCAACTCCTGGGGCGGGTTGATGGCTGCCGAGGCGTGGGGCGGACCATGGGCGGCGTTCTGTCCCTACCCGCTCGCCCTACGCTCGATTGACGCGCCGCCTTTCGGCCCGGGGCTCGCGCCTGCGCGCGGGCCGATCGGCCGGGCGCGCGACCGACTGATCCGCCCACTTGTGTTCGGCGTGGTCGAAAGGCGGGGACGCCCGGCGCTGAATCGCATCCGTGCGGAGTTGGGCCTGCCGGATGTGGCCAGTCTGGATGCGTGGTTCGCCCGCGCGCCGCTGCTGCTCTACATGACCGCCGAGCCGTTCGAGTACCCCCGGCGCGACTGGCCGGAGAACGTGGTCATGGTTGGCCCGTGCGACTGGGACCCACCCTCTGAGCCCCCGCCGTGGCTCGAAGACGTGACGGATCCGATCGTGCTCGTGAACACCTCCACCGAATTTCAGAACGACGGCCGGCTCGTGGAGGTCGCGCTGCAGGCGCTTGCCGACGAACCGGTGACGGTTGTAGCGACGCTGCCGGCGGGCGATCCGGCAGCCTTCAAAGCACCTGTCAACGCTCGAATCGAGCGCTTCATCTCACACCGGTTGCTGCTCGAGCACGCCGTCTGCGCCGTCACTCACGGTGGCATGGGCTCGACGCAGAAGGCGCTCGCACAGGGCGTGCCGGTGTGCGCAGTGCCGTTCGGGCGCGACCAGCTCGAGGTGGCACGCCGCGTGGAGGTAGCGCAGGCGGGAACGCGACTCCCAGCCAGGCGCCTCAGCCCAGCGCGACTGCGCGCGAAGGTCGCTCAGGCGATGGCATGCGCGGCGGGCGCGCAGCGGATCGCCGCCGCCTATGCCGCCACCGGTGGCGCTCACGCCGCGGCGAACGCAGTCGAGACGCGCCTACTGAGTCAGACATCCGGGGCTGACGGCACCCTTCTGGGGCCGTGATCAGACGACTCGAGCTCCTAGCGACAACCCGTACACGGCGCGTTCTGCTAGCCGCTGGCTTGGCATTCGTGCTCGCAGCCGTGCTCGGCGCACCAGTGACGGGGACGCTCGGCAGCAGCCCCCAGGACTTCGAGGACCCCGCATCGCAATACGAACGTACGAACGCCGCGATCACGGCTGCTACCGGACAGACCGCCTACTACAACCTGGGCGTGCTGCTGCGCGCCGGCGCCAACATCGAGACCGACAAGCGAGCCCAACGGGCCACGGCAACGCTCGCGACGTTGTTCGCTAGGCAGCACGGCTTCCAGCGCGTCGCCGATTATGGGGGACCCGGTGCGGGCGCACGCTCGCCCGCACTGCTGTCACGCAACGGCCGCGAAACAGTCGTGCTGACGGCTTTCGCGACTCCAGACGACGCGACGGCGGCAGCGGCACACGTGCGCACCGACATCGCCAAGGCCCCGACAAAGGCGCACTTTGCCGGGGTGAGCGCGCAATTCGGCGGGGCGGCCTTGATCAACCAGGAACTCAACGAACGCACCACCAGCGACCTTGCCCGCGCGGAGCTGATCGGCCTGCCGTTTCTGCTGCTGCTGTCCTTCTGGTTCTTCCGCGGCTTCGTGGCGGCACTACTACCGCCGCTGGTTGGCGGCCTGTCGATCCTGTTGACGTTCCTGCTATTGCGGTTGGTCGATCAGTTCACGCCGATCTCGGTATTCGCGTTGAACCTCGTCAGCGGCATGGGCCTCGGTCTGGGCATCGACTACAGCCTGTTCGTGCTCTACCGCTATCGCGAGGAGCTGGTGGCCGGCGCCACGACACAACTGGCAATCGCGCGCACCCTGCAGACGGCCGGCCGCACGGTGCTGTTCAGCTGCCTGACGGTGGCGGCGGCGCTGACCAGCCTGCTGGTGTTCCCAATCGGCTTCCTATCCTCGATGGGCGTAGGCGGGGCGCTTGTAGCGCTGTGCGACGGTTCAGTCGCGCTGCTCGTGCTACCCGCGGTGCTCGTGGCGCTCGGACCACGCATCAACTCGCTGTCGCCCGCCTGGCTGCAGCGGCGCGCGGTGCGCTCGGCAGCGGTGCAGGAGGACGGCGGCTGGTGGCGGCTTGCACGCGGTGTCATGCGCCGACCCGGACGGGTTGCGCTCGGCAGCGCGACCGTGCTCATTGCCGCGGCAATCCCCGCGTTCTATGTGCAGTTCACCTCACCGGGGGCGAACCTGCTGCCCGTGGTCGCGGAAAGCCGCCAGGTCGAATCGGCGCTCGGCAACAACTTCGCCGCCAACGCGGGAGAAGCCAGTGAAATCGTCGTGAAGGGATCGCGCGCCACCGCCCAGCACCTAGCGGTGGCAGCCATCGCGACAGCGGGCCGGATGGCAAGCGCCACCCCAATCACGTATCTCGGGCGCGGCACGTGGGAGATCGCGCTGCTGCCGCACGGCTCCCCCTTCTCAGCTGCACAGCAACGACTGCTCAGCCGGCTGCGCACGCTCGCACGCCCATATGGGGGGCTTGTCGGCGGCGCCACGGCCTTCTTCGCCGACCAGAAGGCCTCAATCGCCGCCCACATTCCCCTGGCGCTTGCGATCCTGATGGTTCTCACGGCGGGCTTCCTCTTTCTGATGACGGGCTCGCTGACGATCCCCATCAAGGCGCTCGCGATGAACATGCTCAGCGTGGGTGTGGGCACAGGGCTGCTCGTGCTGATCTTCCAAGACGGACATCTCTCCGGCCCGCTTGGCTTCACGCCGATCGGCGGCCTGGAAGAGTCGAGCCTCGTTTTGATGCTCGTGCTCGCCTTTGCACTGGCGACCGACTACGAGGTGTTCGTGCTCGCCCGCATCAAGGAGGCGCACGACCAGGGTCTGCCCAACCGCGAGGCAATCGCGCTCGGAATCGAGCGCACCGGACGGATCATTACCGCCGCCGCGCTGCTGTTCTGCGTGGCAATCGGCGCGTTGGGCACCTCAGAGCTGTTCTTCACCAAACAGCTCGGTATCGGCACAGCGCTCGCAGTGGCGATCGACGCAAGCGTCGTCAGGGCGCTGCTGGTGCCGGCACTGATGGCGCTGATGGGCGATTGGAACTGGTGGGCGCCGGGGCCGCTGCGACGGCTGCATGACCGACTCGGCCCGCACGAGGTGCCAGTGCAGCGGTAGTGAAGCGGCTTCTAGCGCCTCGGGCAGGGCATCGTGTACGAGGCGGTGGCGGTTTCGCCGCTCAGGAATTTGAGTTCCATCTTCACCGGGAAGCCGTGGCGGGGGCACTTCTTTGGCGAGGTTATGTAGGACACCGTCTTCTTGCCCTTCGTGTAAGCGGCTCCTACCGTGACTTTGAACGAGAGCACCGAAGCGTCGTTCGCGCCGGGCACTGTTTCCACAAGCGGCACTTCGACTTCGAGCTCCCGTCCGAAAAGGCCGCTGGCCGGCACCCAGTGCGCCTTTTCGAGGATTTCAAAGGAGGCCGGGGTATTGCCCTCTACGAAGAAGCTCAGAGACCCACCCGGAGCGAAGAACTCCTGTATGGACACGTTCTCGGGGACAGTTTCGCCACCGAATACGACAACGCCGAGCCCCACACCGGGCGGCCCAGCTCTCGACATCTCTGGACAGCCGATGGGACCCCTGTCTTCGAGCACCGCTGGTGCGCACGTTGCGAAACCCTTCGTGGTCAGCTCGATTCCAGCAGGTGCATAGACGTTCAGCCCGGTCATCGGTGACGGGTAGCCGCCGTATTCGCTACCGCTGATCGTGACCTGCGACTGCACCTCAGTGCCGGCGCCCAAGATATCGCCGGTGCCCGGGAATCCAGGTATGGGGATGGCGCTGACTTTCAGCGTGACCACAGGCGTCGCTGAGGCAACCCCGGCCGTACCGGCGAACACCAGAGCCAAGGACATCAGGCAGGTCGCTCCTTTGCGCCAGAGCCCGATCGCTTTCACGCCAAGCCCGAGCATGTTCGCGCTGCCCCGCGCGACACGTCCCGCGTAATTCCCCATAGCTTCAGTCATCTAAGCTCGCCTCCCAGCAGTAGCAACCCATCCCAGACACTCCGAACCATACCGTCCGAAAAAGAGTATCACTCCTTTCACTTGCCCATGCCCGAAGAAATTGACCTCACACCGACCTCCTACATCGTGCTCGGGCTCCTATCGATGGCGGGTGCGGCGACCCCGTACGACCTCAAGCAAATGACCTCCGCCTCGGTGGGGCACTTCTGGTCGTTCCCCCACTCCCAGCTGTATGCCGAGCCCGAGCGCCTGACACGGGCCGGCTACCTGACTCGGACTCAAGAGTCCGGCGGTAGACGCCGCAAGCGATACAGCCTCACCGATCGGGGCCGAGAGACGCTCGAGCAGTGGCTCGGAGTCCCATCGCCAGACCTCTACGAACTGCGCGACCTCGCACTTCTGAAGCTTTTTCTCGGCGCGGACACCAAGCAGCTGGCCGCGGCGCAACTGCAGACACACAAGGACAGGCTCAGCGAATACGAAGCACTGCGCGAGCAGTTCACCGACCAGGCCCCAGCAGGCCCTCGATTCGCGCTGGACCTCGGGATCCGCCACGAGCGTGAGACAGTCGAGTTCTGGAGAGAACACGCGAACGACAGCGCTCCAAAGACCTGAGCCGCAGTCGTGAGTCGCGAATCGCCTAACCGCAGGCGCCGCTAACCAGTGGGCTCCACCAGCAATTCCAGCCGCGCCCCATGGCCACTACCAGCGGCAAGAAACCTCGCAGTCGCCGGGTTGAGCACGAACTCGAACACGTCCCCCACGGCGTCACGTACCTCGAGCCGTCGACCTTCGTCATGCACGGCCAGCACGACGACGTCTTGAAAGCTACCGCCGAAGTGTGCGATCCGCGCGCGGGCGCCCACTCGCGGCATTGGTCGTGAAGGCCCGAGCACGCCTAAATGCTAGGACCCATGCCAACCGCGCAGGATCCGACCCGGCGCGTGCCACGTCCCGACGCATGGGCGGGTGGGATTCGACTCAAACCGATACCTTGCGGGGCATGCGCCGCACAAAGATCGTCGCCACCATTGGCCCCGCTTCGCGTGAGCCGCAAACGCTGCTACGGATGGTTCAGGCGGGGATGGACGTCGCCCGCCTGAACTACTCACACGGGACGCTCGACGAGCACGCGGAGACGATCTCCCGCGTCCGCGACGCAGCAAACCGCGCCGGGCGACCAGTGGCGGTCCTACAGGACCTGCCGGGCCCGAAGCTTCGTATCGGCCCCTTGCACGAGGACGTGGTGGAGCTCACGCCGGGCGAACAGCTGACGTTCGTGTGTGGCGATGGCGAACGACCGGGCGACGCGCGCTCAATGAGCCTCTCCTGGGCGGGCCTGGCTGACGCAGTGGAGAAGGGCTCGATCCTGTATCTGGCGGACGGCTCGGTGCGCCTGCGCGTTACAAACGTGCGCACGGCTGAGCACGAGGTGGACGTGGAGATCGAGGTGGGCGGCGCGGTGGCCTCGCGTCAGGGCCTGAACATCCCCGGACCGGTGGCGTCGCTACCGGCGGTGCCGGAGGAGGATCTGCACCTGCTGCGCCACGGCGAGTCGATCGGTGTGGACATGGTGGCGCTGTCGTTTGTGCAAACCCCGCAGGATGTGGAATTTGTGCGCGACCACACGCGCCTGCCACTGGTGGCGAAGATGGAGAAGCCGCAGGCGGTGGAACGGGCAGCGGAGATCCTGGGGGCGGCTGACTGCGTGATGGTGGCGCGCGGCGATCTGGGGATCGAGCTGCCGATCGAGCGGGTGCCGTTGGTGCAAAAGCAGCTACTCGAGCTGGCGGGCAAGATGGCGAGACCGTCAATCACCGCCACACAGATGCTCGACTCGATGGTCAGCTCATCGCGCCCGACCCGCGCGGAGGTGGCGGATGTGGCGAACGCGATCCTGGACGGCACGGACGCGGTGATGCTCTCGCAGGAGACCGCGGTGGGTGCCTACCCGGTGGGGGCGGTGGAGATGATGGCCGCAGTGGCCGTGCAGGCGGAGTCGATCGCGCCGTATGAGCGCTGGAACCAGGAGCGGGTACGACGCACACATTCCGACCCCGCATACACGATCGCCCACAACCTGTGCGACGCAGCGATAGAGCTGCGCCTGGACGCACTGGTGATCCCAACGCTGTCGGGCCGCTCCGCACGGCTCGTCTCGGCACACCGCCCAACAGTCCCGATCTACGCGCTCTCGCCGGGCAAAGAGACGGTCAGGCGCTGCGCGCTGATGTGGGGCGTGCAGGCAGAGTCGATGCCTCGCCACGAGACCACCGAGGCGCTGATCGCGGACGCGGCCAGGCGTGTGGTCGAGCTGGGCTGGTGTGAGCGCGGACAGCGGGTAGGTATCACGGCGGGCCTGCCATCTGGGCGGCCGGGCACTACGAGCCTTTTTCAAATCCAGGTGCTCTGATGAGTTCTTTTGATGAGCAGGCGGACGCGTTGGTGATCTTCGGGATCACTGGGGACTTGGCGAAGGTGATGACCTTCCGCTCGCTGTATAGGTTGGAGAGCCGGGGCCTGCTGGACTGTCCGATCGTGGGTGTGGCATCCGACGATTGGACGGTCGAGCATCTGCGCGAACACGCGCGCGAATGCATCGAAGGCACTGGCGAGAACCTGGAATCCGATGTGTTCGATTGCCTGGCCGCGCGCTTGTCGTATGTGAGCGGCGACTTCACCGACGCTGCCACGTACAAGCAGGTGGGTGCGGCGCTGGGCGATGCGAAGACCCCCGTCTTCTACCTGGAGATCCCGCCGTTCCTGTTCGGCCCGGTGATCAAGGAACTGGCGGGCGCGGGGCTAACGAAGAGCGCGCGCGTGGTGGTGGAGAAGCCGTTCGGCCACGACCTCGCCTCGGCGCGAGAGCTGGCGGCGGAGATTCACCAATACATCGATGAGCCGCAGCTGTATCGAATCGACCACTTCCTGGGCAAGATGGGCACGGACGAGCTCCTGTACCTGCGGTTTGCGAACACGATGATCGAGCCGATCTGGAACCGCAACCACATCGCCTACGTGCAGATCACGATGGCCGAGAGGTTTGGGGTGGAGGACCGCGGCCACTTCTACGACCCTGTAGGCGCGCTTCGCGATGTGGTGGTCAACCATCTGATGCAGCTGGTCGCGCTGGCGGCGATGGAGGCGCCGGCGGGTAGTGACGCGGAGACGCTGCAGGACGCGAAGTACGCGGTGTTCCGAGCGATCGCGAACGCGGACCCCGCTCACTACGTGCGCGGCCAGTACGACGGCTACCGGGACATCGACGGCGTGGCGAAGGACTCGACCACGGAGACATACGCGGCGCTGCGCCTGGACATCGACAACTTGCGCTGGTCGGGGGTTCCGTGGTTCATTCGCACCGGTAAGAAGCTGCCGCTGACGCAGACGGAGCTGCGCGCGGTGTTCCGCGACCCGCCACGCCTGGGGTTCATGGAGCACGGCAAGCGTCGCCCGGAACCGAACCAGTTCGTGGTGAAGCTCGATCCGGCGACGGGCACACAGGTGATCCTGGACGCCCACCGCGCCGACCTGGCGGGCCCGGAGGCTGTACACCTGGATGTGGAGTTCGCCGAGCAGGGCGGGGAAGCGCCGACGCCGTATGAGGTGCTGCTGCTGGACGCAATGCGCGGCGAGAGCGCACGTTTCACACGCCAGGACGGCGTGGAAGAGGCGTGGCGAATCTTTGAACCGCTGTTGCGCGAGCCGCCGCCGGTGAAGAGCTATGCCCCCGGCTCGTGGGGGCCTGATCAGGCCGAGAAGCTGGTCTCCGGATTTGGGTCCTGGCACGGCCCGTGGACCGAGTGACGCGCGCGCTCAGCGTACCTCGCTGACAGCCACGACGAACTTCGCCACAAAGCTCTCCCCGGGGGCGAGCAGCCGCAATCCCTGACCACTGCGCAGTGCGTTGGCGGGCGCCGTCATCGGCTCAAAGCAGACGAATTGGCCGGAGGCGGGCGCGAACACCTGAGCGTACGGGTAGCCCTGCAGGAACGTCACCTCGATCCGCCTATCGGCGCCGGTCACATTGAAATGGGCTTGTGTGTCAAGGCTGTCGAAGCCATCGTCGAACTCGCGTCCGTCCAGCTCGAAGCGCTGCGTGGGGAGTGTCTGGGCGAGAGGCGCCTGCGCGGGAGGCTCAAGCGCAGGCGCGATGGGAATCTGCTGGGCGTCGAGCGTGAGCGCCCGCATCGCTGGCAGCTCGATCTGCCAGCTCCCGCGCTGACCGCCAGGCGAGAGGTATGGGTGAAAGCCGAAAACCAGCGGCACCGCGTCGGTCCCGCATGCGTGCACGGTGACGGAGATCTCCAAACGTCCGCCCTGCAGGAGCGCCTCGTAGCGGAGGTCGTGGCGGAACGGAAAAAGCTCGAACAGCTGCGGCTGCTTATCACTCCAGCTGAGGGTGGCGGCGAGCGAGGACGAACCCAGCTCGCGGGCGCCTGCCAGCTGCCAGACCTGCCGGCCTCCGATAGCGCCGTGGATGGGCAGGCCGTTGGCGTCGGTGTGCACGAGGCTCTCGTCGTGTGGCATCTGCACGGTGCGCCCGCCAACTGTGTAATCGAAAGCAGCGAGCCGGTTGGCCCAGGGGTAGAGCAGCGGTATGCCCATCGTTTTGCCGCTCTGTACGTACGCGCCGACGCCAGCGTTTTGGGCGAGCAACTCCTCGCCGTGGTGGCGTAGCGATGAGCAGAGCATTCCGGCGCCGGGGAGGAAGGTGGCCTCGAGCGCCGCGGCCTCGTCGCGGAGGTGCACCGTCTGGAGCGCGCGATCGGTCATGCTCGACGGGCACAGTACTGCGACGACTGGAGGATCACCTTGCCATCAGAGCACGAGAGCGCCGATGAGCGCCCCGAGAGCACATCGACCGAGCCGCGCGCACACGAGCGCCCCGCCACGGCCCCGCCCGCGTTGACGCGCGGTCAGATCGAGAAGCTGGAGAGCATCTACGGCAACCGCTATCTGCTCGAGCCGGCGCCCGATCACAAACTGCCGCGGCACGGCATGTCGGCGTTGGAAGCGAAGGGTCTGGTCGAAGAGGAGACGGTGCTGGACGGCCTCCCGGCGCGCAACCTGGCGACGTTCGTGACGACGTGGATGGAGCCGGAGGCGGACGAGCTGATCCGTGAGTCGCTGCGTGTGAACTTCATCGATCACGCGGAGTACCCGCAGTCGGCGGAAATCGAGCAGCGCTGCATTCGCATGCTGGCGGACCTGTTCAATGCGCCAGGAGAGACGACGGGCGCGCGCACGCAGGGCTCCTCGGAGGCGATCATGCTGGGAGCGCTGTCGCTGAAGTGGAAGTGGCGCGCGCGCAGGCAAGCGGCGGGCAAGGGCGTGGATCGCCCCAACCTGGTGTTCGGCGGCGACGTGCACGTGGTGTGGGAGAAGTTCTGCCGCTACTTCGACGTGGAACCGCGGATCGTGCCGCTGAAGCCGGACAAGTACACGATCGGCGCGGAGGACGTGGAGCCGCACATCGACGAGAACACGATCGGCGTCGCGGCGGTGCTGGGCACGACGTTCACGGGTCACGCGGATGACGTGAAGGGAATCAACGACTTCCTGGTGAGCGTCAAGCACGAGCGAGGCCTGGACGTGCCGCTGCACGTCGATGCGGCTAGCGGCGGCTTCGTATGGCCATTCCTGTACCCAGAGTCGGAATGGGACTTCCGCCTGGAGCAGGTGCGCTCAATCAACGTTTCGGGTCACAAGTTCGGCCTCGTGTACCCCGGCATCGGCTGGCTTGTGTTTAGGGAGAAATCCGACCTACCGGAGGATCTCGTGTTCTACGAGAACTATCTGGGTAAGCGCGACGCGACGTTCACGCTGAACTTCTCGACGGGCTCGGCGATGGTGCTCGCGCAGTACTACAACTTCGCGCGCCTCGGTCATTCGGGTTATCGCTACGTGATGGAGACGCTGAAGTACAACGCGCGCGCGCTGGCGAAGGAGATCGCGGCGACGGGGCAGTTCGAGCTGATCGGCTCCGGGAGCGACGAGCAGCTACCGCTGGTCGCGTTCAAACTTGCGGGCGAGCACGCTTACGACGAGTTCGACGTGGCGGCCCAGCTCGCGGCACGGCGCGGCTGGATGGTGCCCGCGTACACGCTGCCGCCGAACGCAGAACACGTGAAGATCATGCGCGTGCTCGTCAAGCAGACGCTCGGCCACTCGCTGACGATGTGTCTGGGCAACGACATCGCGGATGCGTGCAAAGCACTCGAGGTCAAGGGACCGATGCATCCGCAGGAGCGTAAGCGCGTGAAGACGAACACGGGGTTCTGAGCGCGTCGCCGCGCGCCTGTGGCCTCAGGCGGGTCTCAGCCGCGCGTGGCAACACCGCTGCGCCCGTAGAACTCGGCCTCCTCGCGGCCGAGCTCGGTGACGGGCTCATCACCATACATCCACTCGCGGGCGATCCGGTGCCAGTTGGCTTTCGCGCGCAGCTGCGAGAGCACAGCGAGCGTGAGCATCTCCATGCGCCTGCCGAACAGGTGCTCGGGGCGGATCGTCTGGTGGCGCATCTCGCGGAAGTGGCTGGAGCGCGGATCTGAGCTCTCGATCATCACCTGGGTGGCGATCTCGGGCGAGAGCGCCACGTCTTCGTCGGCGGTGGTGTACCACCAGATGGCGTCGTTGATGAACGCGAGCAGGTTATCGGGGTCGACGCGGTCCGGTTCGGGCAGGAAGCCGGAGGCACCGAGCAGCTCGTGAAGAGTTGCCGCGTCTCCCTCCGTTACTGCCCGTTGCGCGGCCAGTTCAAGTTCTACCGGCTCGGCGTCCATGCGCTTGAACAAGCCGAAGTCTAGGAACGCCACGCGACCGTCGTCGAGCAGCAGGAAGTTGCCGGGATGGGGATCGCCGGAGAACTGCCGATGGCGATACAAACAGCCGAGGAAGAAGCGAAAGATGATCTCGCCGATGCGGTCGCGCTCGGCCTGGGGGCGAACCTTGAGCTCCTCGAAACCAACCCCGGCGACGAACTCGCTGACGAGCACGCGCTCGCGCGAGAGCGAGCCGATGACTTCTGGGACGGCGATGAACGGGTGTCCAGCGAAGATGCGCGCGAGCGAGCGTTGGTTTTGGGCCTCGAGCTCGTAGTCGAGCTCCTCGACGATTCGCTCCTTGATCTCGCCGGCGATCGCCTTGACGTCGAGCGCGGGGGTCATGCGCTTGAGCAAACGCAGGATCATGTCCAGGTTCTGCATGTCCGCCCGCACGGCACCGGCCACACCGGGGTATTGGACCTTGACCGCCACGTCGCGGCCGTCCTTGAGGGTCGCCCGATAGACCTGCCCGATCGACGCGGCGGCGATCGGCTCCTCGTCGAAGGACGCGAACACCTCTGAGATGGGTTCTTCGAGATCCTCCTCGATCACGCGCTTCATCTGCTTGAACGACACCGTGGGCGCGGCGTCGCGCAGCTTGGCGAGCTCGCGCTGGAACTCCTCGCGGTGCTCCTCGGCCACGAGCCCGACATCGAGGAAGGACATCACCTGCCCGAGCTTCATGGCGGCACCCTTCATCGTGCCTAGCACCGCGACGATCTGCTTGGCAGTCTCGAGTTGACGCCGCGCCATCGCCTCCTCGGAGGCCTCATCACCACGGGCGACGTTGGCGGCGCGGGTGCCGAACTGCTTGACGGCCTCGCTGGCAGCAAGCGTGGCTACGGTCGCTGTGCGCCGTACGCGCGAAGTGGGGATCTTCTCGTTCTCTCGCGCCATTGCATGCATGCTAGATGGTTGATTCCGCGGTCCTGCGGCCATCTATGAGGGAGCTAGACGCGCGCAGCAGCGAGCGAATCGCCATCCGCTAGGAGATTTGCTGCACCTGCGAGCCGGGGACGATGTCGTCCTTGCCGTCCTCCCAGCGCACCCATGCCTTCGTGCCGCCGTCGTAGTCGGCACCAAGCAACACCAACACAGCGGGCTGACCGAGCGCGGTGCACGGCTGCGAACCCTCAACGTCAAGGCCCCGCCAGACGCGGATGAAGGCGTTGTTGTCCCACTCACGCGCGACGGTGGTCTGCTCGGAGTGCCCTGGGTAGATCACGGTCTCGCCCGGAAGTTCCATCAGCGTACCCATGATCGCGTCGCGCAGATCGGTGTAGGTGGTGTGGCCCGGCGCGCGGACACCGCCGACAGAGTTCTTGAACAGAGTGTCGCCGGTGAACACGACGAGCCCAGCGCCGCCAAGGCCCCCGCGGGAGGCTGTTCGTGCTCCGCGGGCGGGCGAGACTTGGTCGGGTTCGGGCCGCTCGCCTACGAGGAACGACAGCATCCCGGCGGTGTGGCCGGGCGTATGTAGCGGCCGGACCTCGAGCGCACCGAAGCGCAGCGTCTGGCCTGCCTCGATGGAGCCCATCCCAGCAGCCGGTCCCGGCTCGGCAGCCTGCCCCTCGCCGCCGGCCGCTTCAAGCATCTCCTGCTCACGCGAGCTGATCAGGACTTGCATCTTTGGCCAGCGCTCGAGCAGCTTCCCCGTCTCGCTGACATGGTCGAAGTGATGATGCGTGAGCAACACGTGGCTGGGCGTAAGCCCGAGTCGCTCAGCGGTCTCGATCAGCCCCTCGACAGGTCCGCCGGCGTCGATGAAAAACGCAGGCCCTCCCTCCCCATCGGCTACCAGGTAGGTGTTCGAGAGGAACTGCGGATGGCTGGCACTCTCGACGATCATGGCGCCATCCTTGCACGAATCCGTCAGCTGGCGTTTGGGAGCAGGCTCGCGTTGGCGGCTCTACTGCCGGCCTCGCTGCTGCCGGCCCCGCTGCTGGCGGCCTCCCGGCTGGTGCTCTGCGGCGAGACGAGCTTGGTGAGCCCTTCGAGGTAACGCTGGTCGCCAACATCGGCACGCCACTCGAGCACGGGCACGGTGGCTGCGGCGGCCGCCACCCGTGCGCGCGCCTGCTCGAGCGTGGGCGCTGTGCTCGTCAGCGCGACCGCCCTGGAGGTGCCAACCGTGCGGTATGCGTCGCGGGCGCTTTGCACAGCAGATGAGAAGAACACGCGACAGCCGTCCGCTTCGATGCGCTGGCGATCGAGGGTGAAGTCATATGCGGGTCCCGCGCGCAGCGAGTAGTCGGGCGAGACGAGGTACAGCACGACCGACGCCTCATCGCGCAGCGGCACATCGGCCGGCTGCAGCTCGGTGGCGGCGATGCGCTCCATCACCTCAGGCCAGCTGCCGTTGAACAGGCTCATGATGTTCATGCACTCGGGATCGCCAAAGCGAGCGTTGAACTCGATCGCCTTGACGCCGTCGGCAGTGGCGAAGAAGCCGCTGTTCATCACGCCGCTGAAGTGGCGTCCCATCTGCGCGAGGCGCTCGATCACCCGCTCGATCACCGCACATGCCTGCTCGTAGTGTTGGGGTGTCATGAAGGGCAGCGTGGAGCTTGCCATCGACAGCGAGCCCATCCCACCGGTGCCAGGGCCCTCGTCGCCGTCGTAGCGGTATGGGTAGTCGTAGGTGGACGGCGGGAAGACCACGGTGCGACCGTCGCTGATCGCCTGGATGGTGAACTCGGCGCCAAGCACCTTCTCCTCGATGTGCACGCCCTCACGGTCGCCGCCGCGCTGCAGCAGCTCCAAGGCATAGTCGTGTGCCTCTGAGTGGCTGGCCAGATGAGGACCCATTACCTTGACGCCCTTGCCGCCGGTGAGGCCGGGGGGCTTGATGGCAACCGGCGTGGGGCCAAAGAACGCAATTGCGTCATCGAGCTCAGCGCTGTTGTGGACCACGCGCAGCATGGGTGTGGCATCGGGGGCGACTTCCGCGAGCACAGTGCGAGCGAACGTCTTGTTCCACTCGATCTCGGCCCCGGCGGCAGTGGGGCCGACGGCACGGGTGCCCTGGGCCAAGAGCGCATCGACGACGCCGGCCGCAAGCGGTTCATCGGAGCTGACCATCGCGAGGTCGATCTCTTGAGCGCGGGCGAAGCCGGCAACAGCCTGTGGATCGCAGACGTTGCCGACCTGGTGGCTACCACCGGAGGCTGCCGCGTGGCTGACGATCGACGGGTTCTCGTGGCCGACGAACGCGTGCAGCTCGCTGTGCTGGGCCATGGCAGCGGCGAGCGCGCTCTCGCGTCCGCCGTGACCGACGATGAGGGTCTTCACGGGCGCCAGTCTAGACTCCCGGACATGCCACTGATCCACACCTGTTACCGCATCACCGACATCGACCGCTCAGTCGCCTTCTACGAAGCGCTCGGCTTCCAAGAGGTCGGCCGTCTGCCGATCAAAGACGAGGCGGTGAACGTGTTCATGAACCAGCCCGGCGACGGCGACATGCCACGCCTGGAGCTGACATACAACTACGGCGTGGACTCCTACGAGATCGGTACCGGCTACGGCCACATAGCGATCACAGCGAAAGACCTCGACGACACGCTCGCCCGCCTAGCCGAGCAGGGCATCGAGCCAGAGAAGCCGCCTTACTCGGTGCGCGAGGGCGGCTCGCGGCTTTGCTTTGTGAGAGACCCGGATGGGTATCGAATTGAGCTAATTGAGCAGCCGTAAGGGACATTGTCATGGTATGCGACCTCGCGGCTGGCGAGATGAGCCTGGAGCCGGTCGATCCCCCAGCTAGCCTCCTTTTGTAATGAGTGCCACGACAACTGAACAAACAGTCCACGGCGAGCACCGCTGGGACTTCGTGTTCGCGGCGCTGTATGACGGGATGATGCGCCGTGGCGAGGAACTAAGCATGGGTAAGCGCCGCGGCGAACTCATCTTCAACGCGCGCGGCCGCACACTCGAGATCGGAGCGGGCACTGGCGCCAACATCCCCCACTACCCGGACGCCGTGCAGGAGTTGATCCTGGCCGAGCCGTTCGAGCCGATGCGCCGGCGACTGGAGCGCAAGCTCGACGGAAGCGGTAGATCGGCAAGCACGCTGGATGCAACGGCGGAAGCGATCCCACTGGAGGACGGGTCGGTAGACACGGTCGTCTCGACGCTGGTGCTCTGCACCGTCGACTTCCCTGACATCGCGCTAACGGAGGTCGGCCGTGTTCTGCGCCCGGGCGGACAGCTCCTGTTCATCGAGCACGTCCGCTCGCACTCGCCGCGCGTGGCCCGCTGGCAGGACCGCCTGCAGACGCCATGGCGACACTTCGGCGCAGGCTGTCGCTGCAATCGCGAC
>DATHLT010000097.1:0-14343 GCA_035487855.1 Solirubrobacteraceae bacterium
GCGGGGAGGACGATCCGCGCATCGAAGTCGATGGGCTTGAGATCGATTTGGCGGCGCGGATGGTGCGCCGTGACGGCGAGTTGATTCACCTGACCCCGATCGAGTTCGACCTACTGCGCGTGCTCGTGCGCAATCGCGGGCGTCTGATGACGCATCGCAAGCTGCTGGCTGAGGTCTGGGGGCCGGAGTACGTCGACGATATCCAGCCATTGCGTACACATATCGCGAGGTTGCGGGCCAAGATCGAACCTGATGGCGAGGCGGGACAGCGCGGGTCTCGCTACGTCGTCACCGACCCTGGGGTTGGGTATCGGTTTGCGGGGTGAGGGGATGACGGGCGACAAGCCCGCGGCGAGCTTTGCAATCTCCCCGCTGGAAACACTGCAATATCCCCGCTAGGTCCGTTGCGATCTCCCGCTGAATGGTGCAGAACTACGCTGGGACGTGGCCGTCACGAAATCGTTATACGCGGGGGCGGATTCGTTACGCCGTCGTGACACCCCAGCGTCAATAGTGTCCGCATGGACGCAGTCGCAATAGTAATCGGGATCGTGATGTTCGCGATCCTCTTGCTGATGGTCGAGGGGATCGACCGGGTATGAACTCTTCACTTCCCCTCGGGTTCTTCGTGGCACACATGAGCGGCGCTGATTTTCTCGGCCTGGTCGTGTCGGTGCTCGTGATCGCGTATCTGTTCTACGCCCTAATTCGCGGGGAGAAGCTGTAACTGTGACCTTCGCGGGCTGGCTCACAATCATTCTGTTCGCGGTGCTTCTGACCGCGTTCGCGATGCCAGTGGGAAGCTACATGGCGAGGGTTTACACAGGCGAGAGGGTCTTTCTCTCGCCGATCCTGGGAGGTCCAGAGCGGTTTCTGCTTCGCATTCTGCGAGTTGACTCAGAGCGTGGCCAGGACTGGAAGGCGTATGCGAAAAGTCTTTTGATCTTCTCGCTGGCGGGCTGGCTGATGCTGTACATCATCCTGCGCACGCAGAACGCGTTTTATGTGCCAAGCGTGCTGAACCCACTTGGTTATCACTCGGCGCCGTGGAACGTGACCTTCAATACTACGTCATCGTTCCTAACGAATACCAACTGGCAGTACTACAGCGGCGAGACGACGATGAGCTACCTCAGCCAGATGATTGGGTTGACGGTGCAGAACTGGCTGTCGGCAGGTGTCGGGATAGTTGTCGCTGTCGCGCTCGTGCGGGGCATCGTCAGTCGCAGCGGCAAGTCAATCGGCAACTTCTGGCAGGACTTGGTGCGCACGATCTTGTATGTGCTGGCGCCACTCTCGATACTCATCGCCATCGTGCTCGTTTCGCAGGGTGTGATTCAGAACTTCACGAGTTACCTGACGGCACACACGATTACCGGTCTGACACAGTCGATCGCGATGGGCCCGGTCGCCTCGCAGGAGGCGATCAAGATGCTCGGAACCAACGGCGGCGGGTTCTTCAACGTCAACTCGGCGCACCCCTTCGAGAACCCCAACGGATTCACCAACTTCTTCGAGATGCTGGCGGTCTTGATCATCCCGGCGGCGCTTGTGTTCATGTACGGCCGGATGACCGGCAACCGCCGCCAAGGCTACGCCATCTATGGCGCAATGATGGTGATGTTCCTCGGTGCGGTCGTGGTCGCATATGTGGCAGAGGCACACGGCTCGCCTGCACAGCACGCCGCTGGCCTGAACACGCATGTGATCGCTGGCTCCACTGGTGGCAACATGGAAGGCAAGGAGCAGCGCTTCGGGATCGCGGGCTCGGCACTGTTCGATGTCGTCACTACGGTCACCTCGTGCGGCGCGGTCAACAGTGCGATCGAGTCGTTCACTGGAATTGGCGGAGCGGTCCCCTTTGCCAACCTATCGGCGTCGGAGGTGATCTTCGGTGGCGTGGGGACAGGTCTGTACTCGATGCTCCTGTACGTCCTGCTGGCTGTGTTCATCGGTGGTCTGACGGTTGGCCGCACGCCCGAGTGGCTCGGCAAGAAGCTCGAGGCGCGCGAGATCAAGCTCGCCGGCCTCGGCATCCTGATCACGCCTTTGGCCGCACTCTTCTGCACGGCGCTTGCGACCGCAAGTCATGCCGGGCGTGCGTCGATCTCTGAACTGGGCAAGGGGCCGCAGGGATTCTCCGAGACCTTCTACGCGTACTTGTCTCAGGCGAACAACAACGGCTCGGCGTTTGCCGGCTACACCGGCTTCATTCAGCCAAACGCCGGCAACGTCGGCTCGCATGGCGTCACCTTCGCCGACCTGCTCGGTGGCGTCGACATGATCTTCGCGCGCTACGCACCGATTCTCTTTGCCCTGGCTGTTGCGGGTGCACTTGCCGGCAAGCGGATCACACCCGCAGGTCTCGGCACGATGCGCACCGACAATCCCACGTTCGTGGTGCTGCTGATCGGCGTGATCATCCTCGTTGGCGCGCTCACCTTCTTCCCCGCGCTGCTACTCGGCCCAATCGTTCAGGGCCTGACTGGACACCTCTACTGATATGCGCCGCGACATCGTCACCTCAGCCATCGGCATCATCGTGTTCATTGTTCTGCTCGGCCTGGTGTACCCGCTCGTGATCACGGGTGTTAGCCAGGTCGCGTTCCCGGGGGATGCGAACGGGCAGAAGATCTATGTGGACGGCAAGCTCGTCGGCTCGAAGATCATCGGGCAGAGCTTCAAGACGCCTGTGCTTGAAAAGAACGGCAAGCCTAAGGAAGACGAAGGAGAACTGGTCACCGAAGCGGATCCACGTTACTTCCAGAGTCGTCCTTCCGCGACCGAAGGCGGAGCGTACAACGGGGCAGCAAGTACGTTCTCGAACCGTGGCCCCAACGACAAGGCCACCGAGGAAGCGGATGCCGAAAACATCAAGGAATACCTCGAACTAAACAAGCCGTATGACCCGGGACTGACCGTCGCAAAGATCCCGGTCGACGCGATCAACACCTCTGCCTCGAACCTCGACCCTGAAATCTCTCAGGCGAACGCTTGGATTCAGGCTCACCGGATAGCCGCTGTGCGCAAGCTCTCGTTGAGCGTCGTCGATGGCCTGATCGCCAAGTACACCTCTGGGCGCGGGCTCGGCTTTTCCGGCGAGGAAGGCGTGAACGTGCTCGAGCTCAACCTAGCCCTTAACAGCCTCAGCGGAGGAACCACGTGATGTCCGCGCAGATGCCAGCCACACACGAACGACAGGCGATCTCGCTATTCCAGCGCGAGATCGTCAAACGGGCGCTGATCGACAGCTTCAAGAAGCTTGACCCGCGCGTGCAGATCCGCAACCCGGTGATGTTCGTGGTGGAGATCGGCTCGGTCATTACGACGATCACATGGCTGATCCAGGCGTTCGGCGGCAAGCCACTCGGCGGTGGTCACGAGCCTGCTTGGTACACGTTTACGATCGCGATCTGGCTGTGGCTGACGGTTGTGTTCGCGAACATGGCCGAGGCGTTCGCAGAGGGACGCGGCCGCGCCCAGGCGGACACGCTTCGCTCGATGCGCAAGGAGACGGTCGCAACGATGCGCGACGGGTCCACCAAGGCAGCCTCCGAGCTGACACGTGGCGATGTCGTGGTCGTCCCTGCCGGAGAGCTGATCCCGGGTGACGGCACCGTGATCGAGGGCATCGCTACGGTCGACGAGTCGGCAATCACGGGCGAGTCAGCACCTGTGATCCGCGAGTCCGGCGGCGATCGCAGCGCGGTCACCGGCGGTACCAGGGTGACCTCTGATGAGATCGTCGTGGAAATCACGCAGGAGCCCGGCCAATCGTTCCTGGACCGTATGATCGCGCTCGTCGAGGGTGCCGAGCGTCGCAAGACACCGAACGAGATAGCGCTCAACATCCTGCTCGCGGCGCTGACGCTGATTTTTGTGATCGTCGTCGCCACGCTGCGTCCGTTCGGCCTGTTCGCCGGTACCTCGATCTCTGAGACGACGCTGATCGCGCTGCTCGTCGCACTGATCCCAACGACGATCGGCGCGCTGCTCTCAGCGATCGGCATCGCGGGCATGGACAGGCTGGTGCGTCGCAATGTGCTCGCTCTCTCCGGCCGCGCGGTTGAGGCCTCAGGCGACATCGACGTGCTGCTGCTCGACAAGACGGGCACGATCACCATCGGTAACCGGCTGGCATCTGAATTCGTGCCGATGCCCGGCGTGGCCGAGTCCGAGTTGGCGGAGGTCGCGCAACTGGCCTCGCTCGCGGACGAGACACCCGAGGGACGCTCGATCGTCGTGTTGGCGAAGACCTACGGCATCCGTGAGCACGACATGGCGACACTGCAGGCCGAGTTCGTTCCCTTCACCGCGCAAACGCGCATGAGCGGCATCGACATGGACGGCCAGCAGTTGCGCAAGGGTGCGGGCGACGCGATCATCGATTTCGTTAAGCGCGAAGGCGGCTCGCCTCCGCCCGAGCTGCAGGCGGCGCTCGACCGCATCGGCAATGAGGGGGGCACGCCGCTTGCGGTCTGCCGCGACAGCCAGATCCTTGGTGTGATCTATCTGAAGGACACAGTCAAGGAGGGCATGAAGGTGCGCTTCGACCAGCTCCGCGCGATGGGCATCCGCACTGTGATGGTCACCGGCGACAACCGTCTCACGGCGGCGAAGATCGCGGAGGAGTCGGGCGTCGACGATTTCCTCGCGGAAGCCACCCCGGAGCGCAAGCTCGCGCTGATCCGCGAGGAGCAATCCGAAGGGCGCCTCGTGGCGATGACCGGCGATGGCACCAACGATGCGCCTGCGCTCGCGCAGGCCGACGTGGGCGTTGCGATGAACACCGGTACCCAAGCGGCGCGCGAGGCGGGCAACATGGTCGACCTCGATTCCAACCCGACGAAGCTGATCGAGATCGTCGAGGTCGGCAAGCAACTGCTGATCACCCGTGGCGCCTTGACCACATTCTCGATCGCTAACGACGTCGCCAAGTACTTCGCGATTCTGCCGGCGGTGTTCGTCGCCACGTACGCCACGAGTCCAGGAGGCAAGGGACCGTTGCACGTGCTCAACATCATGGGTCTCGGCACGCCCGAGAGCGCGATCGTCTCGGCGATCATCTTCAACGCGCTCGTGATCCCGCTGCTAATCCCACTCTCACTGAAGGGTGTGGCGTATCGACCAATTGGCGCGAGCGCGCTGCTGCGGCGCAACCTCTGGATCTACGGACTCGGCGGGATCATCGCGCCGTTCATCGGCATCAAGTTGATCGACCTGATCGTGCACAACCTGCTCGGAGCATGAGCGGCGGGCACGCCGCGAGATTCGCGAGCGCGATCTCATTGCCATGGTCGCAGCCGATCGGACGCCCGGGCGCCTAAAGGTCTTCATCGGCATGGCGGCGGGGGTCGGCAAGACCTACCGCATGCTGCTCGAGGGGCATGCTGAGCAGGAGGCCGGGCGCGACGTCGTGATCGGCCTGCTCGAGACCCACGGTCGTGATGAGACGGCTCGCGTGGCCGAGGGCCTGCCGATCATCGCCCGCAGGCGCGTGCGCTACCGCGAGACAGTGCTTGAAGAGATGGACTTGCCGGCGATCCTCGCTCGGGCTCCTGAGCTGTGCCTGATCGATGAGCTCGCACACACGAACGTTCCCGGGACCGAGCACGCCAAGCGTCACGAGGACATCGAAGCGGTCCTAGCCGCCGGGATCGACGTGCTCTCCACGCTGAATGTCCAGCATTTGGAGTCGCTCAACGATCACATCACCGAGCTGAGCGGCGTCCGCGTGCGCGAGACAATCCCCGACGCGATTCTCGCCCGCGCGGACGAGGTCGTGCTGATCGACCTCACCCCAGAGGCGCTGATTGAGCGCTTGCGCGCGGGCAAGATCTACCGCTCCGATCGAATCGACGCCGCACTCAACAACTTCTTCAAGATCGAGAATCTGTCGGCATTGCGCGAGGTGGCGCTAAGGCAGGTGGCCGAGGAGGTGGGGGCCAAGCGTCTGACTACCGAGCTGATGGGCTCGCGCCAGGAGAGTCTTGCGGCTGACGCCCCTCATGCTGTTGGCGAGCGCCTGCTCGCGCTCGTGGAGCCCTATCCAGGCGCCCAGCGGCTTGTGCGACGTGCGTGGCGTTCGGCCCAGCGCCTGGGTGCTGGGCTCGACCTGTTGTGGGTACGTCCGCCCGGTAAGGAGCTCTCAGACGACGAGCATCGCTCGCTCGCCGCGTTGCGTCAGCTCGCGTCGGTGCTCGGGGCAAGGATGATCGAGGACGAATCCGACGACCTGACGGCGGAGATCGTAGAGGTCGCACAGCGGCGCGGAAGCACCTACATCCTGATTGGCCGCTCACGTCCAGCGCGAGGACTCGCGCGCCTGCGCGTGCCATTGCCGCAACGGCTGATGCAGCGCCTGCCGGGCGTCGACGTGCGTATCGTCGCCGACCGCTCACACCGCTCAAACGGCGAGAGCGGGGAGGCAATATGAACGTGGGCCTGGTTATCGCCATCGCGTGCGCCGGGGCCCTGTTGGGGATCGCCGCGGGCTACTGGTTGCCGCCACATGGGCGTGTGCCGGCGCGCAACCAGCCGTCGGGCACCCGCCGAATCCTGCTCCCGTTCACCGGTGAAGCGATCTCCCGCCGTTCGTTTGAGGCGGCAGTGCGTTTGGCGAAGGCCGAGGACGCGACTATTATGCCGGCGTTCCTCGCGCAGGTACCGATGAACCTGCCGCTGGAAACGCCGCTGCCGGTGCAGTGCGCGCGCGGGATGCCGCTGCTGGAGGCGATCGAGCAACGCGCCACCTCACAGGGCGTGCCGGTCGACTCCCGTGTTGGGCGCGGGCGCTCTGCGCGGGACGCGTTGCGCAAACTGATCGAGCAAGAGCACTTCGATCGGATCATCGTGTCTGCCGATGAAGATCCCCGTGTCGGGCTCAGCTACGAGGATCTGCGCTGGATGCTGGATCGCGTGCCGGCGGAGATCATGATCCTGCGGCCTGCGCCGCAAGATACGCGCAGGATCTCAACAGAGGCGGTCAGGGGGCACTTCTGAGGCTGGCTCAGTCGTCCGCCTGGTGACGCGCGATCCAGTTGGTGCCGGCGGTGTCGCTCGCGCCGTGCACGAGGATTGAGGCGAACACCGCAAGCGCGGCGATGTTGAAGATCCGCTGACCCGCCTCGACCTGGCGTGACAGGATTAGCAGCGAGAACGCCATCGTGGCGACGCCCTTAGGGCCGAACCACGCCATGAAGGCCTTGCTTGCGCGGTTCACCTGGGTGCCGGTTAGCGCGATCCAGATGGCGAGTGGTCGTGCGATCAGGAACGTTGCGGCCACCACCGCCACCGCTGCCCAGCCATCGGTGAACAGCCCATTGATCGTCAAGAGCGACCCGAACACGGTAAAGATCCCGAGCTTGACGATCTCCACTACCTCATCGGCGCGCTCGGCGAACTCGAGGTGCAGATCGGGGCGGCGGATCCCGACGACGATCGCCGCGACGAACACCGCGATGAAGCCGTTGCCGTGTGGCGGCAAAACGGTCAGTCCGTATGTGGCAAATGCCAGACCGAGCCCATACAGCGCCTTCTGGTGATTGGGGATCGGCCGCTCGCTGTGCTCGTGTCCGTCCTTTGGCAGCAGCAGCGAGCCGATCAGTCCGCATACCAGCCCGAAGGCAAACCCGAGCCCCACGTCCTGCAGCACGAAGTGCCACCAAACGAAGTGCTTGTTGCTTGCTTCCAGGGCAGCGGCAAACGCGAGCACCGCCGGCAGCGCGAGCCCGTCGTTTAGGCCAGACTCGAGGTTGAGCGAATGGCGGATCACCCTCGGCACCCGCGGGTCTGTCACCACTCCGGAGGACAGCACGGGGTCCGTGGGGGAGAGCAACGCGCCGAGCAGAAAGGACTCGGTCCAGGAGAGGCCGATCAGCGCGCGCGCCAGCAGCGCTACCACGACAGCCGTGATCGGCATGCCGATCGCCAGCTTGCGCAGTGGCAACTGCCAGTGGCTCTGCAAAAGCTCTCCCTCGACCTCGAGTCCGTCGCGGAAGAGGATCACGATAAGCGCGACCGTGGCTAGGTCCGTGACGAAGCCGGAACTCGCTTTGAAGTGCAGAGTCCCGATCGCGCCGTTGCCGAGTAGGAAGCCCGCAAGCACGAACACAGCCGCTAGCGAGAGGGTGCTGCGACGCGCCAGCCCGGACAGCAGCGAGCCGAGCACGAGCAGGCCGCCGAGCACCGCGGCGCTCGTCTGCAGTGTTGTCACTGCGGTAGCGTCCCATACGGCCCCCATGACCGACGAGCAAGGACATCTGAAGGTCTTCATTGGCATGGCCCCCGGGGTGGGCAAGACGTATCGGATGCTGCAGGAGGGCACAGCCGAATCCGAGAACGGACGCGACGTGGTGGTCGGCTATTTGGAGACTCACGGTCGCGCAGAGACGCTCGCCCAGGCGGAGACCCTCGAGTTCGTGTCCCGTCGCCAAGTGAGCTACCGGGGCACGCCGCTGGAGGAGATGGATCTGCCGGCTGTGCTCGCACGCCGGCCCGAGCTGTGCTTGATTGACGAGCTCGCCCACACCAATGCACCTGGCGTCGAGCATGAGAAGCGCTACGAGGACGTCCGGGACGTACTCGACGCGGGGATCGATGTGTTCTCGACCGTTAACGTCCAGCACCTCGAGAGCCTCAACGACCAGGTGGCTCAGCTCACCGGCGCGAAGGTGCGCGAGACGATCCCCGACGAGGTGCTCTCGGCGGCGGACGAGGTCGTGCTGATCGACCTGACCCCGGAGGCGCTAATTACGCGCCTGCGCGAGGGCAAGGTCTACCGAGCTGAGCGCGTGCCGGCGGCGCTGAGCAACTTCTTCAAGATTGAGAACCTGGCGGCGCTACGCGAGACTGCGTTGCGCCAGGTGGCCGAGGACGTCGAGGTCAAGCGCTTGGTGCGAGCAGCGAGCCCGCTGGTGCGCCGCAATGACGACGGCGTAGCGGTGGCTGCGCAGGACGGTCCCCGGCCGATCGCCGAGCGGCTACTTGCGCTGGTGACGCTGGCCGCGCACTCCGAGCGGATCGTCCGGCGCGCGTGGCGCTCCGCCCAGCGCCTGGATGCCGAGCTTGACGTGCTCATCGTACGCCCACCTGGGCGTCCGCCAAGCCCAGAGGATCGCAAGCGCTTGGAGGAGCTCAGACGCTTGACGGCGATGCTCGGTGCGCGTCTGCGTTTGGATGAGGGCGAGGACGTGGCGGCGGTGGTCGTCAGGGTCGCCCGCTCGCTTGGCAGCACGTATGTGCTGATGGGCACGCCCAGCCAGCGTCGCGGCTGGTCACGACTTGGCGCTAGCAGCGAGCGCTCGTTGTTGATGCGGCTGCTGCGAGAGTTGCCGGGCGTGGACGTGCGCATCGTTACCGACCCAAGTCTGCGGCTCCACGGCGACGCAGTAGCTGCTCCCATTGAGCAGCTGGCTGACTAAGCGTCGCTTAAAACTCGCGCCCCCAAGCAGGTCAAGCCCTAAAAGCCGCGTAAGACTCTTGAGCGCGTGCGCAACCCTTTAGTCCCTACGCTGTTGCGGAGTCGTATGAGACCAACTCGTCGCTTTATCTCATTGGTCAGCATCTCGGTGCTCGTCGCGCTGTCAGCTGCGCTGGCGTCCTCTGCCCTGATCGGTCCGGCTGGCGCGCGCACACCCATTTCGTCGCATGCGCACGCCGCGAGCGCGTACATCACCGGCATCGGCGATGAGACCGCGTCGATGTTCGCCAACCCACTGTACAAGCAGCTGCACGCGAAAATCGTGCGCTACATCGCCCCCTACGACGCGGCCGTGCGTCCCTACTCGCTGGACAAAGCGATCTCGTTCATCCAGAGCGCAGAAGCGGCTCACGAGAAAGTGCTGGTGGCCTTCTACCACTCTGAGTACACGCCGACAAAGATGCCGAGTGTATCCAGCTACCAGAGCGACGTGAAGAAGTTCGTGAAGCTGTTCCCGCGGGTCAAGGAATATGAGTCCTGGGACGAGTCCAACCGGGGCAACGAACCAGGCCAGTTCTCGAGCCCCTCGGCGATCGCCGCGGCGAAGTACTACCAAGCGCTGCTACGCGAGTGCAAGGGCTGCTCGGTCATCGGCTTGGACGTGCTCGACCAGGACCACATCGGCCCGACGCTCAACTACATCTCGGAATTCAAGCGCGAGATCTATCGCCTGGAGACCGTCATGCCGAGGATCTGGGGACTGCACAACTACTCCGACGTCAACCGCCTCGAAGGCTGGCGCACACGCGAACTGGTAGCAGCCCTCGGCGGCCAGGTATGGCTCACAGAGACCGGCGGCATTGTGAAATTCGGTGGGGCGTTCCCCAACCGCAACGGCTCTGGCCTGACCCGCGCGGCGAAGGTACTCAAATACATGTTCGCGCTCGCCGGCGCCCACGCGCGGATCAAGCGCCTGTACATCTATGACTGGAACGGCGGCACGAGCTCGACCCGCTTCGACGCAGGTTTGACCAACGCGCATGAACAGCCGCGCCGGGGCTACGTGGTGGTCTGCCGCCAGCTGCACGCGAGCAACTGCGGCGTCAGGATCGCCAGCAACTAACGGGTGCTGAGCGCGGGCTGCGCTCGTGTCTCAGTCCCGGCACTGCGCGACTCGGGCGGCCGATCGGGTGCGTTTCGCAGCAGGCGCATAGCGCCCAGAGCGAGCAGCCCGACGACGGCGGCGGCGGGGACGAGTGTCTTCAGTGGATAGGTGCTGCCCGAATGAAGCTTGAGGTTGAACGCGGTTTGGTCACCGGCTTTGTAGATGCTTTCCAGGCCCGCATGATCGATCCCCATGAGCGTTGGCGCCAGCACTGCGAACAGCGCCCAGCCGATCAGCGCGATCACTCCTGCGGCGATGGCTGTGTGCGATAGGCGCAGACGCGGCGTCGTCCAAGCCGCCAGCACCATCCCGCCGGCAGCCGGGAGCAGGAACGGCCAGATGCCTCCCCAGCTACGTCCAAGCCCATACGCGGAAGCGATCGTGGGTTGGAAGTAGCCCTCGCTGAGGTAGCGCATCCAGCTCACGGTCTCGTTCTCGTATCCGATCAGCGGGTGGGTGATCGTGGCGATCACGGTGGTCGTGATGGAGATCCCCGCCAGCGCGATCGTGGGGCCGGGGAAGCGCTTCAGTGTGAGCGCGATCGGGAAGGCAAGGAACGGCAGCAGCGTGTCGAGGAAGCGCGGCGCCATGAAGCCACCCCCGAACGGCAGGTAGTAGCCGGAGTTGTAGAACAGGTAGCACACACAGATGCCCACGATTGTGAGTGCCTCGGCCCGCTTGCCTTGCCGGTAGAGCATGCCGATGCCGACTGCGCCCATGATCAGCACCGGAGAGAGCGTGAGCAGCCCGCGAGAGTCGAGCAAAAGCGTTGCAAGCACCCGCAAGCTGGGGACGCCGATCCCGAAGAAGCCCTGCTGCTGGCGGGGGATGTCCGAGTAGGCCAGATGCGTCCACGAGTGGAAGGCGTAGTGGTTGTAGAGGAGTAGCGGCACGATGCCCACCACGCCGCCCACGACGTATGCGCCGCCACGCCGCAAGACCCCAAGCGGGTTCAGCGAATCCCTTCGCGAGAGCAGGAAGAAGCCGAGCACGATCGCGGCAAAGAAGGTCGGGTACTCCGATGAGAATGCATAGCCCATTGCCAGTCCTGCCAGCCCGAGCAGCAGTGCGCTGGGTGGCCCGTCGCGCTCGTGCAGCATCAACCAGAACGCGGCAAAGCACAGGAAGGTGGTGAACATGTGTGAGAACAGCAGCTGCGAAAACGGCAGCACCATCGTGCCCAGGCCGAGGACCACCGCGGCGGCGGCGCCGTAGCCAGGCGCGTAGCGCTCGGCTACGCGCCACACGAGCAGCAGTAGCAAAAGGCCCGGGAGCACGTTGCCCCATAGGCCGATCAGATAGATCATCTCGTCGCCTGGGTGGTCGGGCGGCGCAACGTGCGCGTTCGTCCAAGATTCGGCGCCGACGATATTCAGCGCGTCGTAGAACGGCAGCGAGAACAGCGCTAGCCCGGGCGCGCGGGCGGAGTAGTAGTGACCTTTGTAGTAGGCCTTGTCGCCGGTGTTTGCCTGGTATTGGTCGATGGTGGTTTTGCCGTCATAAAAAGTGCGGATGAGGTCGTAGTGGGAGGTTTGATTCCAGGAGAAGCTCTGGATCATGGTGGCGCTCGCGAGGCCCACGAGCAGGATTGCTGCAAGCGCCATACGTCGCTTGCCGATCGTAGCTCGCCGCCGGGGAGCTACGATCGGCGGCGTTGGCGGGTAAGGGGGGCTGCCGGCCTGGTGCGTGCTCATGGGTCGGTTCCGTGCAGAGCCGCAGGCCCAGGGCCGATTTCGTAGATGACGAGCGAGCCGGCCCGTCGCTTGCTGATGCCCAGACCGGCGATGGGTTTGGCCGCGGCGGCGGCCGGGTGGGGCGGCTCGGCGACCACAGGTCCATGTTCTGGTGGCAGGCCTCTCGGGAGCACCGTGTGCAGCACGACCGTGTGGATGCCGTAGTAGCGCAGCTTCTCGACGCTGGCACGGTCGGGGAAGCCATTCATGCCGCCGCGTAGATCGTCGACGGCGGGCAGATCGAAGGTGCTGTTGCCGACGGGGATCTCATAGAAGCCGTTCGTGGAGAAGTACTGCCAGATGCGGTCGAGCGCGCCGTCGGTGGGGAGGTCTAGGAGCGGGCCGCGCAGGCCGATCTCTGCTTCGGCCGGCTGCGGCACAACGGGATGGCCGAGATGGCCGGCGCCTTCGCCGAGGATCCCCACGAGCAGTGCCACTCCCACGAGCGCGGGCAGGCCGACAGCGGCAACGGCGAAACCGGGGCGGGCGAGCTTGGGCCTGCCGGCGGGCGTCTCGGCAGCGGGCGTCGAGGTGGTGCTCGTCGCCTGGTGCGCGCGCCAGGAGTGCAGGCGCTTGACCAGCAGCTGTGCCCCTGCGCCTGCAAGCAGCGCGTAGAAAAGCGTGGCCAGCGTGAAGATCCTGCCCGGCACGCGCACGCCGTCCCAGCCGGGGGCATAGTTGTAGAGCAGCCGATAGGGATATCCGGCACCGGTGATGCCAAAGCCCAGGGCGAGGATCGAGACGACGATGATCCCGGCGAGCAGGCCGATACGTAGGCGTCGCGTATAGGGAGCGTCGCGCATGGCGAGTAGGCCGATCAGCGCCAGCGCGAGGATCAGCCCACCAGGGAAGAACACACTCTCGTTCTTAGAGTTGACTTTGGCGCGCATGCCTTCGGTGATCTCACCCCACACGCGGTTCTCCGATGAAGCGGAGAGCAACGCGGCGGGGCCGGCGGAGTAGGTCTCCACTTCGGCCAGCGTGCGCTTGGCGGTTGGGTACTCGTCGGCCACCTTCAGGTAGGGCCTTGCCTGATACACAGTGACAGCGCCGAGCACAGCCATGCCGATCAAGCTCACCGCCAGCAGGCGGCGGGGTATCAGCGCTCCGCGCTCGGCAGCGATGCGGGCGAGCCGCCCTTGGGCGGCGGGGCTTTGCGCGGGCCGCTGCCATGCGCTACCGGGGCTGAGGTGCCCGCGCCACCAGTAGAACACCACGAGCAGAGCGAGCACCACGAGCAGGTAGCAGTACTGCAGGCCGAGCGTGAAGCCGAGGCTGACCTGCCAGGCTGAAACCAGCCAGCCGGCGAGTACTAGCTTGCGCGAGTTGCGTCTGTAGCCGCGCAGCAGCAGGAACATTGCCAGCACGAAGCCGCCAGAGGAGATCACGTGCAAATGCCCCGCCTCGGTCACCCGATAGGGGGCGTACGCGAACGCGAGGCCGGCAGCGCTGGCGCCCAAGCGGCCGAGCCCTAGCTCCCGCGCGAGCAGGTAGGCGGCCACGAAGCACAGCGACCACACCCACAGGAACAGCAGGTTGTAGCGAACCAGTGCAGCGACGGTGCCTGACCCGAAGAATGCGGTTGGGCCGTAGCCGAGCAGCGAATCGGAGAAGGCGAGGCTGAGTGGATGCGGGTAGAAGGCGTTGGCGTTGAACAGGTGCAGCGGGTTGTGCAGCATTGCGTGCCCAACCCAGGCGATCTCCCAGGCGGTGCGCACGGGGTCGCCGAGGTCGGGGGCGATGCGGCTGGACATGTGCAACACCAGCGGCCACGTCGTGAGGATCGCGAGCAGCAGGCCGGCGAGCGCGGCGAGCGAGATCTCGCTGCGGGTGAACGTGGGCGAAGCCGCCCAGCGTTCGCGGCGCTCGGCGCTGGGCGTGCGGATACGCGCCGTTGCGCTCTGGCCGGCTGCTATGCCATTGGTGCTCGGCTGGTCAGCCGCTTGGGAGGGCGTGTCCGGGAGGCTGGGGAGGCCGGTGCTCATGGGCTGCTGGTGTTCGCGAGCGCGCGGATCGGCGCAGCA
>DATHLT010000098.1:0-3135 GCA_035487855.1 Solirubrobacteraceae bacterium
CGCGCGGCTCTCCTCGAGCTCGATGCGCGCGAGCGTCGCCAGGTGCAACAGGCTCAAAATCACCACCACCGCGCCGACGATCGACGTGATGCTGAGAACCTGCTTGGCCTTGATGCCTACTCGCATTTCAGGCCGCCTGAGGCTGGAGGCTGGAGGCTGGAGGCTGGGTTGCCCGGCGTTTCACTGGTCGCTCTTCCTGGGCCGGAGCCTGAGCTTGTTCAACTTGTTGTGAAGCGTCTTGAGGCTGATGCCGAGAATCTCGGCGGCGCGCGTCTTGTTGTCACGGGTGTGCTCGAGCGTCATCAGGATCAGCCGCCGCTCGGCCTCCGCAACGGTCACACCAGGTCCGAGCGCCACCTGCGGTTGCTGGGGCGGCCGCAACGGTTCGGCCGTGAACGACGCCGGCAGGTGCTTGGGTTCGATGAATGGTCCCGCGGCGAGTATGGTTGCGCGCTCGATGACGTTCCGCAGCTCGCGCACGTTGCCCGGCCAGGGATATTGTTCGAGCAAGCGCATCGTGCTGTGGTCGACGCCAGCAATCGACTTCTGGTTGCGGGTATTGAACTCGTTGATGAATGCCTGGATCAGCAGCGGCAGGTCCTCCTTGCGCTCCCGCAGTGGCGGAAGGCGAAACGCAAACACGTTCAGGCGGTAATACAAATCCTCGCGCAGCTTGCCGGACTGGACCGCCTCCATCGGATCGGTGTTGGTCGCCGCGATGACGCGGACATCCACGGACTGCTCCGTCCGCCCACCCAGCCGCCGGAACTTGCGCTCCTGCAGCACCCGCAACAGCTTCACCTGCGTCGTCGGCGTCATCTCGCCGATCTCGTCGAGAAAGAGGGTGCCGCGGTCAGCGAGCTCGAAGCAACCCGGCCGCCGATCGGAAGCGCCCGTGAAGGCCCCCTTCTCGTGGCCGAAGATCTCGCTTTCAAGGAGCGTCTCGGGAATGGCCGCACAGTTGATCGCCACGAAGGGAAACGGCGCGCGCGGGCTGAGCTGATGGATCGTCTGCGCCACCAGCTCCTTGCCCGTCCCGGAATCGCCGGTGATCAGCACGGACGCGCCGGTCGGCGCCGCCTGCTCGACCGCCTGGTAGATCTTCCGCATCTCCGCACCCGTGCCAATCAGCGGCCCGAACGTGCCGTGCTCGCGCAGCTGACGACGAAGCGCCTTGACCTCACGGAGCGTTTCGAGCCGCTCGACGATCTTGTCGAGAAGGATCTTGAGGCGCTGAATCTCAACCGGCTTGGTGAGGTAGTCGTACGCACCTTCCTTCATCGCCTCGACGGCTGTCTCCACGGTCCCCTGCGCCGTCAGGAGCAGCGTCGTCACGTCGGCGCCCTGCTGATTCAGTGCACGCAGGAGCTCGAGCCCGTCCATGCCCGGCATCACCAGATCCGTGATCACGATCGCAGGCCGAAACGTCGTCACCTTTTCCAGCGCTTCGCGACCGTCGGAGGCCGACTCGGCCACGAACCCCCAGCTCCTCACGAGCTGCTCGAGTCCACTCCGCGCGGCCAGTTCGTCCTCTACAATGAGAACGCGCTCCACATTGACGGCCGTCGGGGAGCTCACGCTGGTGCTCTCGATGAGAGACGTCACAGCTCACCTTGGTATGTCATTTTTACATTCTGAAGGCTGATGGAGCCCGCTGCAAGCTCAGCAATGCCTGTAACATCAACCAGTTCCTGACTCGCACATCGACAAATGGCCGTTTCTCCCGAGCCCCCGGTCGCTCCTCGCGTCCACCCCTCGCTTATCCAGCGGGTGGTCGCCCTGCTCGAGGTCCTGCTCTGCTCTGATTACCCCACGCAGGCCGCGCTTGGCGCCACATTCACAGCGCTCGGTTACGGCCCGTATGCCGCGAACGGCGATCTGCGTGTTGGTTTCGTCGTGACGTTGTCGCTCGTCGACACGGCAATGCTCGTCGGCCTCATGCTCTTCTTCCTGTACGCGCACGGTGAGCGGCCGCGCGACGTCTTTCTCGGGGCGCGCCCGGTCGCTCGCGAGGCGTCGTTTGGTCTACCGCTCATCTTCGTCGCGCTGGCAATCGCGGTCGCCATCCTGGCGACGATCCAGCGCTACGCTCCCTCGCTGCACACGGTCGAGCACAACCCGCTGCAGGCACTGATTCGCCAGCCGAGTGACGTCTGGCTGTTTGCGATCGTCGTCGTGATTGCCGGCGGTGTCCGCGAGGAGCTACAGAGAGCGTTTCTGCTTCGACGATTCGAAGTCTGGCTGGGCGGCGCAACGGTCGGCGTGGTCATCGCGAGCATCGCATTCGGCGCCGGACACCTGCTCCAGGGCGCCGACGCGGCGATTGCCACCGGAACCCTCGGGGCCTTCTGGGGGATCGTGTACCTGCGCCGGGGCTCAGTGGCGGCGCCGGTGGTGAGCCATTCCGGCTTCAACCTCCTGCAAATCGTCCAGTTCCTTGCCACCCGTCGGTGAGAGCACAGCGGACACAAAGGCACGATCACAAACGCCACAGAGGCTCAGGGTTCATCGGCGTGTCAGGTACAGGTTACTGACGTCGGCGCGGCGACGCAGGCCGCCCACCCAGTCGTCGACGAGGGTCTTGCGCCTGGCGGTGGTGAGAACCGCCGCGATCTCGGCACGGGCGGCATCGACGGGCACGACCTGCCCGCCGCGAGTGAAGTCTCCCGGATGATCCCGGTAGTACACTGCCATCTCATCGTCGGTCGGTGGCGGCACGGTGAAGCGCTGATCGAGATACGTGCGAATGCGCAGCTCGTCTCGCAAGGTCTGCCGGAGGCGCGCCTGATCGATGCCGGATCGCGCCAGCGCGGCGTCATACGCCTGGGCCGTGGGGAAGCTCGCGCGCACCTGCTCGGCGGCGCGATCGATCTGCTCGGGGGTTGGCTCGGGCGGCGCGTAACGGTCGACCTCGGCGAGGATCACGTCCCGGTCGATCAGCTGCGACAGCACGGCAGCGATCGGATCGTCGGTCTTTCCAACGGTCACCAGCCCCAGCTCGAAGGCCATCGTCACATCGCTCTGCATGATCACACCGCCACCGACGATGGCGAGCACGCGGTCGATGATCTCCGCACCGGCGCCGGCGCTGCACAGCGCCAGCTGCCCAACGGCCAGGAGAACGCAAACCGCGCG
>DATHLT010000099.1:0-2702 GCA_035487855.1 Solirubrobacteraceae bacterium
CAAACTTCTCCCAGAAAGCGCCGACTATGCCGCGCAGACGAGACTGCAGATCGGTGCTAACACGCAGCTCGTGGCTCTGATGCTGGTTCTCGACCGTATCGTGCCAACTGGCGACCGGGGGATAGCACGTCAGCGGCCTTCCGGCGAGACTCGGGAAGTTCGCTCCGTTGAAGATTCCGGCACCCGCCCCGATGCAGCTGTAGTACGAGCCAGTCGTGCTGTTGCGCAGGTAGTTTGAGTAGTCCTGCTGCCCCTCGATGTGACGGATCATGAAGCTGCCGGTGTACACGGCGCTCAAGGGGCCGATCTGGCCGTTGAGCGTCCAGGCCGTGCTCTCGTAGCGATCCTTGGTGAAGGCGGGCGTGAAGGCTGCGATCTGATACGGCTGCAGGGCGATGCCGTTCGAGTCATACGGATAAGCATAGAAGTAACCGTCTGCCGCCATATCCTGGTAGTTCTGCTGCAGGAGCAGGTTCCACCTGTCGCTGAATTTCCACAGCAGGGACAGGCGGATGCCCTGGTAGTCGACTGGGTTGGTGTTGCCAGCAATCAGACTGGCGTTGGTGGCTTTGACTCCGGTGGTGGCTGCCACCGTTCCCGGCTGATATCCAATCGTCGAAGCCACGTTTTCGATGTAGCCGCCCTGGTGCTCAGAAAAGATCACTGCGCGTGCCGCCAGCTTGTCGGCGAGTAGCGGTACGTTCAGGACCGCACTCAGCAGGCTGTTGTTCGCCCCGCCCGCGGTGGTGCCGTAGGCCGCATTCGCCTCACCGCCCGTGACATCGAGCTTCGGCTTGTTGGTGATGTAGCGGATGGCGCCGGCCTGAGCGCCACCACCGAACAGCGTTCCCTGGGGACCTTCGAGTATCTCCACGCGCTCGAGGTCGACCATGTAGACATCATTGTTGCGCGCCGGGAACTGCATCGACTGGTCATCGAGGTAGACTGCGACGTTTGGAAAAGTGGCTATGGTCGACTGTTGCTGGTTGCCGGTGCCGACCGAGCCCAGGCCTCGTATGAAGATATTGCCGGTGCCCGGGCCGTTACCGCTGTAGGTGACGCTGGGGGTGTACTGCAGCAGATCGTTGAAAGTCGTCACGTTGAGCTGTTTGAGTTGCCCACCGGAGATCGTCTCAACCGTGATGGGGACGTCCTGCAGGTCCTCCTCGCGGCGATTGGCGGTGACGATGACCTCGAATGACTCCTCGCCCGCGGGGCTCGGGCTTCTGGTTTCCGGTGCGGGTGGCGCGGCGGCGAGGATGCGCACGCTGTTCACGGTGAGATGCTGGAACTTCAGCCCCGTGCCCAGAAGCAACTGAGCGAGTGCCGCGTCCGCGCCGACTCCCGCCGCGACCGCATGGGATCTTTGGCTGCGTAGCACTCCGGAGACATAAACGAGCTGCAGGCCTGTCTGGCGAGCAAACGCTGCAAGCGCCTGCGCCAGCGGCTGCGCGGGAATGTCCGCGGTCAGCGCCGAGGGAGCAACGGCCTGGGCCAGCGCGGCAGGGGAATCACAGAGGGCGACGGGTGCGCAGATTGACAATGCACGGAATACTGCGGACACCGCGGTCGCGATCTGCGTCGAAGGGTGCCGCGAGTGAACCGCCATCCACGCTTACCTTTCGGGCGTCTGGCTGCCCTGTGCGCTAAGTTTAGTGCGAAAGGACAGCCCGCCCGAACTGTGCGCTGCAGCAACACCTATTTGTGCGACACGAGGATCCGCGTCGCAGTCACGTCGACCCGCACGCCCTCGAGGCTGCGGAGGAACGCGATGAACGCCTCGGCATCGTCCGTGGCGAACACTCCACTGATCTCCAGACTCCGCAACTCGGGCGCGGTGATCTCGATCGGCTTCGCAGCGTAGCGGTTAAACTCACTCGCGACGCGCTCCAGCGGCTCGCGCTCAAACATAATTTGGCGATGCAGCCAGGCGGTGGTGCGCTGCGGGTCGGTGGCTACCGGCGTAGCCGGCCACTGATCCGGGGTCACGCGCAACTGCTCGTCGGCCTTCAGCTGGACGAATACCGGCGGATGGTCCGGGTTCGAGTTCGTGCCGCTGGTTTGCAAGCTCGGCGAGCGCCCGACGGCGACTCGGCCCTCGACCACTGTAACGAGGGTCGAGCGGTCCTCCAATCGCACGTCGAATCTGGTTCCAAGATCCACGACTTCGGCCGGGCCGGCGAATACCCGGAAGGGGCGCTGGGGCTCATGGACGACTTCGAAGTCGGCCTCGCCGGAGGTGAGTGTGACCTGGCGCTCCGTCTTGCTGTAGCGGATCGCCACCGCGCTGTCGGTGTTGAGGTGCAATACCGAATTGTCCTCCAGACGATGAGCCTGCTGCTCACCGTGGCGCGTTTCAAAGTGCAGCACGGTGACTTCGGCGGGTGCGGGCACGCGCGCGACGGGCCTCAGATTCCACAACAGGGTTAAGCCAACACTCACCACGCCGATCGCAGCCATGGCGACTGCCGCGGTTTGCCAGCGGCCTACGCGAACGTCCCTGACCGCCTTCCACGCTCGCGACCAGCGAGGTTCAACCGGACTGTCGTCCTCAGCCCGTACGCGGGCGAGGAGGGTGTCGGCCGAATGCTCGGGCTCGGCGCAGGCCTCGCGCAGATCGCGCGCGATCACCGATACACCGAGGAACTCCTCGACGTTAGCGGGCGAGGCCTTGAGCCAGGCGATCAGCGCGGCCGATTCCT
>DATHLT010000100.1:0-8483 GCA_035487855.1 Solirubrobacteraceae bacterium
GCTGGCGGGTGTGCGGCCAATGGTGGAGACGTTCCCGCTGGAGCAGGCGGAAGCGGCCTATGACCGGATGATGAGCGGCGATGCGCGCTTTCGGATGGTGCTCACGACAGGGGCGTGAGCGAGCGCCATGCCCAAACGCAGGCCGGCAACGAGGGTCAGGCCTGCTGGTCGACCTTCGCCAGCGCCTGGGTGATCGAGCGCGTGAGCGCGGCGCGCACGAGCAGCGCAAGCCCGGGGATGCGTGAGGCGAGACGGATGTCGTACACGAAGCTCGTGCCACCGCCTCGAGGCGCGAAGGTCATGACCCCGAGGTGTCCGCTCAGCGGGCTGCCCTTGGTGATGCGGTAGACAATCCGCTCGTTGGGGAGGAACTCGGTAACGGTCTCCTCGAAGGGTGCGAGCGGCCCGATGCGCAACCGCCTGACCGAGCCTACGCCGTTGCGCTCCTCGTCCTGTCCGTCTCGCACGCGCGTGACCTTGGCGCCGAACACCTCGGCGAGGTTCTCGTGCTCGGCAAGGTGCGCGAAGACAAGCTCCGGCGGCTTGGAGAAGTGGTGTTCGATGTGAACGTGGTGGGCGCGCATTCGCGAGAGGCTACAGTGCCGTCCCCGCCACGGGCTGCCATCCGACAGGCCGCCACGACACTCAGGAGCGG
Organism: Solirubrobacteraceae bacterium; assembly: GCA_035487855.1. Lineage (GTDB taxonomy): Bacteria > Actinomycetota > Thermoleophilia > Solirubrobacterales > Solirubrobacteraceae > Palsa-744. The sequence continues at coordinate 656 of DATHLT010000100.1, forward strand.
GCGGGGACCGCCTGCAGCAGCTGCTCGAGGCGCTCGAGGGTGCTCGGCGTGCCCATCGCCAGGATTATGTCGCCAACGGCCAGTGCGGTCTCGGCGGGGGGCTGGGGCTGGAAGTCGGTGCCGCGGCGCAGGCCGACGATCATCGAGCCGCCGCGGATGTCGCCGACGGTCTGACCGACGCCGTCGCAGCCGTCACCGACGGGGATCTCCTCCATGCGATATTCGGTGTCGACGTCGACCACGCCGCTGAGCTGGGGGTGTAGCGCGAGCCTTGCCATCTCGGTGCCACTGGCCTTGTAGGGGGAGATGACCCGGTCGGCGCCTGCGCGCTTGAGCTTCTTCTCGGTGTCCTCGATGGCTGCCCGCGCGACGATCGGGATGTCCGCTCGCAGGCCGCGGGCGGTGAGCGTGATGAACACGTTGTCAGCGTCGGAGTCCGCGCAGACGACGATCGAGCGGGCACGGGCGATGCCGGCCTGTAACAAGACCACGTCGTCGGAGGCGTCGCCCTCAATGAAGCTGATGCCTAGACCCTCGGCGCGGTGGCGGTTGCGGTTGTCGGCGTCGACGACCACGTAGCTGGCACGCGCGGCGCGCAGGTCGTGCTCGACCTGGCGCCCGACGCGGCCGAAGCCGCAGATGATGTGGTGGTCGCTGAGCGAGTCGATCATTTTCTGCATGCGCCGTGCCGCCAGCAGATCACCGAGATGCCCGGCAACGAAAAACTCCGTAACCGTGGCTAGCGCATAGAAGAGCGTACCGACGCCGAGCACGGTCAGGAGAACCTGGATGATTTGCCCGGCGGTGCTGTGCGGCTGGGGAAAGCCACCGACGGTCGCGGTGGTGTCAAGCGCCCAACGAAAGCCGTACCAGAGGTCGACGTGCTCGGTGAGCGCCAGTCCGACAGCGCCGAGGAACAACAGCCAGGCGGCTGTCAGGCCGAGCAGGGCAATGCGGCGCACGAACAGCGTCAGCTGGCGATGTGAGGCCTCCCCGGAGCGTTCGGGCACGCGGTGCAGCAGGCGATCGAGGTTCGACACGACGAGCGCTAGTGTGAAGCAAAGACCGCATGGCAGCGACCGCCACTACTCAAAGCCGCACACATCCGACGTTGATCCTCGCTGTGTTGTCGCTCGGCGGGGTCGCTTACGCGATGCTGAGCTCCTCGGTCGTGCCAGCGCTGCCGACGATCCAACACGACCTACATACGTCTGAGACGGGGATCGCGTGGCTGCTGACCGCCTACCTGCTGTCCGCATCGGTCGGCACGGCGATTCTCGGCCGGTTGGGCGATATGTACGGCAAGGAGCGACTGTTGCTGGTGACGCTCGCGATCCTCGCCGTGGGCACCTTGATCGCGGCGGTATCGCACTCGTTGAGCGTGATGATCATCGGGCGCTTCATCCAGGGCGCGAGCGGCGGCATCTTCCCGCTCGCGTTTGGAATCGTGCGCGACGAGTTCCCCCAGGAGAAGGTGGCGGGGAGCATTGGCCTGCTGTCGGCGATCCTTGGCGTGGGCGCCGGCTTCGGGATCGTGCTGTCGGGCGTGATCGTTGAGCACCTCGACTATCACTGGCTCTTTTGGATCCCGCTGATCGCGATCTTGATCGCGGCTTTCGCCACCTGGAGATACATCCCTGAGTCCCCGGTAAGGGTCCCGGGGAAGATCAACTGGCTTGCGGCTGCGCTGATGACGGTGGGGTTGTCAATGGTGCTGATAGCGATCAGCGAGACGACCACGTGGGGCTGGGGCTCGACCAAGACGCTGAGCCTGATCGCGGCCGGCCTGGTCGTATCGGCCTCGTGGGTGGCGGTGGAGGTGCGCACTAGCAACCCGCTGATCGACATGACGATGATGCGGATCCGCGGGGTGTGGACGACGAACCTCGCTGCGTTTCTGCTGGGAGCGGGCATGTATGCATCGTTCATCGTGTTTCCTCAATTTGCGCAGCTGCCCAGGAGCACGGGCTTCGGGTTCGGTGTATCGGTGGTGGTCTCGGGCTTGTATCTGCTGCCTTCGACTGTGGGGATGACGATCCTGGGCATGTACGCGGGGAGGATCTCCCAGCGCTTCGGCTCGCGCGCGGCGCTGTTGACGGGAACAGCGTTCACGACGGCAGCGTTTGCTCTGCTGGCTGTCGCCCACAGCCATCCGTATGACCTACTGGTGGCGGCAGCGCTGCTGGGCGTCGGCATCGGCCTTGCGTTCGCGGCGCTGGGCAACCTAATCGTGCAGGCCGTCTCCAGCCACCAGACGGGCGTGGCGAGCGGCATGAACACGGTCATGCGAACGCTGGGGGGCGCACTGGGCGGGCAGCTGTCGGCGACGTTCATTGCGACAAACGTCGCACATGGCGAGCCCACGGTCACAGGCTTCACCGACACGTTCCTGATGGCGACCGGCTTCCTGCTGGTGTGTCTGCTCTCGGCGCTGCTCGTGCCGAAGAGCCGTGCTTTGGCAACGACGACGACAGCCGGGCTGAGAGCAGAGGAGCCCTCGATCGCTGGCGCAGCCGCGGACGGTATCCACGCCTAGGGCGACTGCGGCGCGACGACCAGCAGCCCGTCGACGAGCCGCTCGAACGTCGCGGCAACTACGTCCGTGGAATCGGGATCGCGTGCGACCAGCAACGCGGCCTCGTCCAAGGCGCCCATCAACAGGTGGGCGAGCGGCTCGACGGGCAGCGCCACGATCTCGCCCGCGTCGATGGCGGCGCGGATGACGGACTCCATCAACCCCAGCCCGTAGCGCTCGGCGACCTCGCGCCAGCGAACCCAACCGAGCACTGCGGGGCCATCGATCAACACGATCCGCTGCACCTCCGGCGTGCGGCATGCCTCGAGGAAGGCTCTGATTCCGGCGCGCATCGCCGCGAATGGGCTCCTGACGTCCCCGAGCAGACCGTCGACGCGCTCGGTCAGCTCCTGCTCGACCTGTTCGTACACGGCCAGGAACAGATCCTCCTTGGACGGGAACTGGTGGTAGAGGGCGCCACGCGTAACGCCTGCACGGCGCGAGATCTCCTCGGTTCCCACGTCGGCGTAGCCGGTGCGGGCGAACAGCACCCGCGCAGCGCGAATGAGCTTTGCGCGAGTCGAGGCGGAGCGAGCCGCTTGGCGATTGACATTCATGCAGTCTGTATGTAAGTTACGTGCAGCCTGAACGTAACTTTGACGATAGAGGAGGCTACAGACGATGCGCACGAGCATCACACTCGAGCAAGGCACGATCCACTACAGCGACGAGGGCGAAGGCGACCCGCTGGTGTTCGTCCATGGCCTGCTGGTAGACGGGCGTCTGTGGCGCAACGTCACACCCCACCTGCAGGGGAGACATCGCTGCATCGTCGCCGATTGGCCGCTCGGCTCGCACACCTCAGCGCTGGCGCCGGGGGTAGACCGTTCGCCGCGAGGGATCGCACATCTGATCGCAGACTTCCTCGACGCGCTGGCGCTGGAGCACGTGACGATCGTGGCCAACGACACCGGCGGAGCGATCTCGCAGATCCTCGCCAGCGAGCGCCCCGAGCGCCTCAGCGGCCTGGTGCTGACCAACTGCGACTGCTTGGAGAACTTCCTGCCGCCGATGCTACGCCCGCTGCAATGGCTTGCACACGTTCCCGGCGCGTACTGGCTCATAGGCCAGCAGATGCGCTCGGCGCGCCTGCGGCGCTCGCCGTTGGCGTTCGGCATGCTAAGTCACACACGGCTATCTGACGAGCTCACGGCAGCATGGACCGCGCCGCTGCGCGACCGGGCAACCCGTGCAGACGTGGTCGCGACTCTGAAGGCGATCGACAAGCGCGACACGCTGGCAGCGGCAGAGCGCCTACGCGAACATCCATTGCCGATGCTGCTGGCGTGGGCGCCGGACGACCTGATGTTCCCACTGCACTTCGCCACCCGCCTGGCAGAGATGGTCCCCGGCGCGCGATTGGAGCAGATCCCGGAAAGCCGCGCGTTCGTGCCGGAGGATCAGCCCGAACTGCTCGCGGAGATAATCGATGGTTTCGTGCGAGAGCCGCTGCGGACCGGCTCGTAGGCTCACCCTCGGGGGCCGGCCCAGTGCAACCCGGGCCGTTGTCGCAGGCACAGTCCTGCCGCCTCTCCGTGCGCGAGCCCTGAACGGGCGCTTGGCCGGCATCGATATCGTTCCAGTCGATGGTCCTTTACACCTGCACAGACGGCAAGGCCTTCGGCGGATTGCCCGCGCCGATCGCCCATCCGTGTGGGAGAGCCGCCAAGGCACTCGACGACGCTGGGTTCGGCTACGAGCTCAAGCAGGTCAAGGGTGGCACCTTCAAGCTGTGGACCTGGCCAAGCCGGGCCCGCGATCGAGCGGAGATCGAGAAGCTCAGCGGACAGCGCTCGGTGCCGATCCTTGTACTGGATGACGGCAGCGTCGTCACAGGGTCCGGAGCGATCGTGCGGTGGGCGCGGGACAGCGCGGCCGCTCACACCAGCGCGTCATAGGTCAGCAGCTGGCAACCCCACCAGCGGGCTGGCGCTCTCCGTCTTCGCGGAGCCGACCCGCCGGGTCAGATCAACCCACGACTGTCAGCGACAGCGTGACGGGCGTCGAGCTCAACCCGCCGGCGCTTGCTGTGAGAACAGCCTTGTAGGAGCCTGGCGCGAGCGGCCTCGTGCCGATACGGCCGCTGAAGCTGAGGCTGTCGGAACCGGCCGGCACGGCGGCACGGGTGAGCGTCCCGATCCTCAGCGTGCGCGTGCAGCGCTTGGCGTGCGCGCGTATGAGCTTCGCGCTGGGTGCAACGCAGCGCTTGCCGTGGCGCAGGCCCGCGGCCGATCGCTCGAAGACAACCTTCAGTTTGGCCGTCTCTGACAGCGTGAAGCGCAAACTCGTGCCACGTGGCGCCTTGGCCTTGGCGGAGATGGCGGTGGCGTCCGCTGAGACGCGAAAGCGCTTGGCAGTCAGGTGCGCTGCGATGATCTTCGGGGCCACCGGTGCAAGGACCGGCGGTTTGGTGTTCGTGGCCGGTCCCGTGATCTGCAAGGCCCCGCTCGTGCTGCTCGTGTTGCCCAGGACGTCAGCGCTCGTCACCGTGACCGTATAGGTGCCGGGGGCGCCGTAGGCGTGGGTGACGCTGGTGCCAGCCTGGCTCGTGCCGTCACCAAAGCTCCAGCTCGTAGCACCCAGCGCAGACCAGACATCGAACGGAGCAGTGGAGAACGCGAGCGCCTGCCCGACGGTCCCGGTGGTGGGAATCGTGAGCGAGTTCAGCTCTGGTCCCACGGCATCGTAGCCGGCCGCTTGCGCAATGTATGACGCCCCATCGAAGCGACTCCAGACTGCCACCGCATTACCCTGCCCGTCGATCCCGATTTGCGGTTCGGATGCCGGCTCACCCGCACTCGACAGCGCTACTGGTGTCTGCCACGAGTTGCTCGTCGCGAGCCCTGCCGCGGCTTCGACTGTTTCTTCGCCCCCATGCCTCCTTTCCCAGACCACCACGGCGTGGCGCTGCCCGTTGGCCGCTACCCGCGGCAGCTCTTCGAGGCTTTCGCCAGGACCGGACAGCGCGGCGACGGGCTGCCAAGTGGCGCTTGACGCGCTCCGCTCCGTGGCTTCGACGATTTCTTGGCCACCGTTCATGCGCGCCCACACGAGGACGGCGTCGCCCTGCCCGTCGATCGCCACCTGCTGGCCCGCGGGTTCTCCCTTGCCCGTTTCAGGCTGGGTAAGCGCGACCGGCTTGCCCCAGGCGCCGGCTGAATTTCTCACCGTGGCTTCGATCAGCTCTTCCGATTCGAAGTGTTCCCACGCGGCCACGGCATCGCCGTTGGCGGCCACCGCCAGGCGCGGTTCGTTCGCGTTGTCGCCTTCCGGCGAGATCGCAACGGGATGCTGCCATTGGCCGCCCGCCGGCTTACTGGCCGCGTCGATGCGGACTTCGGCGCCCTTCTCTTCCCACACGGCCGTCGCGTCGCCGGCCGCGTCGATGCCCACTTCGGCGGCGTGCAGGTTTTCGGCTTCCGTGGAGAGCGTTTCCGGCGCCTGCCAGGAGCCACCGGCCGGTCGGCTCGCCCCTTCGACGAGATCTTCGCCGCCCTCCAAGCACTCCCACACGACGACCGCGTCGCCCTGTGAGTCGACGGCCAGATCCGGTCGGGGATCCATCGCGGCCATAGGGCCGAGCTCGCGCAGCGTGACCGGCGTCTGCCACGCACCGGTGAAGCCAGATTTGGTGGACGCCTCGATCGAGTATTCGCCGCCGCCGCTGAGGCTGAGCCACACGGCCACCGCATCGCCATGGGAGTCGAGCGCGACCTGCGGTAGGGATGCGTCGTCTGCGCTGGAGGACACAACCACGGGTGAGTCCCAACCGCTGCCGCCGGCGGGTCTGCCCGCGGATTCGATCACCGTCTTGCCGCTTCCTTCGTCGTAGCGCTGCCAGACAGCCAGCGCGTCGCCCTGCGCGTCGACGCTCACCTGCGGCGCTTCCGCACTCTGCCCAGCACCCGAGAGCTTCGCCGGCGGGAGCCACATAGGTGCGGCCCCGGCCGGCGTCGCCGCGAACGACAGCAGGAACGATCCCGCGGCAGCCGCTGCCAGACAGCCTGCCAGCGCATTTCTCGTCGCTCTCACAAGCTCGCCCCCCACAGTTGCCCACTCATCGGTGCCATTGCCTGCTGTGAGGGTAACGGGGAGCTCCATCGAGACTCAGGCCACGCCCATCCCTGAGGTCCTCGCTGTCTGCTCAGGTGAACGCGCCTCGGCCGGGACGCGCTCCCGCGATACCGCGGGCTGCGCGACAGGGACAAGCGCCATCGCGAGCAGCACGAACAGCGGCCCGGCGTTGACGTCGGTCGCGTTCTCGTTCCAGAACGGACCGCCGAGATCCTGCCCATATAGCCAGTAGGCAAGCGAGAGCACAATCCCGATCGCAAGCGCGGGCCAGCGCAGCGGCGTCCATACCCCGACTGCGACAGCCACCGAGACGACAGCAAGCACAATCGCGATCGTGCTGCCGTGCCCCACGGTGTGTTTCGCCAGCGAGTCTTGGATCTTGGCGAGCCAGTGCGGTGAGGCTTCTGCCATTTCGGTGATCATGCCGTGCGTGGCTTCCTTCGCGCGGTTGACATTCGCCAGCCACAGCCCCGCTGAGATCGCCCACAGCCCCGACCAGAAACACAGCCCGCCGCGGTCGCCAAGCGGGCCGAGCGCAGCAGGAGAGCAGTGCTCAGCTTTCTCCGTGGGCCACACCAGCAGACCGACGATCGCGTACAGGATCACCGCTCCCGGTGCGCCCATCAGCGGCGATGGCAGCGTATTGGACGTCAGCCCGCCAAAGCCCTCGCCGAACCACCACACGAAGATTGCCCAAGCGAACGAAACCGTGAGTGCCGGCTTCACCAGCCGCTTGCTGCACATCAAGCCGAGCCCGATCACAAGCTGGATCTCGCCGGAGAGCGAGTTCCACAAGGTCAGGTCGCGACCGTAGAAGTCAGCAAACATGCGCATCGGGTCACCGATGAACGACGGCTGGCCGTGCATCGCTGGTTCGAAGACTTCCGTGACGATGCTGTGTGTGAACATGAAGCTCTTGAACTGAAACAGCCCATCGAGCAGCCACACCAGCCCGAGCGCTATCTGAATGCCACGCGCGCTCACCAGCCGACGAGCGCCAGATCGTGTCCTTGCAACGGAGGCACTCACGACATCACCAGCTGCATAGCGGCGAACATGTAGGCCATACCGAGCGTCATCACAGCCATCGAGACCCGCAGGTCTTTGAAGCAGATGAGCGGCTCGGCGACGCTCGCCGCCAACCCTCCCTCGGGCGTCACCGAGAGACCGCCACCGAAG
>DATHLT010000101.1:0-39987 GCA_035487855.1 Solirubrobacteraceae bacterium
CTGCCGCCGGCCTGGGCGATCAGATCTTCCCCGTCGGGTAGCCGCTCCCAGGAGTCGATCTCCAGCGGCGACGGAGGGCTGATCCCCTCACGCAGCTCCTCGCGCACACGCCCATCCGGTCCGGGCAGGACCTGCGCGAGGACCTCATTGAGGACATGCAGGGCATTGAGGACGCTACCGCCATAGATGCCGGAGTGGAGGTTGCGCTCAGCCGTCCTGACAGTCACCCCGATCATGACCACGCCGCGAAGCCCGACGGTGACGGCGGGCGTCTCCGGATCAGGGATGCCGGAGTCAAACACGATTGCAGCGTTCGCGCCGCGCGCATCCCGGCGCACCCACTCGGTTACGGCGCCGCCTCCCATCTCCTCTTCTCCCTCGACAAGCACCCTCACGTTCACGGGAAGTTCACCGGCGCGGGCCATGGCACAGGCCACATGCAGTAGCGGCAGGAAGTTGCCCTTGTCGTCGCAGGCGCCCCTGCAGTAGAGCCGGCCGTCACGATGAGTTGGCTCGAACGGCGGCGAGTGCCACAGCTCAGCCGGGCCGGTCCCCTGGACGTCGTAGTGGCCGTAGATGAGGATTGTCGGGGCGTCCGAGACGCTCGCCGTCAGCTCGGCTACCGCCAGCGGATTGGCATCGCCGAGGCGGACCAGCTCGCCCTCGCCGCCGGCCTCGCGGACACGGTCGATCACCCAAGCGGCCGCCCGCTCCAGGTCTGCTGGGTCGCCCCCGCCGGTGGATATCGAGGGGATCCGCAGCCAGTCCTCGAGGTCTTCCAGGAGCTTGGGGTCCATCGCGGGAGCGTAGCTTGTGCAGACGAGCGCCTCGGTCCGAGCAGGGCCTGCTCTTGACTGATCAGCCGTGCATCGTAGGCAGTTCAGGATTCATGCGAATCGACGGTTTGCGTAAGACCGGTGCGAGCCGCTCGTGTCCAGTCGCGCTCGATCTGCCGCATCATCGCGGGGTAGATAATCAGGTGTCGAAATGGTCTGATCGAGGCAATGTATATGGCTCCGAGGAGCCCGTTTGGCTTGACCAGGACGGCCATCTGGCCGCGCCAACCGCCAGTCCCGTCAGCAACCCAGCCGAGGTGCATGACGCCATGCATGGTGTGGTTGGCGATCTCCGCGGCGAACTCGTCGCCGGTCAGGTACAGCGGGGTGAACGGCAGCGCGTCGAAGCCGGGGCCTGGCGCGTCTAGCAGGTCCTTAGGCAGGCGTTGGCGCAGCGTCGGCACCCTCTCTCCGAGGCCCGTCTCTGCCTCATCCCAACCCAGTAGCTCGCCGAGCTTCCAACGGATCGTCCACAGCGCGCGAGCAAGCCATGAGCCTTGGGAGGGATCGCCCGCGGTAAGGCCCTGCACCAGCGCGGGGAAGTCGCCCTGCTCACCGTGTACGGGTAGCGCCCACACGTCCTCGAGCTGAAAGTCGGCGGTGAGCTCATGGATGCGCCAAGGGTGGGAGATGTGTGCACTATTCGGAAGTCTCGCCTGTCCTTTCACACCTTTGATGCTGGGTTTCATCAGAGCGCTTGTACCGCGCCACGTACTAGGGCGAGCGCTACCTGACGGTGGATCAGGGACACCGGCGGCCACACGAATGCCGCGAGCCGTCGGTCGTAGCGGATGAATGACGCGAGCGAGATTTGCCGTTGATCGACGTGGATGACTACGTGGCCGGTCAAGAACCACGAGGCAGCCTCGATCCTGATCCAGTTATCGCCGCGATCGGCGATCTTCCACCCGAGCAGGTAGTCCGGCGACGGTTGCAGCTTCAGGCGGAGACCCAGCAACACGCGCTGCGCAAATGGGATGAACAGGACCAGGCCGCGCGGCATACGCTGCAGCGTTTCGTGGATCACCTGCTCGGGTTCTGCCGGCACTGTGTCGATTGCCGCAGTGACGATGTCGGCGTAGTCGGCGTCCGCGAGTGTGCCAAGGGAGCGGATCGCCTCGGGAACCTCGCGCTGCCATTGGGCGGTCGCGGCTGCTGCCTGCCTGTCTCGGCGCGGAGGGACGGGGTCGGAGTGCTGGCGTGAGGCTGTGGACATCGGTCTGCTCGCCGGGAATGTATCATACATACACGTCTGTATGTATTTATACTTGAAGAATGCTTCGCGTGAATCGGCTTAGCCGCTAGCCGCGAGTCCTTCGATCACTTCGTCGCTGCTCATCAGATGCACACCGATGCCCGCGAGCTCTTGCTCGGCGCGCTCGTAAAGACCTGAGATCGCGTCGCGGACGACCACCACGCGGAAGTCGCGCTCACTAGCCTCGTAGATCGAGGTCCGTGGGCAGTTGGGGAAGTTGGCGCCGGTGAACACCACCGTCGAGATCGCACGCTCGCGCAGGTGCTCCTCGAGCGACGTGCGGTAGAAGGCACCCCACCGCGGCTTGTACATGGCCACCTCGTTGGCCCCGAGTATCTGCACGCCGCCGTCCAGCAGCAGCCCCTCGTCGAGCTCAGCGCCCGGATTGGGGAGTAGCTCGCCGGCGATCTGACAGCCGGGCGTTTCGCGGATCAAGAGCTGTGCCCCTGCGGCGAGCAACTGACGGCGACAGGGCTCCGCGTTGGCGCCGTCGCGCTCGTAGATGCGAACGACGTGGACGATCGGCTTGCCTGCTCGGCGAAAGCCCTCCACAACGGTACGCATCATCGGCAATGCCAAAGACGTGCCGGCAATCGGAAAGCCGCCGTCGTCGAGCGTGTCGCACTGGACGTCAATGGTGAGCAGTGCAGCCGACTCCAGCTCGGGGAGCGTGAAGCGGTCGCCCGCGGTGTCTAGCGGTTGGGGCACGGGCAGCCGGCTCGGGCGGCGCTCATGGGCGCAGGACGATCTGAGATTGGGTAACGCGAGCAGCCATGCGTCCTGCCTCGTCGATCACGTCGGTCTCCACGACGACCACTGAGCGGCCCTTGTGCAACGGTCGCGAAACGGCCTCGACCGCGCCGGAGCGCACGGCACGTAGGAAGTTCGTCTTCGACTCGATCGTCGTCGTCCCGCTTGCGCCGTCAGGGAGGTTCAGGAAAGCGCACAGGCCGCCGGCTGCGTCGGCGAGACTCATGATCGCGCCGCCGTGCATGCCAACGCCCGCGCCGGAGAGCTCATCTGACCAGTTCAGCCGGCAGCGAACCTCATCGGGACCAGCCGCGACCAGCTCGAGCCCCAGCTTCTTCGCAAACGGCATCGCCTGATGGATCGCCTCGGTGTTGGAAGCGATTTCGTCGGTCACCCTCGCCATTATCCTCCTGCCGCCAGCGTGGTGCTGCTGGCGCTAGCGTACGGCCAATGCGAGTAGCGACATGGAACGTGAACTCGGTCAAGCAACGCCTTCCACGGCTGCTGGCATGGCTCGACGAACGCCAGCCTGACGTCGTCTGCCTGCAGGAGACGAAGCTCGCCGACGACGCGTTCGATCAGCTGCTCGGCGGGGAGCTCGCGAGCCGCGGCTACGCGTCTGCTCGCCACGGCGAGGCACAGTGGAACGGGGTGGCGATCGTGTCGCGCGCGGGGTTGGAGGACGTCGTCGTGGGGGTGGACGGTGCGCCGGGCTTCCCGCACGCGGAGGCACGCGCGGTGGCGGCAACATGCGGCGGGGTGCGAGTGCACTGCGTGTACGTCCCCAACGGCCGCGAGCCCGATTCCGATCACTACCGGTACAAGCTCGCCTGGCTTGCTGCTTTGCGGGCGGTGGTGGCGAGCGGTCCACAAGACGTGATGGTTTGCGGCGACATGAACATCGCGCCCGCCGACATCGACGTGTTCGATCCGGCCGCATACGTAGGCCACACGCACGTCACGCCCGCAGAGCGGGCGGCGCTCGCCGAATTGCAGCAGCTGGGTCTGCGCGATGTCATACGCGATCGCTGGCCGACCGAGCGCGTGTTCAGCTACTGGGACTACCGCGCTGGGATGTTCCATCAAGATCTGGGCATGCGGATCGATCTTGTGCTGGCAAACGCTGCCCTCGCCGGTCGGGTGCGCGCCGCCTGGGTCGATCGAAAGGCCCGCAAGGGCACCAAGCCGAGCGACCACGCTCCCGTGATGGTCGATCTCGACGAGGCTCCCGACGGTGACATCGGACCCGTCGTGCCGCCGTCCTCCGCCGCTGGCGGCAAGCGAAGTCAGGTCAAGCTGCCGCAATCGCGGTGAGCCATCGGCAGCCTGCTACGGTGCCACTACGGGCGGCGAGGCCGTCTGTGAGGTTCTTTGTCTTTGTTGGCGCTCTGAAGCGCGGATGGGGTCAGTCGAATCTCCATCTGCAGCGGCGGCCCTTGAGGCTGCCAGAAGGAGCACCAACACATGAAGGTTGAAACGTTCGCCGACCTCGGCGTGTCCGAGGTTGTCGTGGCTGAGCTTGCCAAGCGCGGGATCACTGCGCCGTTCGACGTCCAGAAGATGGTCATCCCGGACGTCCTGGCGGGCCATGACGTACTTGCGCAATCGCCCACTGGCTCGGGCAAGACACTCGCGTTCGGCGTGCCCGTGGTCGAGTCTTTGAAGGACTCCGACGCGCGCCCGTCAGCATTGATCCTCGCGCCCACCCGCGAGCTGGCCCTCCAGATCGTCGAGGACATGCGTCCGCTCGCGCACGCCCGCGCTCTATCGATTGCGGCCGTCTACGGCGGTGCCGGCATCGTCAAGCAGGCACGGCTAGCCGCACGCGCGCACATTCTCGTGGCGACTCCCGGGCGGCTGCTCGACCTGATCGAGCGCAGGGATGTATCGCTGAGCCAAGTCCGCGTGCTAGTTCTCGATGAGGCCGACAGGATGTTGGATATGGGCTTTCGTCCAGTGGTCGACAAAATCGTGAAAATGACCGCTGCCAAGCGCCAGACGATGTTGTTCTCGGCGACGCTCGAGGGCGAGGTCGGGCGGATCGCCAAGGCTTACACCACCGATCCGCGCCGCCACGAGCATGCGCACTCCGCCGAGCGCAAGGGCGATGTGGAGCACCGTTTCGTGACCGTCACCCACGACGGCAAGGTCGCACGTCTGATCATCGAGCTCGGCGAGGCCGAGCGCGGTCTGACGCTCGTGTTCGTGCGCACCAAGCGCGGCGCCGATCGGTTGGTCAAACGTCTTGCCACCAGCAGCGTCAAGGCGGTGGCGATGCATGGTGACAAGTCCCAAGGCCAGCGCGAGCGGGCGCTTGCTAACTTCGAGGCGGGGGTTGTGGACACGCTCGTGGCCACGGACGTTGCTGCGCGAGGGATCGACGTGGCGGGCATCACCCACGTGATCAACTACGACATCCCTGCAACCCGTGAGGACTACGTGCACCGCATCGGGCGCACTGCTCGCGCCGGCGCGAGCGGCGTGGGCGTCACGCTCGTCGCTCACGATCAGACCCGCGAACTGGCGGGAATGATCAGCCCGCTCGGCTTGGAGCGTGAGCTCGGTCTCGCTGGGATCAGCTCAGCAGGCCCCAATCGAGGCACGGGTGGCGGCGGCGCGGGCCGTCCGCGCGGTGGCGAGCGCTCACGTCCCGGCGGGCGTCGTCCGAGCACGGGTAGCGGCGGGGCGCAACGTCCTGGAGGCTCATCGCGCAGCGGCACACGGCGTCGCAGCCGTGCGTCCGGTCGCGAGAGGTAGGCTCACGGGCAGTTATTTCAGCCGGGCCGTCAGCTAACGTCGCGTTCCATGAATACGCCGCATCCGCCGAATCCAGAGGCAGACGCCGGCGCCAACGGCGACTCCGCGGAGGCGGGCTCTGAGGCGGACCTGCTGACTCACTACGACATCCTGCGTGTGCGGGCCGCCAACCCGGGGCCGCTCACGCTGTCGGGGACGAATACGTGGGTCGTCGGGCGTTCGCCGGCGTGGATCGTAGATCCCGGTCCGCTGCTGGACGAGCACATCACGCGCCTGGCGGCCGCCATCGACGCACGTGGAGGTTTGGGAGGAGTCGTGCTCACCCACGATCACCACGACCATGCCGAAGCGGTGCGACCGTTGCTCGAACATTATCCGGCCCCACTTGCCGCCGGTCGCGGATCCGTGGACATCCTGCTCAGCGAGAATGTGCGCTTCGGTCCCTTCGAGGCCGTCGCCACGCCAGGTCATGCTGCCGATCACTTTGCGGTCGTGGCCGACGGCGCGTGTTTCACCGGGGATGCCGTGCTGGGCGAGGGCAGTGTGTTCATCAGCCCCTATCGTGGAGCCATGGCCGGCTACATGTTGGCGCTCACCCGCCTGCGCCTGCGCGAAGACTTCAACGTGCTGTGCCCCGGCCACGGGCCGCCGGTGTGGGACGCGCACGTCAAGCTCGAAGACTATCTCGCCCATCGCATTGACCGTGAGAATCGCCTGATCATGGCGTTGAGTGAAGGCCGGCGCACGATCCAGGAACTCCTTGACGCCGTGTGGCCCGAGGTGCCAGAGCCGCTGTTGCCGCTCGCCACCGCAACGCTTGCAGCTCATCTGGACAAGCTCGAAGACGAGCAGATCCTGCCCGACAGCGTCGAGCGGCCGAAGTTCGAGCGAACCGAGTGGTGAGTCCGTCGGAGGATTCGTCTGCCGCCAAGAGCACTCCGCCCGGCGTCCAGGCAGCGGCCGGCACACTTGCGGCCGGTTGGGTATCACCCAACTCTCCTTTCCCACCGATCGCCGACTACGGTTTCCTGTCGGACTGTCACACCGGTGCGCTCGTCGCCTCGGATGGCTCGATCGAGTGGATGTGCCTACCGTACTTCGACTCGCCATCCATATTTGGAGCGCTGCTCGACCGCGGCGCAGGGAGTTGGCGCGTCGGCCCTTACGGCGTCTACGTCCCCGCCGGACGGCGCTACATACCCGGCACGAACATCATCGAGACCACTTGGATGACGCCGCAGGGCTGGCTGCGGGTGGTGGAGGCGCTCACGATCGGTCCGTGGCACGACAACAAGGAGGGCTCCAGCCACACGCGCCCGCCTACCGACTACGACGCCGACCATCTGTTGGTGCGCATCATCGAATGCATCCAAGGGCAGGTGCAGGTCGAGATCGTGTGCGAGCCGATGCTCGACTACGGCTCCGCGGCGGCAAGCTGGACGTTCGCACAGAGTGGAGAGTCTGGCGTTTGCATGCTGGACGCCACCGACGAGGTGACCGATTTCAGGCTCTTCAGCGACATCCGCATGGGTATAGAGGGCAACCGCACGCATGGGCGCCACACGCTGAGCGAAGGCGAGAAGCGCTTCTGCGCGCTCTCCTGGACGGAGGGCAAGGGTGGGCCGCACACAGTCGAGCAGGCCGAGGAGTACATGGACCGCACTGGTCACTTCTGGCGCACGTGGCTGGCCGAAGGTACCTATCCCGACCATATTTGGCGGCTTCACCTGGAGCGCTCGGCGCTGACGCTGAAGGGCCTCACATTTATGCCCACCGGTGCTTTGGTTGCCGCCGCTACCACCTCGCTGCCAGAGACCCCTCACGGCGAGCGAAACTGGGACTACCGCTTCTGTTGGATGCGCGACGCGACGTTCACGCTGTGGGCGCTGCACGCGCTCGGGCTGAACTGGGAGGCGGACGACTTCGTGCAGTTCCTCGCTGACATGGAGCGCAACGAGGACGGCTCGCTGCAGATCATGTACGGGATCAGGGGGCAGAAGGACTTGACCGAGTCGACGCTCGACCACCTCAAGGGCTATGAGGGAGCGCGCCCCGTGCGGATCGGTAACGGTGCCTACAGCCAGCGCCAGAACGACGTGTTCGGCGCGGTGCTCGACTCCGTGTACCTGCACTCCAAGAAGCGCGACCACATACCCGAGCGGCTGTGGCCGATCCTCGCCGACCAGGTGCGTTGCGCTGCCGATGTGTGGGAGCAGCCCGATCAGGGGATCTGGGAGGCGCGCGGCGAGCCGCGCCACTATGTCTCCTCCAAGCTGATGTGCTGGGTGGCGATGGATCGCGGCGCGCGCCTGGCTGAACGCCGCGGCGAGGACGAGCAGGCCGAACGCTGGCAGGCACTGGCCGATGAGATCAGGGCCGACATCCTCGAGCGTGGCGTCGACAAGCGCGGCGTCTTTCGCCAGCACTACGACACCGACGCACTCGACGCATCCAACCTGCTGATTCCGCTCGTGCGCTTTCTCCCGCCCGACGACGAACGCGTGCACGCCACCGTCTGTGCGATCCGCGACGAGCTAACGGAGAGCGGCCTCGTGCTGCGCTACCGCACCGACGAGACCGACGACGGCCTGCATGGCGAGGAGGGCACGTTCCTGATCTGCTCCTTCTGGCTCGTGTCAGCGCTCTCGGAGATCGGCGAGCACCGCCAAGCGGAGCACATGTGTGAGCGCCTGCTCGCCTACGCCTCACCGCTCGGGCTCTACGCAGAGGAGCTGGAGGCCTCCTCAGGGCGTCATCTGGGCAACTACCCGCAGGCGTTCACGCACCTTGCGCTGATCAATGCGGTCACCCACGTGATCGACGCTCAGCAGCAGGCCTGAGCGGATCTCAGTAGTCGTGCCGCCCCGCAGGGGCGTCCTCGGCGGATCTCAGTAACCAGGCTCGCCCGGCAGCACGATGCGCGCGACCTCGCCATCGAGGACCACCCGTGGCTGTATCGGCTTGACCTCGCGCCCATGGGCGTAGCCGAGAACCTCCTGCACGGAGGCGAAGTCGCCGAGCTGCTCCAGGTGCTTGATCGTCGGGAATACCAGGGAGATCTCACCGCCTTTGTAGGCCTCCAGAGCGCCAGCCGGAGTGAACCAGCCCAGGTCGACGCACTCCTCGCCATCGATCTTCGGCTCCTGCCCTTCAGGTAAGGCAGCGAGGAAGAAATGAGTGTCGAAACGGATCTGCACCTCCGCAGGGGTGATCCAGCGGGAGAACTTGATCAGCTCCCTGGGATCTTCAAGCGAGATCGCCGCCTCCTCGCGCAGCTCGCGTAGCGCCGCGGCACGATGGGCGCCGTCGCCATCGCCCTCGTGGGCGTCAACGGCGCCACCAGGAAACACCCACACGCCACCCATGAAGCGAGCGTGCGGCGTGCGCTTGACCAACAGCACTTCTAGTCGCTGCGCTCCGCCGCGAAGCAGGATCACGCTTGCCGCCTGGCGTGCCGGTGTGGGCTCACCCGGGTTGTACGTCTCGCCCGGGCCCGGACGCTCGCTCTCCTCAGAGGTTCGCATCGACTGACCCTACCGGCCGGTAGTCTTCATCGCATGAGCGACAACACCGAGACCACAAGCCTATGAGCGCCCCCACCGAGACCCTGCAGCGCTGGATCTGCGAGTCCTGCGGCTACATCTACGACCCCGACGAGGGCGATCCCGACGGCGGCATCCCCGTGGGGACGGCGTTCGAGGACATCCCGGACACTTGGTTCTGTCCGGTCTGCGGCGCGCGTAAGCGTGACTTCACCATTTACGAGGACTAGGAACAGCGCTGGCCGGCGCTCCTGACTGGCAGCAACTGCTCGCGCTCGACCGCGAGCGTGTGTGGCATCCGTATGGTGCGCTGCCCTCGGCGATGGCGCCACTACCGGTTGTCTCCGCGCAGGGCGTGCGCCTGCAGCTGGCGGACGGTCGCCAGCTGATCGATGGGATGGCCTCGTGGTGGTGTGCCATCCACGGCTATCGCAACCCAGTTCTCGATCACGCCGTGCGCGAGCAGTTGGGCAAGATGGCGCACGTGATGTTCGGCGGGCTCACGCACGAGCCTGCCATCCGTCTGGTTGAGCGTCTGAGTGAGATCGCACCGGTCGGCCTCCAGCGGGTGTTCCTCGCCGACTCTGGCTCGGTGTCCGTCGAGGTGGCGATCAAGCTGTGCCTGCAGTACCAGCGCGCGCTCGGCCACAGCCGTCGCACGCGCCTACTCACGATCAGAGGCGGCTACCACGGCGATACGGCCGGCGCGATGGCCGTATGCGATCCGATCGGTGGGATGCACAGCCTGTTCGCCGGTGTCCTGCCCCAGCACGTGTTCGCCGAGCGCCCACCCGATGGATTCCACGCCGGTCTGGATGAGAGCTGGGCTGCCCATGTACGGGAGCTGGCTGCAGCACATTCACACGAGCTTGCAGCGGTAATCCTCGAGCCGGTCGTGCAGGGCGCGGGGGGGATGCGCTTTCACGCGCCCGAGTGTTTGGCGTTGATGCGCCGCATATGCGACGAGCACCGTCTGCTGCTGGTGCTCGATGAGATCGCCACGGGCTTCGGCCGCACCGGCACGATGTTCGCCTGCGAGCACGCCGCGGTCACGCCCGACGTGATGTGCGTGGGCAAGGCGCTCACCGGCGGTTACATGACCCTCGCAGCAACCCTATGCACGGATGCCGTTGCCCAGGCGGTCTCCGCTGGAGAGGGCGGCGGGCTGATGCACGGCCCCACCTTCATGGGCAACCCACTCGCCTGCGCCGTCGCGCTCGCCTCGCTCGAGCTGCTCGCGGAAGGGCACTGGCCCGAGCGCGTCAGCGCCATCGAGCACGGCCTACTTGCCGGCTTGGAGCCGGCTCGCGAGCTCCCCGGTGTGGCCGATGTACGTGTGCTCGGCGCCATCGGTGTAGTGCAGCTCGACCACGACGTCGACATCGCCTCGGCAACCGCCGCTGCTGTCGCACACGGAGTGTGGCTGCGTCCGTTTCGTGACCTGATCTACGCCATGCCCCCGTACGTGACCGCGGACGAGGACATCGCCCAGATCAGCTCCGCGATGCTCGCGGCGGTCGCACTGCCAGCCTCGTCCTGAGCGAGCCCGCGATCGCGCAGTCAACCATCTCGGTCAATCGAGCAGGCTGAGCAGTGGCGTTCCGGCGTCCGCCAGCTCCGCGAGCTCAGGACTGGGGATCTGGCGAAGCGTCCGCACCGGGACCTGCCCCAGGCGCGCGATCGTTGCGCGGTTGGACTGCTGCATGACCGTCGGCTGTGCGGGCCACGGTGTCAGCACGATCGCCCGCACGTCCAGGCCTGCCGCCCGGGCTGCGCGAATGCTCAGCAGCGTGTGGTTGATCGTGCCCAGGCCAGGGCGCGCGGCGATCACCACGGGCAGCTCGAGCGCCACCGCCAAATCGCACACGCTGTAATCGTCCCCCAGGGGTGTCAACAGGCCGCCCACGCCCTCCACGACCAACGTCCCAGCCTCGCCGTCGTGCGCGCGGGCTGCCGCGAGTAGCGTTGCCGGATCGATGCGCTCCCCCGCCAGCGCCGCCGCGAGGTGGGGGGACACGGCCGGGCCGTAGCGCAGCGGTGAGACTTCATCTGCCGCCATGCCTGCTGCCGCCGCGAGCAGCTCGTGGTCCGGCGGCCAAACACCGCGTGCCGAGATTTCCGCCTCGTCCTGGAGCCCCGTCACCACCGGCTTGAACGCCCGCACCGACTCGCCACCGGCAGACAGCGCCGCGAGCAGCGCCGCGCTGAGGACCGTCTTGCCGACACCTGTGTCAGTAGCTGTAACGAATAGCCCGCGCATGCTCACGCGTCCCCGCGTCCGCGCCTAGTTGGTTGGATCGGGCATCTAAGCCGCGCGAACGCTGTGCAGCTCGCGCTCGAAGTCAAAAGGGGCGTTCGCGCCCGCCAGCGCCGGCATCTCGCCAAGCTCCGAGTACGCCAGCTCGCGCTCAGCGATCGCTTCTTGACGCTCGCTCAGCGGCGGTTTCATCGATGCCGGATCGAGTCCCACCTTGCGTGCTGCCGCGCCAAATACGCTCGCTGCCATCTGCAGCTCCGTACCAGTGTGCGAGGCCATTGCCGTCAGCCGCAGCCGCGAGGTTCCAGCGGGCACTGTCGGTGGCCTGATTGCCTGGGCGAACGCTCCCTGCGCGATCGCCTCCTGGCACATGCGCACCGCCCCGCGCTCGTCGCCCACGATCAGCGGCACGATGTGCATCTCCGTGTCCGCCACCGGAAAGCCCTCCGCCGCCAGCGCCCGGCGCAGCACGCTCGCATTGGAGCGCAGCCGCTGCACGCGGTGTGGGCGCTCCTGCAGCAGTTCCAGCGACGCCAGCGCTGCTGCCACAGCGGGTGGCGCCGGCGCGGTCGAGAAGATCAGCGAGCGCGAGCTGTTGATCAGGTAGCGGACGATCTCAGCACTGGCGCACGCGTACGCTCCATAGGAGCCAAACGCCTTGCCAAGCGTGCCAACGATCACGTCGATCTCACCCTCGAGGCCGGCCGCAGCCACCGCGCCGCGACCGTTCGGGCCGAGGTTGCCGGTGGCGTGTGCCTCGTCGACCACCAGCCGCGCCCCGTGCATGTCCGCCAGCTCCACGATCTCCTCCAGCGGCGCTACGTCCCCGTCCATCGAGAACACCGAGTCGGTGACGATCAAACGCCGCTCGCCTGTGTGGCGGCGCAGGCTCCAGTCCAAATGCTCCACGTCGCGGTGGCGGTACACCACCACCTCCGCCCGTGACAGCCGGCAGCCGTCGATGATCGATGCGTGGTTGAGCTCATCCGAGAAAACCACATCGCCGCGACCGGCCATCGCGCCGATCACACCCAGGTTCGCCAAGTAGCCGGAGCCGAACAGCAGGCACGCCTCGCTGCCCTCGAACGCCGCCAGGCGCTCCTCCAGGCGGCGATGGATAGTCATCGTCCCCGACACCAGGCGCGATGCTCCCGCACCCACGCCCCAGCGCATCGCCGCGTCCGCTGCCGCTTCTCGCACGCGCGGGTGGTCAGCCAGCCCCAGGTAGTTGTTAGAGCACAGCAGCAGCACCGGCTTGCCATCGAGCAGAACCGTCGGCCCCTGCGGGCCGCTCACCAGTCGCAGCCGACGGGAGAGACCCAGCTGCTCCAGCTCCTGCAGCCTTTCAGCAATCTCGCTTACCGCCGGGCCAGACATCTAGATCGCCGATCCCACGGTCGTGTCAACCATCTAACCCACCGGCACCCTGTTGGTGTTGGCGGCACCATCTGGGCGGGGTGGGACGGCGCGCTTGGCTCTGAAGCGCAGCTGTGTCGAGGGATCCCACAACCGCACCCGCAGGTCGATCTCGTTCGTGGGCGCAAGGCCCTCTTTCAGCTCCTCGATCACGTCCGGCGTCTCGCCCGCCAACCAGCCAGAGCGGTTGTCCGGACGCGGGTTGGCCGCGTTGTCCGGCTGGCGCGCCACGTTCAGGCCAAGCTCCTCGAACATCGAGCGGTCGGTCTCCGGCTCGTTGCCCAGCGTCGTCAGGAAGTTGCCCATCATCACGCCGTTGATGCCTGCCCTCACCGCCAGCTGCTGCAGCTCCGCGAGGTTCTCCACGCGCCCACCGCACAGACGGAATAGCGATCCCGGGAGGATCAGCCTGAAGATCGCGATCCACTTCACCGCCTCCCACGGGTCCATGTACTCGCGATCGCCGAACTTCGTGCCCGGACGCGGGTTGAGCATGTTGATCGGCACGCTCGTCGGGTCGATCTCAGCCAGCTCAAACGCCATCTCAACGCGCTGCTCACGCGTCTCGCCGAGGTTCAAGATGCCGCCCACGCACGTCTCAAGGCCCGCCTCCCGCACCGCGTCGATCGTGCGCAGCCGGCCCTCATAGCGGACCGTGCTCGTCACCTCCGAGTAATAGCTCTGCGCCGTCTCCACGTTGTGATGCACACGCTGGATGCCAGCCTCGCGCAGTGCCTTCGCGCGCTCCGCCGAGATGTGTCCCACAGACGCGCAACGCTTGAGGTTGGTCTTCTCCGAGACCAGTCGCACGCCCTCCAGGTACTTCTCGAAGTCGCGCTTGGATAGGCCCTGACCTTGGGTGACCATGCAAAAGCGGTGTGCGCCCGCAGCTTCAGCCGCGCGCGCGTGCTCGAGGATCTGCTCCGGCTCCATCATCGCGTGCATCGGCGTCTCCGCATCCGCGAAGCGCGACTGCGCACAGAAGCCACAATCCTCCGCGCAGCCTCCCGACTTCGCGTTCACCAACGAGCACATATCCGTCGAGTCCGCAAAGCGCTCTACGCGTGCTTGCCACGCGCGCTCGATCAGCGCTTCGATCTGGTCGCGATCTTCGATCTCTCCCAGCTGGAGAGCCTCCTCGCGTGTGATCAGCGGGGCCACAGGCATACAACGTATGCGGTGTGGCGGACGGCTATTTGTGGCCGAAGTGCCGCCGCCACCGCGTCAGACGGTCGGTGTGGCCACGAGCTGGGCACACACGGTGGCCCCGGTGACTATTCCCCCCGCCAGCGGGCCGCTCGCCGTTCGCTGAACGCACGCATTCCCTCGCGCAGATCCTGCGAGGCAAAGGAGGCCCGGCGCAGCTCGATCAGCTCTGCTTCCACGTCCGCCGGCAGCTCGCTCTCGGCGTTTAGAAGCGCCTCGATCACGCGCTTGTTTCCCGTCTGCGACAGCGGCGCATTGCCGGCGAGCTCGCTTGCCAGTTCGAGTGCCGTGGCCTCGAGATCCGTAGCGCTCGCCACGCGGTTGACGAGCCCCCAAAGAAGCGCGGTATCCGCGTCGATGTAGCTGCCCAGCAGGAACAGCTCACGCGTACGTGCCGCGCCGATCGCGTCGATGAAACGACGCAAGCCCGTGTGCGAGTACACCAACCCCAGCTTCGCCGGGGGCATGCCGAGCTTGATCTCCGCCTGCGCCACACGCAGATCACACGACAGCGCCAGCTCCAGGCCACCACCAATCGTGTGTCCCGGCAGCGCTGCCAGCGTCGGATACGGGAACTCCTCCAGCGCTTCAATCGCCTGCGTAAACGGGTGCGCAACCAACCGCTCCGCCCGCTCTTCGAACTCCTCGTCCGGAATCTCGCCGATGTCATAACCGGCCGAGAACATCCCGTGCGCGCCCGTGATCAACACGCAGCGAGCCGGCGGGGGGGACCCATCCGCCGCGCCTGCCCCGGACAGCTCATCGAGCGTCGCGCTGATCGCGTCCAGGATCGGGTGATCCAGCGCGTTGCGCTTGGTTGGGTTTGAGATCGTCAGGCGAGCGACGCCTGCCGCCGGCTCGTCGACCAGCAGCTTGCCGTCGGCTAGCTCACGTAGAACCGGTCTCAAGATGAGGGTGCGGTCGGGGCGTTCCTGGACCAAGCCGGGCGCCGCGGGCCGGTGAAGCCCGTGCTGGTGGCACGGGCAAGACGGCACGTGGCGATCCGGCGCCGTGTTCCAGGGGCGCATCCGGGCGTGCCAGTCATCTTGAGACCGGTTCGTATCGGGGAGCGCTCGAGGACATCGGGTCCGACAGGCTAGCCGAGGCTTCGTGCGTGCGCCGTGGCGCTAGTCGAGCACGACCAGTGTGTCGCCCTCATTGACTGCCTGGCCCTCCTCGCAGCGGATCTCCGTCACCGTGCCTGCATCTTCCGCCTCCACCGGCATCTCCATCTTCATCGACTCGAGGATCGCCACCGTGTCGCCCTCCTCGATCGTGTCGCCCACCGCGCACTCGATTTTCCATACCGTGCCGGTGATATGAGCCTCAATGTCAGTCATCTGATCCTCTCGCTCCTTCGGACGTCGCTCGCCATCACTGGAGCACCACAATAGATAGCGTCGCCGACCGATCTCCCGATGCCTCCACAGTCGTCCTCGTGGCGGCATACAACGAGGCCGATCGCATCGCCGCGACGCTCGCGGCGCTCGCCCGCGCGTTTCCCGGTGCGCCCATCTGGGTCGCCGACGACGGCTCCAGCGACGCCACCGTTGAGATCGCGCTCGCTGCCGGGGCGCACGTGGACAGCGGTGCACGCGTGCTTGGCAAGGGTGCCGCCGTCACCCGCACCGCCCGCGCGGCTCTGCATTACGCCCGCGCGCCCACCCACGGGGCTCCTCAGACCACGCGCGACCCCCACTCAAAATCGATTTACGTCCTCTGCGATGGCGATCTCGGCGACTCTGCGGTCGAACTAGTGGCACTGACTGACCCGGTTGCGCGAGGGGACACCGACATCGCGGTGGCGGCCTTCGCTACGCCGGTTGGCGGCGGTTTCGGGCTCGCACGAGGCTTCGCCCGCTGGGCGATTCGTCGTCGCTGCGGCCTGGATCCCAGCGCGCCCATCTCCGGGCAGCGAGCGCTGACTCAAGCAGCGCTCCAAGACGCGCTGCCGTTCGCTCACGGCTTCGGCATGGAGATCGGGATGACCATCGATGCCGTGCGCGCTGGGCATCGAGTCGCTGAGGTCGAGCTCGACCTCGTCCACCGTGCCAGCGGCCGTACGTTCACCGGCTTTCTGCATCGCGGCCGCCAGCTTCTGGATTTCCTGCGCGTCTACATCAGCCGCCGTTAGGATGCGCGCCGTGTCCTCGCGCGTAACTTTGGCTCGCCATCGAGGTACAGCGTTTGCATGAGTGATCTCGCCCCCATGCGCGAGCAGGTCTACACCGATCCGCGCCCCCAGGAGCATTTCGAGCGCTTCCACGAGCGCTCGCGTGCGCGCGAACCGGACGCCGCGTATGAGCTCGTGCGCGTGCTTACCTCCCTGTACTCATACACGTTCCTGCGCGCCCGTGCCATCTCCGTCGAGAAGGTCCCCGGCAACGGCGCCGTGATCCTCGCCCCCAACCACTTCTCTTTCATGGATCACTTCCTGATGGGCTGCTACATCCGCCGCAAGGTCCGCTTCATGGCCAAGTCGCAGCTGTTCAAGCCGCCCATGCAGTTCATCTACACCCACGGCGGCGTGTTCCCCGTCAGGCGTGGCGCGCGTGACGAGGAGTGGTTCATCACAGCGCGCTCCATCCTCGAACGCGGCGGCGCCGTCACCATGTACTGCGAGGGCGGTCGCTCGCGCACCGGCAAAGTCTCCGAACAGGCCAAGCGCGGGATAGGGCGCCTGGCGCTCGAGACCGGCGCGCCTGTCGTCCCCATCGCCATCTACGGCTCATCGCACGTGCGCAACTGGAAGCGCCTGCAGTTCCCCAAGGTCACCATCCAGTACGGCGACGCCATGCGCTGGGAGTCCATCCAGGACCCCACCCACGAGCAGCAGCAGACGGTCGCCGATCAGGTGCTCGTCGAGATCCGCCGTCTGTACGGTGGACTCGAACAGCACGGACGCAAGGGCATCCTCCGGCGCGTACGCGAGCAGCGCCGCGCCGAACGCCACGCCCCCAAGGGCGCAACCGCCGTCTGAGCGCAACAGGTCCTCCCACTGCTGCCGCAGCTAGGGTGTTCGATGTGACCTCGATCGGGCCACCACAATTCGTTTTTGTGCCGGGGGGCACGCGCTGTGCTCGACCCTGACGCATCATCGGACCATGACGCACCGCCAACCGCGCCCGCCGGTTGGTATGTCAACCCGTCCGGCGACGGCCAACGTTACTGGGACGGAGAACAGTGGACCGATAGCTACAGCGGAGCCGGGCCGCCGCCCCCGTCGTCTCTCGCTGGGGAGCGCTCGGACGAGGAAGGCCCTGGGAACACGGGGCTGGTAGTCATAGGTTACGTCCTTGCCGTCTTCGTTCCACTTGCCGGATTCATCCTCGGTATCGTCGTTGCGACTCGTCCTCAGAAGCGCCTAAGTAAGCACGGCGTCTGGATAGTTGTCGTGTCGATCGTCGTCACGGCGCTCTATATCGTCGTTGTTCTGAATTCCGGTCACGGTGGCAAAAACGCCTCGCTGCGCTTGTAGCCGTTTAGCCCATGCCCACGATAGACGCGTCAGAGCTGCTGTTCCCTGGCCTGCTGGAGGGAGTGTCCGTCGTGCTCGCCCAAGCGCCTGGTGGAGCGAGCGGCGATGGCGCAGTACGCAAAGCGACCAGTCGGTCGCTGGCTGGTGCGGTCGGCTCTGCCTGCGCAGGTCTGGGTGCGCACGTGATTGGGGTGCCGCTGGATGGCGACTGCCGCGACAGCCGCGGTGAGACCGAGCTGGGGAAGACGGTCGAGCGCTTGCTCGCCGATGTCTGCGCCGATCTCGAGGTGCTCGTCATCGACGGCGCCGGGCTGTTCGCCCACGCGCTCGTCTCCGCTCGCTCGGGCGAGGGATCTTCGTCAGCCCGCGCTGCTCTGCGCGCCTGCCTGGACGCCGGCTGGAGTGCGACGCATGCGTTCGTCAACCACATCCTGCTGCCCGGCGGGCGCGGCGGGCGGATTGTCTACCTCGCACCCGCGGCAGACGCCGGCGAGCACGCGGATGCTGCGCTCAGCGGCTTGGAGAACCTCGCGCGCACGCTCTCCATCGAGTGGGCGCGGCATGGCATCACAACCGTCGCAGTTGCGCCCCCCTGCGGATCGCCCACGAATGTAGCCGGCGAGGTTGCAGCGCTCACGGCCTATCTCGCCTCACCTGCGGGCGCTTACTTTTCGGGGTGCTTGCTGGATCTCAGGGGCGGCGAGCCGGGCACCTAGCTCAGCCGTTTGGCTTAGCGGCCCCCGCCCAAGTACGACAGGGGGAGCAACCGCGCAAGCCGCTCCCCCAGCCATCGGTCCTCAGCCGGTCATACCGCCAAACAGCCCGCCGGTGATGTGCAAGGTCTGTCCGTGCACGTAGTTCGACCACGGCGAGCACAGGAAGAACACGCCTCCAGCCGCCTCCTCGGGGGTAGCTGGCCGACCCAGCGGGATCAGCATGGAGGCCATCTGGCGCATCTGCTCAGGGATCCCCAGCTGGATTTTCTCGCCGCCGACTTCCATCGTATTCTCGTCCACCTTCGCCTGCGTCAGGCGCGTGTCGATGAAGCCGAACGCGACCGCGTTGACATTCACTTTGAACTGGCCCCACTCCTTGGCAACCGTTTTAGTCAGGCCCACCACACCTGCCTTGCCGGATGAGTAGTTGGCCTGGCCAGCGTTCCCGAACGTGCCCGAGGTGGAGGACACGTTGACGATCTTGCGGAACACCTCCTTGCCTTCCTCACGCTCTTTCTTTGCCGGTTCGCGCAGGTGCGGCGCGGCGGCACGGATCACGCGGAAGGGCACGATCGTGTGGATGTCGAGCATCGCCTGGAAGTGCTCGTCGGTCATCTTGTGGACCGGTGCGTCGACTGTGTAGCCGGCGTTGTTGACGATGATGTCGATCTTGCCGAATGAGTCGATTGCCTTCTTGACGAGCTCGTCGGCTGCTCCCGGCTTGGTCAAGTCTCCCGCGAACACAGCCGTTTCGCCGTTGATCTCACCCGATGCCTGCTCGGCCACGTCACCGTCTAGGTCGTTGATCAGAACCTGCGCGCCCTGCTCGACGAGCAGCTCCGCGGTGGCGCGGCCGATGCCGCGTGCCGAGCCGGTGACGATCGCCGACTTGCCATCCAGTACTCCCATAGCTTTGTGGTCTCCTTGTGTTGATCAGGGAGACGAAGTTATATCGGCCGTGGCGTGAGCGGGCCTCGGTGCGGTTCGGCTAACCTTGCCATCCCAGGCGCTTGGAGATGCGCTGTGCGGCGGCGAGCAGCTTGCCCGCAAACTGGTCCGCGAGATCCTCGACGTCGAGCACGCCGCTGTGTGCGGTCACGTCAATCGCGGCAACGACGTCGCCCGTCTCATCGCGGATGGGTGCCGCAATCGCGCAGGATCTTGCGATCCGCTCTTCGTCGTTGAAAGCCAGGCCCTCGTCGCGTACGCGGCCGAGCTGGGCGGCGAGCTCTGTCCTGTTTGTGATCGTGTTCGGCCCGTGCCGGACCAGCTCCATCGCTGCGAGCGCCCGCTCGCGCTGTCTCGCCGGGAGGTAGGCAAGCAGGATCTTTCCCATGCTGGTGCAGTAGGGGGGGAGCCGCGATCCGGGGCGCACGACCAGCTCCGCCCGACGCGAGCCCTGCCGGGCGTAGCTCACGGACTCGAGCACGAGTATCTCCAGGCCGTCCAACACAGCCATCTCGGCCGTCTGACGGCACCGCTTGGCAAGCTCCTGCAGATCGGGACGGGCGTGGTTGCACAGGCCCATCGCGCCCAAAGTCGTCATGCCGAGGTCGACCGCGCCCAGGCCCAGCCGGTACTTGCGCGCGTCGCGCTGGAGATATCCCTGTGCCACGAGCGTGCTCATGTAGCGGTGGGTGGTGGCGCGGCTCATGCCCAGACGATCGGCGACGTCGGCGATCCCCAGCACGGGGTGTGCGGATGTAAAGCACGCGAGGATCGCCAGGCCGCGCTCCAGTGCGCGCGAGTAGCGTGGCTCGGGCAAGCTTGGGAACGGTTGCACTTCTGCGCGACCGTCCTCCTCGTCCTCATCGTCCCCGGTCCGATCCACTGTGCCCCCTCGGCTCGGTCTATCCCGCCAGGCACAGCTCGCGTTGGCGAGCTTGGGTGAGCGATGACGCGAGTGCGCTCGCCGCCTTCAGCAGCGGCTCATGCAACTGATCGGACAGTTCCGTAGCGCTCATCGCCCCGATTGGAAGCACGATTTCGAGGGCGCAGGGTCTGTGGCCCTTCGCCCGTACAGTGACCGCAAGCCCACACGCGCCTCTGCGCAGCCCTCCCTCGTCGACGGTCACCTGCTCGCGACCGGCCGAACGCCGGCTCGGCTCCTGGCCCTCCCTCAGCGCTTCCAGCAGCGCCTTGCCGGCGGCGGTGCGTCGCGCTGGCCGACGCGAGCCCCCACCGAGGCCTTTCTCCAGCTGGTACTGCCCACGCTCGAAACCGCACAACCGCTGCAGGTAGAGCGCGTTCGCACCGTCCAGCACCGCCTGGCTGACAGTCCGGCCCGTCTGCTCGCGCAGCGCCCGCAGGAGCGGACGCGCAGGTTGGGTAATCGCAAGCGAGTCGAGCATCGCGATGCCGGGTTCAGCTGAGCGCCGCGCGAGACGGTAGCGGCGCATCGGCGCCGGCTCGAGGTAACCGAGTTCGAGGCACGTGGCCGCATAACGGTGCGCGGTGGGGCGGCTGACACTCATCAGGTCCGCGAGTTCGGCGATGCCGCGCACCGGTTGATCGACGGTGAACAGCGTTAGCAGATTGAGGCCATAGATGAGCGAGCGCGACCTGCGGTTGCCGACGGACATAGACATGATTGGTCGATAATGTCTGCCCACCTATGCGTTGACTAGTTTCACAAAACGAACCGGGCACGTACGGCGAACCTCGGTGGCCCGTCGCATGATTCGACAGTTAGGCAGAGCGCTGCCCGTAGCGGATGCGCCACAGGCGTAGCACCGGGGTGAGGGCAACGGCGAGCGGTCCCCCGGCACGCTGCAGCTCTCTGGTGCTCGCGGACATGGCTAGCGTGCTCACGCTGTCCTTGGAGAGGTAGAAGGCCACCATGCACGCGGCGATCAGCGAATGTCGGGCGCCATGCGGCAGGGAAGCCGAAACCTGACGAGAGCGGTGAATCAGCGCACCCAGGCGCTCGACTGCGCTCCCCATGTTTGGGTAGTAGGAGATGTAGCTGTGCTCACCGTTCGCCAAGTCCCGATCGAGGTCGCCGTAGCTATCGAGCATAGCCCCGATTGGTGCGATCCAACGGAGATAGCTCTCATACACATGCTGTACGTCGCGCGGCTGTCGCTCTGCGCTCGGACGCTCTGTCGCGAGCGCCAACATCGCGAACACCGTCAGCCACGCGCTGGCGCCGGCGGCGCGCTCGAACCAGGTCTGTACTGCCGGTGTATCCCGCTTGTTGTCAAGCCGTGATTGTGTCGGGCAGTTCGTATCGGCCCATTCTTTGAGCTTGTGTTCCCGCGCTGGTGGGGGCGACTCGTGGTTGAGCGCCAGCACCTGCGAGAGCTCGCCGGCGCGAGCGAGAAATGGCTGGACCTCGGCGAAGGATGGAAGCTCCGCGCAGCTGGTGCGGCAGCTGCGAACAAGCGCATTCGCGTAGCCGCCGTCCTCGTGGCGGTCGTGGTGACGGTAATAGTCGGATATCGGTGCGCGTGGATCGAGAGCCTCGACGAGCGCAGCATGAAGCTGGCGGCCGTTGGCCAGGCCAAGGCCGGCGCCGCGCTCGCTGACGCAGTCCAGATAGTCGGCGAGAACCTCATACGCGATCAGCGCTTTGAGCAGGTTGTGATCGCGCCGGTTGGGCAGCGTCCAGAACATCGCTGCACCGTTGATGTTTCCGCGCTTGCAGTCGATCGCGCTCAGTGCGTCGGCTCGCAGCTCGGGATCGGGAATGCTCTCGGCACGGGCTCGCCAGCATGCGACCTCGCGCGAGACATGCCTGAGGCCCCATAGCAGTTCACGTGACACCGCGTGCGTGAGCGCAGCAGGTCTCATCCGGGATTCACGCTTGGTCTCACTCGAGCTGCCAGGTAGCCGGGTAGCGCCAGGATTGTTGTCGCCGCGAGGCTCACGAGCGCCACGCTCCACACGGCCACCAGTGCCCCAATCGAGAACACGACGGGAAAGCCTGTAACTCCGGCGAGGGCATGGCTGAGTAGAAGCTGACCATAGATCCCGAACACCGCTCCGATTGCGCAACCGCTGCCGAGCAGCAGCAGGCTCTCATACAGCAACGCACGCCACAGCACGCCACGGAGATACCCCTGGCGCTTGAGATACGCGAGCTGGGGGCGGCGCTGCCAGATCATCGCCGCCATCGCGCCGGCCACCGCCAGGACGGCCGCGAGAAGGACAAGCAGGGCGATCTGAGAGATCCGTGCCAGCCCCTGGCGGCTGCTCGTTCGCCACTCCAGTTCGCGCTGTAGCGCGGTTTGGACGGACAGGCCCGAATGCGGGCCGAGCGCGCGGCGGATCTCGGCGCTCATGCGGCTTGGCGGAATGCCCGGCTGCAGCGTGATGTTGTACGCGCTCGCTTCGGCGCTTCCCCACGCGCGAGCGTAATCGTCGGAGTTCATGAACACCGCGCCTGGTGGCCAGCCGACGTTCGTGCTCAGCGCAGCGATCCGAAATCTCGTCGGCCGCGGCGAGGGCAGTAAGAACGAGTCACCGATGTAGAGGTGGCGTTCGTCGGCGATCGCCTGTGAGACGACGGCCCAGCCGCCTTCGCGCAGCCGCGCGTTGGCGAGGGTCAGGCTGCCACGCAGCAGCTCGCTTCCGGGGATTAGAAGAGGGGAGCTGCGCGGTGGCGCGATCACCCACGCACGACGATCGCCGATATCGAGAAAGCCGCCGCGGTAGAGCGCCAGCGAACGCACGCCTGGGAGCCGCTGGAGGCTCGTCGCGGAGCCGATCGCGAACGGCGTCGTTCCGAGCGTGTTCTCGCTCCCGGCCGCGGACACCCAGACGTCGCTTACCCGGTTCATGTCGCTCGCCGTGCGATCGAGACCGCGCTGCAGGTTGCCGCGCGCGCCCTGGATTGCGACGCTGCCGAACACGGCGATTGCCCCGGTGGCCGCGATCGCGAGCGAGCGGGTGCGAGTGGTCGGGGTGCGCAGCTCGATCACCGCGAGGCGCATCGCAACCGATCGCAACGGCCGCGAAGCTCGCTCGAGTGTCGCCACGGCTCCATCGAACAATGGCGCGAGCAACAGCAGCAGCGCCGCCGCCAGCGCGAGGCTGCCAAGGATCGCGTCAGCGGGATCGAACAGGAGCACGGCCGTCGTCGCCGCGAGACACAGGAGGCCCGTGATCGTTCGGGCCGCGTGCAGCCATCGTCTGCCGTCGATGTGCGGTTGCGCTGTTGGTGCCGCAGCGCGCAGCGGCCGGGCCAGCTCGCCGCGCAGCGGCACGAGCACGCCAATCGCGGCCGCCAGCATCCCGGCCGCCGTCGCCACCGCCACGCTCTGCCAGGTCACGACTCGCTGCGAGCCGACTGGGAACGCGTACGCGAGGTATCCGGGACTCGTGGGGAACAGCGCGGCCGATACCACGTCGCCGAGGAGCAGGCCGAGCAAGCAGCCAAGGGTGCCTAGCACGAACGCGTCGAACAACAGCGTGCTGATCGTCATCCAGCGCGTCGCGCCGTGGCGGCGGAGCTCGCCGATGAGATCGCGGCGCAGCTGTGCTGTAATCAGCAGCGCGTTGAACGCGAACATGAAGCCGACCAGCGCACTGATCGCGGAGAACAGTTCCGCGGCTTGGTTGGCCGGCCCTGCCGCCTTCGCGAACAGCGTCGTGTCGAAGTCGGCCGGCTCCACGTTCAGCCGTCCCGCGGCGAGCCGAGCCAGCGCGGCGCGTACCCGCCCCTGTTGGCCGGGTCGTGTGCGCACGAAGATGCGGGTGACGCGCCCGACGGCTCCGGCGAGCCGTTCGGCATAGCCGACCGGGGCGATCGCCACAGGGCTGTGGACGAGCCCGCCGATGTCGCCTTCCTGTAGCGTCGCCCCCACCAGCGTGCTCGATACATGGGTTCCGACCTGGATTTCGATTGGCTGCAGCGACTCGGCCCCGATCGCGCGGGCAACCGGGGCGGGGAGCCCGAGCTCCTGCTGGTGGGCGAGGTTTTCCGCGCTGAAGTGACGTAGCAGGGGGCCGCCGGAGTGGGCGAAGCGGGGGTTGGTGCCGAGTAGCTCGACCGACTCGCGGCCGCGCGGCCCGATCACGTCTGCCTGCTCCTCCAGCACCGGCAATGCCTCAGCGACGCCAGGGATGCGCTCGACGGTGCTGAGCAGACGCTTGTCGAAACCGTGGGGACTGCGTGCCTGTAGCTGTAGCTGCATGTTGCCGACGAGGTCGTGGCTCAGCTCGGCGACCGAGTGATTCAAGCTCGTGCTCGCCACCTGGGAGGCGAACAGAAGCGCGACTCCCACCGCCAGCCCTACGACCGCGAGCAGCTCCTGGACGAGGGCGATCCGCACACGTAGGCGTGCACGATAGATGCGAAGGATGCTCGACAGCGCCATCCGGCGATCGTCCCTCTTCGCCGCCTCAGCTCGCGCGGGCGCTCAGCGTTGCCCGGGCCGGCTCGTAGTCGGCGAGTCGTCCGTCGCGCAGCTCCAGCACCCGGTCGGCGTATCCCGCTGCCTGCGGATCGTGCGTGACCAGCAGCATCGCGACCTTGCGTTCGCGGCAGACCTCCCGCAACAGCTCGAGCACTTCCCCGCTGCGCTGCGTGTCGAGGCTGCCGGTCGGCTCGTCTGCGAGCACCAGGCGCGGTTCGGTCGACAATGCCAACGCGATCATCAAGCGTTGACGCTCGCCCATCGAGAGCTGCTCGCTGCGATGCTGCAGGCGCTCGCCCAACCCAAGGCGCTCGAGCAGTGGGCGCACACGTGCCTCCGCGCCACGGCTATCCGACATCCACAGCTTCAGCGCCGCGTTCTCGATCACGCGAGCGCCCGCGAGCAGATCGGCGCTCTGCGAGACGAGCCCGAGCTCACGCAGCCGGTAGCGCGCCGCGTCCTCTTCGGAGAGGGCCGATATCTCGCGGCCGTCCAGCAGGATCGCGCCGCTGTCAGGACGCAGGAGCGCCGCGACGAGCATCAGCAGCGTCGACTTGCCCGACCCGCTCGGCCCATACAGCGTCACCAGCTCGCCCGTCTCGACCTTCAACGAGATGCCGTCCACCGCGCGGATTGGCTCACCCTCACCGATCCGGTAGTGCTTGACGAGCTTGCGTAGCTCCAGCACTAGGAGATGCTGCCGCGCTCGGCGCCGCGGCGGGGTATGCCGAGATCGGGGAACTCGATCACGTTGCCGCTCGGCGCTTGCGGTCCTTGTGTCAAGCGGCCGCCAGAGAGAGTCATGATGCGATCCGACCACAGCGTGGCCTGCGCGTCGGAGACGCTCATCAACACACCCAGCCGCCGGTCGCGAGCAAGCTCCCGCAAAAGCGCTGTGAGCTCGTCCGTCTCGCGGATGCCGAGGGTGTCGGTCACGTCGTCGACGAGCAGCAGCGCGGGCTGTGCTGCGATCGCCTGCGCGATCTCCACCAGCGCGCGCTCCCAGTCGCTGATGCTCTCCCACTCCGTGTCGGCACACGCCTGTGCACCAACCCGCTCAAGTGCGCTCTGCGCTTGCGCGTAAGCCGCTCGCTTGCTGCTCTTGCTCCCCACGAGCAGTGGCATCGCGACGTAGTCGAGCATCCGCATCCGCATGCCCGGCCCGCTCTTGCCGGCCCAGGCGATGCGAGCGCCGAGCAGGCGTGAGAGCTCGCCGTCGGAGAGCGTCGCGAGATCGCGCCCGTCGAAGCTAACGACGCCGGCGTCGGCGCTCTCCATGCCCGCGGCGATCCGCAGCAGCGTGGTCTTGCCCTGCCCGCGCATCCCCAGCACGCTGAGCACCTCGCCCGCATGCAGCTCGAGGTCGGCGTCGCGCAGCACGTGCAGCTCGCGTCCGCCGCGCCGGTAGCGCTTGCTGACCTCGGCCATCTGCAGCACGGCGCTCATCCCGCGCGCCTCGCCCGCCCGTCCTCGCGGCGATGCTCGCGCAGGGCGCGTCGCTCGGCCTCATCGCGCAGTTCCTCCAAGTAGTTGCGCAGCTGCCCGAGTTGAGCGATCCGCCCGCCCCAGAACGCGGCTTCGCCGTGGACGACGCCGCGGTCCATCAACCGCGTCCAGTCCTCATCGACCGTCGCGCGTACGGTGGCCTCGCGCTGCTCGGCAAGCACCCGCTCGCGGATGCCGTCGAGCTCCGAGATGCAGGCGAGCTCCTCCGTGTGCACGACGTCGATCAGACGCGGGAGGTCACGCGGCTCGCACAAGGCGATCTTTGCGTGCAGCTCCTCGCGTAGCACGGGCATGCTCGTCGGGGCTCGTAGCCACGCGCGGAAGCGCTGCGATCCCTCCGGTGTGACCTCGTAGGTGTCCTCGTCCACGAGGCGAACGAGCCCATCTTTCTCCAGCCGGTAGAGAGCGTTGTAGGCGGTGGAGTAGGAGAACCGCGCCGAGCTGAAGCGCTCGCCGAGCCGGCGCTCCACGCCAAAGCCGCGGTCGGGCTGCTCGATGATAAGACCAAGCACCGCATCTCCCGCCGACAAACCCGTGATCCGAGTACGCGACATCCCACCGCGAAAGGTACCGCACCGGTGCTCAATAGTCCACCCGAACCTGATGTGTAACAGGATGGTTAGTTAAGATCAGTGGGATCGCCGATGTGCTTCAAGCGAGCAAAAAGCCCACGCAGCAATGGCGTTGACCACGGTCGGCGCACGTCTCACGCGAGAAGTTTCATTTGTACTAATTCGAGCAGAGTAGGGTGCGTGTGGCTGTGTTTTGTGCTGCTATTTGCTCTGGCAACGCCGAGTGGCGCACACGCCAGCTCGTCTGTGACCGCGGTCAATGAGTATGGCTCTCTGTCTCTGGAACACAGCAAAGGTGCGACGATCGACGAGCGCGGTCGTGGGTCGGGCACGTTCAGCTGCGCCGTCTACATTCAGCTCACGCTTTCCGGGACGCTCGTCACTGCCAAGTACTCCGCGTACCCGCATGGTGGCTCGATCGTAGGGACCGCTACTGCTCACATTCACTCGGCCACGACCAAGTTGGCGTACTTCAGCGGAACGATCACGCTCAACAGCGGCAGCGGCAACTACGCTCATGCGTCGGGTACGGCGAGCTTTGCGGGGACCATCAGCCGCACTACCTACGCGATGACCGTGCGCGTCGCCGGCAGGCTGCATCTTTGAATACGCTCCGGATTCTCATAGTGGGTCGGGGAGTCTCCTTCGCACTGTGGGCCTGCGTCGTGACCGTATGTGCTTCTCTGGCCGGTACGGCCGCGGCCGCGGCGCCGACCGCGACGCTTCACGTCGGGCTGAGCCCCGAGCGGCCTGGAGCGAGTACAACGCTGTCATTCGGCTTCACGGTCAGCGCGCCGGGGCAGGCGCTTGCACCGGCGCTGACGACGCTCGAGGTGGGCATCCCGCCGGGGATGGGCGTCGATCTGGGCGGTATGCAGGCTTGCACCAAGGCGGCTCTGCTGGTGCGAGGGGCGGATGGCTGCTCTGCGAACTCGCAAGTCGGAGCGGGGAGCGTCGTTGTGCGTGTGCCGCTCGGCGAAGTAATCAGAACAGAGAACGCGGCGCTGCGTGTGTTCGACGGTCCACACCAAGGCGGCCAGACAACGTTGTTGTTCTAT
Organism: Solirubrobacteraceae bacterium; assembly: GCA_035487855.1. Lineage (GTDB taxonomy): Bacteria > Actinomycetota > Thermoleophilia > Solirubrobacterales > Solirubrobacteraceae > Palsa-744. The sequence continues at coordinate 27,709 of DATHLT010000101.1, forward strand.
GCTGCGGGGCGGCTCCCGATCGCCACGCAGCTTGTGTTCTCGGGAGTGATCGGTGCGGGTGTGGGTGCGGTCGGTCCCAGCATCAAGGCTGTGATCCCGCTGATTCCGACACTCCCGGAAACGCCCGACGCCGCGATCGTGGCACTGAACGCTGCGATAGGCACGCGGCAGCACACTTACTATAGAACCGTTCGTCATCGGCGAGAACGGATCACGCCCAAGGGCGCGACGCTACCCGAGGGCTGTCCCGCCGGCGGCTTCCCGTTCGGCGCCATATTGGGCTTCGATGATGGCAGCACTGCAACTGCACATGCGGTCGTGGCGTGCCCGGGCTAGGTTTCGCTGGACCTAATTTGCCTAGCAAGTAGTGATTTAGCAGCCGGCGTTACCTAGAGTCCCGTCAGCCGGTGTCGGTGACGGCGCCGGAACCGGCACGTGTGCGGGGGAGAGATGAAATCTCGATCGAGTGCACTGTCAACACGATCTCGCGTTGAGGTCCATCTCAAACATGTGATGTGCCTCGGCAGCGATCTAAACGAAGGAGATTCTCAATGAGAACCACGTATAGAACGATGCTTGTCGCCCTACTGGCGATGCTCGTCCTCTCGGCAGTAACGTCGGCCTCGGCCTCGGCGTCCGAATGCCCGCGCGCTGGCGAAAGCATCGCGCTCTGCAGCGGCCATCTCGAAATGAAAGGCAGCTTCGCCTTCTCGGGCGAACAACAGCCCGAAACCTCTATGGACGTCTTCAACGCTCAGCCCTATACCAACTCGGTGATCGAATGTGGACAAGTCAAATTCTCGAAAGGGGATTTCGTCGCCGCGGCCGGCAAACTCGAAATCGCAAACCTCTATCTCGAATACAAGAACTGCATTGATGCCTCGGACCCGGTGGACTGTGAAGTGACGCCGCTAACAGTGGACGGCGGGGAAGGAACGGGTACGGGCCCCGGGCTGTCGGCAACCTTGACGAGTACCGCTCAACTTACCCTGTTGGGTGGTGGCACGGCGTCGAAGTGGACCAAATTCAACGCCCGCAGCAAGCCCGGCCACACGTGTGCGGGTACCTATGAATGGCGAGTCAGCGGCAGCGCGACGTGTAAGCTGCCGGAAAGCACTAGCGAAGCGGTGACCCATCTGTTGAAGTGCGAAGAGTCCGGCGACGTGCTGCACGATACCTCCGGACACGTCGGCTTCTATCTGGTCGCCGAAGTCAAACTCTCATCCGGAAAAGCGTGGAGCATTCAGAAAGTCTGACGCACCGTTGCTAGCGTAGCGAGGGTGGGGGCGTGGCGACGTCGCCACGCCCCCACCCTCTATTTCTGCACGGCCCTTTACAAAAGCCCCCGTTTCACTGGGCCTAATTCGGGCCTCGATCGAAGAATTGTGCCATGGGCGGCCTACACTTATGTCGCAGGCGTGAAAGGCCCCACGGTGCAGCGGCGGTGCCACGGGGAACAGGGGAACAAGGGAGAGGGCTTGGCATGACGAGTAAACATTTTAGAGCCACCGCAGGCCGCGCCGTAAGCGTAATCGCCGGCCTCGCCCTGTCATTCGGGGTCCTGTTTACGTCAGCGCCCACTCCCGCGTTCGCCGAAGGTGGCTGTCCCAATGAACAGCTCCGCGCCGAAACCCATTCCACGGGCCTGCCTGACTGCCGCGCCTACGAGCTTGTCAGCCCCGCGTCCAAGGACGGCGAGCCGGTCACGAGAGGGAGAGTAGCCGCCGGAGGTTCGAGCATTGCCTTCACTAGTCTCGGCGCTTTCGGTCAGCTGGAAAAGAACAGCACCTCCGAAGGGGGCACCTATGTCGACACGCGTGGCGTTTCAGGCTGGTCGGCGCTGGCGGTCAATCCCCCTGCCAAGCAGTTTCGGCTCAAGTCGCCGTTTACGTTCTTCGTTGCATCTGAAGCGGGGGAAACGACCGACTTCACCCCGGATCTCAGTGACACGCTGTTCGCCCAGACGCCCGTCTCCTCCGAGCCTCTCGATGGGCGTCTCTATCTACGTCAGGACTCGGATGGCTCCTTTGTGGAAATCGGTCCGCTTGCCTCTCCCGCGGAGATAGCCGCCCTTACCGAAAGTGACGAAGAACGCGGGGAATCTCCGATCGAGACGTACGCTGGAGCCACCCATGACCTGTCTCACGTCTTCTTTACCCAAAACCAGCAAGCTGTACCTGGGCGTCGCCCCTGGTATTGGCCCGGCGACGCCACGGTAGCCGGCACTTCACTCTACGAGTACGTCGGCACCGGCAACGCCGAACCCGACCTCGTCGGCGTTGCATCCGGCCCAGAAGAAGCAAAGGACCGCCCCGCAGAAGACCCCACCCTCGTCAGTCAATGTGGCACTGCGCTCGGCGGCGGCGCCAGGGCATCGTCGCCCATCAGAGAAGTGGCGGACTCTTACAACGCGATCTCCACGCTACCGGTTTCAGAAGAAGGGCGCACGGTTTTTTTCACGGCGATGGCTCTCGGACCGGGATGCGAAGGCACCAAAGGGCCGCCGGTCAATGAACTCTACGCCCGCATCGGGGGCGCTGAAACCGTTGCGATCTCCGAGCCTTCGTCCGCTGACTGCGCTGCCTGTGCCCTCGCGAGCCCACGGCGTGCGCTCTTCCAGGGCGCCTCCGCGGATGGCTCGAAGGCGTTCTTCCTGTCCGAACAGGAGCTGTTGCCGCAGGCCAAGGCGGGCACGAACCTGTATGAGTACGATTTCAATGCCGCCGATCCGCACGAAAAGCTGACCGTCGTCGCGACCGATCTCGCCCCCGCCGAAGGAGCGATGGCGGGTGTGGCCCGTGTTGCCAACGATGGCTCTCGCGTGTACCTCGTCTCCACCGGTGTTCTCGCGCATAACATCGACGCGAACGGAGACGAAGCAAAAGAAGGCGAAGACAACCTCTATGTGTATGACACCGAAACTCGCGAATCCACGTTCATCGCTGCTCTCTCCCCAAATGACGCAGAAGATTGGCAGTCGACAGTAGACGGTCGGCCCGTGGAGGCGACTCCCGACGGCCGCTTCCTGATCTTCACTTCCGCGGGCAACTTGACCCCCGACGCCTCTGGTACGGGTAGCCAGCTCTACCGCTATGACGCCCAGAGCAGGGAACTCGTGCGCGTCTCGGTGGGCGAGCACGGCTTCAACGACGATGGCAATGACGGTGCGTCGTCCGGAATCGCGGCCGCCGATTACTTGGGCGTCGATCAAGCTGGGCCGCAGCCCGTGTCGATCTCAGCAGATGGCTCGAAGGTGTTCTTCAGAAGCACCGGGGGCCTCACCCCCCAGGCTCAAAACGAGGCTTGCGCGGTTGAAGAAGCTGGCGTGTGCACGGTCACGGAGGAAAACATCTACGAGTGGGAGGAAGGCCACGTCTACCTGCTCTCCGATGGGCAGGACACCCACTCGATCCTCGGTGGCCAGGCGGTGGGCCTGATCGGCGCCAGCGCTTCCGGCAGCGACGTCTTCTTCACGACAGTCGACCCGCTCGTGGGACAGGACACTGATACCCAGGTGGACATCTACGACGCTCGTATCGACGGCGGCTTCCCTGCGCCGACTGCACCGGCCGGCTGCCAGGGCGAAGCGTGCCAAGGCGCGGCCGCGGCGCAACCGGCCTTCGCCTCACCCGCGAGCGCGACGATTGCCGGCGCCGGCAATCTGGTGCCATTGCCATCATCGAAGCCGGGGAAGACCGCTGCCCAACTGAGGGTGCAGCGACTCGCCAAGGCGCTAAAGGCGTGCAGGTCCAAACGCAACAGACACAAGCGCTTGGTGTGCGAATCCACGGCCCGCAAGCGCTACGGGCCGAAAGCCAAGAGGTCTGCTCATCTCAAGCGCGGGGCGGCCCGATGACAGGCACCCCCAAGGCGGTCAGCGTTGTGATCGCACTCCTGACCACGATGCTGGGCACATGTGCGTCCACGGCGTCGGCGGCGGCTCCGGCTCCCGCTTGGTCGCTGCAGTCTGTCGCGCAGCCAACGAGCTTCTCTCCGTCCGACAATGGCCTTGTCAGGTGTGAACCCCAGCAAAGTCCCGCCTTCTTCTATCCAGGGTGCGATCGCTACACGATCGCGCTGACGAACGTCGGCACGCGCGCCTCGAGCGGGATCGTCACCGTCAGGGATATCCTGCCTGCAGGCTTCACCACCTCTCATGCACCCGGCGGTGAAGCGGAACTGAGCGGATTCAAATGGGAATGCACGACTGAAGAACTCGTCGGCCGCGAGATCGTCATCTGTACGACCGAACGCGCGATTCCGCCGCTCAGCGCGGCGCCGACGATCCAGATACCCGTCAACGTCACCCCGGCCGCGGGCACGTTTGCCAACGAAGTCACGGCCTCTGGCGGTGAAGCTGGCACTCCCGTGACCGCCGAGATCTCGACAGCAATTACTGTCGCTCCAGAGCCCTTCGCTCCGCTCGACTTCAGCTTCTCCGAGCTGGACCAGGCAGGCGCATCGGACACTCAGGCCGGCTCGCACCCCGGCGCATTCACAGCTTCCTTCTTCTTTCCGAGCGCCAACTCGTTCAACGGATTTCTCTTCGCGCCGCTCCCGGTGCAGGAAGTCAAGCAGATCGTCACTGACCTTCCCTCGGGCGTCATCGGCGATGCCCTCGCCGCTCCCACCTGCTCGCTCTCGGACGTGACCGACCTCAACCAGGAAGAAACGCAGTGCCCGTCCTCGACCCGGGTGGGGAGGCTCGCTCTGATTATCGGAGAAAAGACGTACAGTGAACTGTCGATCTTCAACGTCACCCCCGAGCGCGGCTTCCCCGCCGAGTTCGCCGTCTTCTTGCCCAGCCTCGAGCGCGCCGCGTTGCTCTACGCAAGCGTCGTCGGCTCCGGTGCCGATGCCCATGTCCGCGTCATCTCCGCCCCTCAGGATGGCGCGGTGACCGCAGATGGTGTCTCGATTACGTTCTTTGGGAATCCGGCGGTGATCGATGACAGTCCACTCACACCGACGGCATTCGCAACAAACCCATCGGACTGCTCGGCCATCGGGTTCACGAGCACTCTGTATGTGGACTCTTGGCAGAATCCCGCAAAGCTCGAACCAGATGGCCAGCCGGACCTCTCCGATCCCAACTGGAAGCGCGCGTCCTCGACGTCTCCGCCCGTCAGCGGTTGTGCGGCGTTGCAATTTCACCCGACGTTCAGCCTCCAGCCGACGACGGTCACGCCAGACTCGCCGTCGGGCGTCAACGCAGAGTTGCAGATCCCCCAGAACGAAGACCCGAATGGCTTGGCGACTCCGCCGCTGAAGGACGCGAGCGTAACCTTGCCCCAGGGATTCGTAGTGAACCCTTCGAGCGCCACCGGCCTGCAGGGGTGCACCGACGCGCAGATCGATCTCGCCTCACCGGAGCCCGGCTCCTGCCCGGAAGCCTCTCAGATCGGGGAAGTGACGGTCCACACCCCACTGCTCGCCGAACCATTGACGGGCCCCGTGTTCCTCGGCACTCCGGAATGCGACCCGTGCGCCGCCGCGGATGCGCAAAGTGGGCGGATGATCCGCGCGTTTATCCAGGTCACCTCACAACGCTTCGGCGTGACGGTGAAGGTGCCGGGCAACGTTCGGCTCGACCCGGCGACGGGTCGCCTCACAGCGACGTTCGACGATAGCCCACAACAGCCATTCAGCGATCTGGAGTTCAAGTTCAAGGAAGGCCCACGCGCTCCGCTGGCCACACCCGCGACCTGCGGTAGCTTCGAAACATCCGCGAGCCTCACCGCCTGGAGCGCCCCCTACACACCCACCGTCAGCTCGCCCTCGTCGTTTGTCATCTCGGGTTGCGCCGGAAACCCCTTCAGCCCTGCGTTCACGGCCGGCACGGTTGCCAGCCAGGCCGGGCAGTACAGCCCATTCGTCCTGTCCTTCTCGCGCGCCGACCGCGAACAGGACTTCAACGCGCTGGAAGCCATCCTCCCACCGGGAGTGCTCGCGAAGCTCGCAGGCGTCCAACAGTGCGGGGAAGCGGAAATCGCTGCGGCTCGCGCCGATACCGGTGAATGTCCAACCGGCTCGCAGATCGGAAGCGTCACGGTGGCGGCGGGTCCCGGGTCCAGCCCGTTCTACACGACCGGGAAGGTCTACCTCACAGGCGCCTACAACGGCGGTCCGTTCGGTGAGGCGACGGTTGTCCCGGCGGTGGCGGGCCCGTTCAACCTGGGCAACGTCGTGGTCCGCGGTTCGATTCGCGTCAATTCCAACACCGCCCAGGGCAGCGTTCTGTCCGACCCCTTCCCGAGCATCCTGGATGGCATACCGCTGCAGGTTCGCTCCGTGAACGTGACGCTGGATCGCCCCGACTTCACCTTCAACGCCACCAGCTGCGAACCGATGAAAGTCACTGGTACGCTCACGAGCACGCGCGGCTCGAGCGCTCATCTATCGAGTCCCTACCGAGCCGCGGATTGCCAGGGCCTTCCGTTCAAGCCGCAGTTCACGGCCTCCACCAACGGCCACACCAGCAAAGCCAACGGCGCGAGCCTGAGGGTTAAGATTTCCTACCCGTCCGCGGGCGAGGCGAACATCGCGAAGGTCGACCTGGAAATCCCGAGCTCACTTCCCTCGAGGCTGACGACCCTCCAGAAGGCCTGTACCGAAGTACAATTCAACGCCAATCCGGCCGGATGCCCGGCCGCTTCGGACATTGCCACGGCGATCGTCCGTACGCCGCTGTTGTCGAGCCCGTTGGTGGGCCCCGCGTATCTCGTCAGCCACGGCGGCGCCGCATTCCCGGACACCGAGCTGATTCTGCAAGGGGAAGGGGTCACGTTGATCCTCGACGGCCACACGAAAATCATCAAAGGCGTGACCTTCTCGCGTTTCGAATCGGTTCCCGACGCCCCGTTCTCAAGCTTCGAATTCCTCGCGCCGGAGGGCCCCTATTCGATCTTCACCGCCTACGGCAACCTCTGTGCACTGACGAAGACGGCCACCGTCTCGAAGCGGATCACTCGTCGCGTCCACGGGCACAACAGGAAGGTGACTGTCAAGGTCAAGCAGTCGGTGGCACAGCCGCTGGTGATGCCCACGAGCATCACGGCGCAGAACGGGGCAGTGCTCGAGCAGGACACGAAGGTCGCAGTGACGGGCTGCCCGACGACCAAAGCGGCGAAGAAGGCCACCGCGGCCACGAAGACGAATCGAAGCCGCCAGGGACGCGCGGCCCACGCCAACTACAGGAGGGGCCACTGATGCATGCCCGCAGAGCCTGCAAGGCGTCACTTGTCGTGCTGAGCGTATCCGCTCTGGGTCTCTCGGTCGGCAGCCCGGCGCTCGCGGCCACGCCGGAACAGCCGCTGCCGAAGCCGGCCACCGGGATCACGGCGACGACAGCCATCCTGCACGGTGAACTGAACCCGCATGCCCCTGGCGAACCCGGCGAATACCAGTTCTTCTACAAGGTGTCTACGGAAGAAGAACTGTGCCGGCCGGAAGCTGAATCGATCCCCGAACCGCCTGCCGCGTCGCTCGGCCACGAAAAGGAAGCGGTTGAAGTCGAAGCGACGAGCCTGCAACCGTCGCAGACCTATGCGTTCTGCCTCGTTGCCAATCCTGGATTCGCCCAGGGACCATCCCTCACCTTCAAAACACTCGGCGCCAACCCCACGGTCGACAGTGAGACGGCCTCAGGGACGCCGTTCGCGGCGACCCTGGAAGCGCAGGTCAACCCCAACAACCAGGAAATGACCTACTCGTTCGAATATTCCGCGGAGGCAACGGGCGAAATACTCGAAGGGACAGTCACGACGCTTCCGGGCGCTCAATCCCTTGCGCCGGAATTCGGCGAACGGACCGCCAGTGTCCCCACGGGCGCGGACCTGGAAGCGGCTCGTACATACTTCTATCGCGTCGTGGCAAAAAATGCCACGGGGACCACCATCGGCAAGGTCGAAGAATTCACCACGCCGACCGCCGAACCACCAGTCGTCGGCAGTGAGAGCACCGCCGGCGTGACCTCCACGGACGCAAGACTGGAAGCGAAAGTCAACCCCAACTATCAGGAAACACGGTACCGGTTCGAATACGCGGTCAGCGAACAGATGGTTCTCGAGGGGATGGGAACGGTGCTCGAAGGCTCGCCGCCCGCGCCGCCGCTCGCGGCGGTCTCAGAAGAACTGCCGGCCGGTCCCCTCGACCTCGGAAGCGGCCTCACACCGGGGGAAACTTACTTCTACCGTGTTGTGGCGACCAACTCGGCCGGCGTCACCGAAGGGCCGGTCCAGAGCTTCACGACGCTCGCCGCCGCTCCAATCCTCACCGCGGGTGACGCCGAAGACGTGACCGCCACCACTGCGGCACTATCTGGGAGCGTCGACCCGCACGGCGGCGAAAGCTCGTATCGCTTCGCCTACATCTCGCAGGCGGACTACGAAGTCGCGCTCGAAGAGGACCCGGGGGACCCGTTTGCCCTCGCCAAGCTCAGCCAAGTGGCCAGCCTGCCCGCGGGGCACGAACCGGTGCCAGTCACCCTGGGCGTTGAAGAACTCAATCCCGGCACCGTCTACGATTTCGCGCTCGTGGCCAGCAATTCCGGGGGCGACGCTGTCGGACCACCGTCCAGCTTCACCACAGCCGCCGCGACGCCGCCGCTCGTGAGCACGGGCGAAGCGATCCAAGTCACGCCATTCTCGGCGAGGATCGCCGGCGAAGTCGACACGAGCGGCGCCCAGAGCGAAGTGTTCTTCGAATTCGGCACTTCACCTATCGAAGGGACGCTTCTGCCCGCGACGATCCTGCCGTCGAGCACGGGCAACGTCGAGCTCATTGAAGTCGCGCTCAGCGAAGATCTGCTCCCTGGCACGACCTACTACTACCGGGCGGTGGCATCCAGTCAGGACGGCACCGGCTACGGTTCCGAGCAGTCGTTCACGACCGCGGGTGTACCGACTCCCTTCGCAAGCGTCACTCTGTCGCCGGTGCTCCCTTACACGTCGTTCGCGGAGATCGAAGCGAAAGAACCGATGGTCGACCTCGGTCCCTCGACGGCGAAACCAGTGACGAAGGCACGATTGCTCGCCAAAGCGTTGAAGGCCTGCAACGCGAAAGCGAGCAAGAGGCGCGCCATCTGTGAAGCGGCGGCGCGAAAGAGATACGGCAAGAGGAAAGATAAAAGGACACAATAAAAGAGGCCATACAGGAACCGGTCGTTGGGACGGCGCCGGGAGCAACGCTTGCTAGTACGCTCTGACAATGAGCGTGCTCAGTCGAGGGCGGGGCGGGGCAAGTCGTCAGGTCGTCGCCCCGATCGCGGCGCTGGCGCTGTTTGCGGTGCTGCCCTGCGCACCCGCCAATGCCGATGCGGTGGTTCCGGATGTGGCTTGGACGGCGCAGACGGTGGCGCAGCCCACGAGCTTCTCTACCCACCAAAGCTTGCCTTGCGAAGAACATGGCAATTGCGACAGGTATCTGGTCGTGCTCACAAACGTCGGCACGCGTGCGTCCATGGGCAAGATCACCGTTGTCGATGCTTTGCCCGCCGGCATCACCACGGATGGTCCACCAAGCGGTGAAAACGAATGGATGAGATGGGAATGCAAGGCTGAAGAAGGCACCGGCCACGAGGTTCTCACCTGCACGACGGAAAGCACGATTCCGGCGCTCACCCCGGCCGCGTCGATCGACGTACCGATCACCGTCATTCCGAGTGCCTTCGGGATTCTAGTCAACCATGTCGAAATCTCCGGAGGCGGCGCTGTCTCAGTCACCGCACAGGCATCGACCCCGATCGGCGCGCTGCCACAGTTTTTTGGGGTGCTCGAAGAAAGTCTCGATGCGTCGGTGCTGAACGCAGCGGGTGCGCCGGACGCGATTGCGGGCGATCACCCAGGCGCGCAGTTCACGTCGTTCACCTTCCCCAGTGCCTACTCGCTGGATGGGGAAACCAGTCTCCGGCCGGTGGAGGAAGTCAAGCAGATCGTCATCGACCTCCCCGCCGGCCTCATCGGCGACACCCTCGCCTCGCCCACATGCTCCCTCTCGGACATCACAGATCTCACCGGTGCGCTAACGCAGTGCCCAGCGGCGAGCAAGATCGGCAAGGCGGTCGTGCTCGAACCGGGCCGCGCTGAGACGGAAGCGACGATCTTCAACGCGACGCCCGAGCGCGGCCACCTGGCCGAGTTCGCTGTTTTCATCCCCACAGTGCAGCGCGCTGAGTTTCTCTACGCGACGATCGTCGGCAGCGGCGCGAGCACTCATCTGCGCATCGTCTCCGCTCCCCTGAGCGGCGCCATCAGTCTCGTTGGCGCTTCGTTCACCTTCTTCGGGGAACCCGCAGTGGTCGACGGCAGCAGCTCCTCACCAATCGCTCTGTTTACGAACCCAAGCGACTGCGACGCATCGGGGTTCGTGAGCGTGATCCACGTCGACTCATGGCAGCATCCTGGGCGCGTGCAGCCAGATGGTCAGCCCGACTTCAGCGATCCGAACTGGAAGAGTGTGTCCGCGCAATCGCCACCGGTCACTGGCTGTGAAGCGTTGCAGTTTCACCCGACTTTTTCCTTCGCGCCGGAAGAAGGACACCGTCAGGTCGATGAACCCGCTGGGTACGAAGCGACGCTGCAGGTTCCGCAGAACGAAGACCCGAACGGCCTCGCCACTCCACCGCTGAAGACGGCGGTCGTGACGCTCCCGCCGGGCGTTGCGATCTCGCCCGCAGCCGCCAACGGGCTGCGCGGATGTCAGCAGACGGGATCGGAAGGCATCGAACTCCAGAGCCCCGACCTCGGGCATTGTCCGCTGGCCTCGACCGTGGGCGGTGCCGAACTCGAGATGCCGATGCTCGGGGAAGCGCTGAAAGGCAGCGTCTATCTCGCGCAGCCCCTGTGTGGCGGGCCGGGTCAACCTGGGTGCACCGAAGAAGCGGCTGAAACGGGTGGCCTGTTCGGACTGTACGTCGAAATGGGTAGCGAAGATGCTGGTGTGCATCTGAAGCTGACAGGCAAGGTCGAAGTCGGCGGCGACGGACTCCACAGCCGGTTGGTCGGCTTGGAGCCGGGCCAGCTGCGCCTCACCCTCGCAGAAGTCCCCCAGGAGCCGCTGAGCGAACTGCACCTGAGATTCACCGGTGGGCCCGGAGCGTTTCTGGCAAACCCACAGACCTGTGGGTCATTCACGACGGTAAGCGAACTTGAACCGTGGTCGCATCAGCCAGCTCCCGGCGAAGCGGAAGGTACCCCTAGCGTGACATTGCGTCCAACGTTCACGATCGCCGGCTGTGAAAGCAAGTTTGCTCCAGGCTTCGTTGCCGGCACTGTCAATTCGCAGGCTGGCGCCTACAGTCCCTTCACGCTCACGTTCTCTCGCCAGGACCGCGAACAGGACCTCTCAACGATCACTGCCAGCATGCCCCCGGGCCTGCTGGGCAAGATCCCCGGTATACCCCAGTGTGGCGAAAGGGAAGCAAACACAGGCACGTGCCCCGCAGCGTCGCGGATCGGGTCGGACGCCGTTGCTGTGGGCGCTGGGGAGCGTCCTTTCTGGCTGTCGGGCTCAGCATATCTGACCGGTCCGTACGCGGGCGCTCCGCTCGGCCTCTCTGTCGTGGTGCCCGCGCAGGTGGGCCCGTTCAACCTGGGAAACATCGTCGTGCGTGCCTCGATCAGCATCGACCCACATACGGCTGCCCTGACTGTCGCGATTAACCCACTGCCGTCCAGCCTCGACGGTGTGCCGTTGCGGATACGAACGGTCAACCTGACCATCGAAAATTTCACTTCCAACCCGACCAACTGCGATCCGTTCGCTATCGACGCCACGATCTCGAGTATCCAGGGCGCGAGCGCTGAGGTGTCCAGTCCGTTTCAGGCGACCACCTGCAGGACACTGCCGTTCGAGCCGAAGCTCACAGCGCTCACATCCGGCAACGGACAGTTCACCGGGCACGGCGCAAGCCTGCACGTCGAGGTCACAACCGCTCAGGGACAGGCCGACATGCGATCTCTGAAGCTCGACCTTCCGCAGCGGCTCCCCGCGCGTCTGGAAACGATCCAGCACGCGTGCAGGGAAGCGGTCTTCGCTGCAAACCCATCTGCCTGCCCGAATGCGTCGGTGATCGGCTTGGCGACAGTGGCGACTCCCGTGCTCGGGGTCCCGCTGCGCGGCCCGGCCTACCTGGTCGCCAAAAGCGCCAAGGTTACCGCGAGCGGAGCACCAGGATTCCCGGACCTCGTGTTGATCCTCCAGGGAGACGGTGTCACGATCGACCTGACGGGCCAGCTGTACGTGGATGCGCACAACTTCACCTCGGTAGCCTTCAAAGTG
>DATHLT010000102.1:0-2501 GCA_035487855.1 Solirubrobacteraceae bacterium
TTGCATCACGGCCGGCGATGCGCGGCCCGCGCTCACCACTCAGCCCGCCGCTCCTGGCCGCCGGCGGGGCATTCGGTGGCATTGGGTTCACCGTGTCGCTGTTGATCTCCAGCCTCGCCTTCAGCGGACGGCAGCTCGACGAGGCCAAGCTCGGGGCGTTGGGATCGGTGGTGATCGCACCCGTGCTCGCGTGGACGGTGCTACAGATCGTCAAACGCCTGCCGGCCACCGTGCGCGCCCGGCAGCTGGCGGGCACCGCAGAGGACATCCTCGATCTTTCCCAGGACGTCGATCCCGAGCGCGACCACATCCGCGGCAGCGAGGACGCGCCGGTGACGCTGGTTGAGTACGGCGACTTCGAGTGCCCCTACTGCGGCCGAGCGGAGCCGGTTATCCGCGAGCTGCTCGCATCCTTCGACGACGACGTTCGCTACGTGTGGCGCCACCTGCCGCTCAACGACGTCCACCCCAACGCCCAACTTGCAGCGGAGGCAGCAGAGGCGGCAGCCGCACAGGGGAACTTCTGGGAGATGCACGACACGCTGCTGCAACACCAAGGCGATCTGCGCCCTTCGCACATCGCGACCTATGCACAGGAACTCGGTCTCGACTCACAGCGGTTGCTGTCAGAGCTGCACAGCCGCGAGTACACATCGAGGGTGAGCGAGGACGTGACGAGCGCTGACGAAAGCGGCGTGTCTGGCACGCCCACGTTCTTCATCAACGGGCGCCGTCACTACGGCGCGTATGACATCGACACACTCAGCGCGACGGTGACGGCCGCGCTGCGGCGCGCACGCCTGACAACCAAGGCGGTGTGAGCGGCGTGTCGAGTCGACCGGCTGAGGCAACTGCATGAGCGGCCTGTCGCCGCCCTGGGCAGTGCAATGGCTCAGCCAACACGACCGCGACTTCGCTGCACTGCGCCGAGCGGGACGGGCGGCAATCGTGATGCCTGCGATGTTCGCGATCGGCGACAAGTTGATTGGCAACCCAGCGCTGGCAACATTCGCAGCGTTCGGTTCGTTTGCGATGTTGCTGCTGGTCGACTTCGGCGGGCCGCTCAGAGAGCGGCTGCAGGCCCAGGCCGCGCTCGCGCTGGCGGGCTGCTTGTTGGTCTGTTTGGGCACGCTGGCATCACAGAACGTGTGGGTTGCCTCCGTGGCGACGGCAGCGGTGGGCTTTGCGGTGATCTTCGCCGGTGTGGTCAGCTCGGTGCTGGCCGGAGCGACGACGTCGCTGCTGCTGGCATTCGTGTTGCCGGTAACGCTCGCGGCACCAGCCTCCTCGGTACCCGATCGCCTTGCGGGCTGGGCGATGGCCTGCGCAGCAGCGCTGCTTGCGGTTGGCCTGTTGTGGCCGGCGCCCGCCCGTAGCGTGCTGCGCTCGGCGGCGGTGAGCGCGTGCAGAGCGCTAGCAGAGAGACTGCGGGCAGAGGTCGCCTACACGTTGAGCGACCAGGACGAAGTGTTCGCACGCGATCGCTACCATGCTGTCGAGCAAGCTCAAGAGGCAGTTGGCGCCCTGCGCCGGGTTTTCCTCGCCACGCCATACCGTCCCACCAACCTGAGCACCTCAGCAAGGACAGTCGTGCGCCTGGTCGACGAGCTGAGCTGGCTTAGCGAGATCGTCGCCCAGTCGGCAACTCCCATCGCACGCAGCCCCGTCGACCGCAGCGCATGCGCGGTGAAGGTCGCAGCGGCGGCGGTACTCGAGCGGGGAGCCGAGCTGCTCGAGCAGATAGGCGGAGATTGCAGCGAGCTACACGCCGCGCTGGCGGAGCTGAGCCACGCGGCGAGTGGGCTCGAGAACAGCGCCATAAGCGAGCTGACGGCCATCGAGCTCGCAGCGCACCCCTCCGGTGCCACCACAACCCTCGCCGCTGCCGCTGCGGGTACCGGTGCCGGTGCCGGTGCCGGTGCCGGCACCAGCGAGTTGATTGCTTCACTCGATCCGAGCTTCCGCGCACAGGAGCTTAGCTTCGCGGTGACAACGATCGCCCACAACGTCGACCTGACGGCGGCGGCCGAGCAGCGTAGCTGGGTAGCACGGATGTTAGGGCGCCAGCCGGAGGGCCTAGCGGGCCGCTTCTCCGCAGCGCAAGAGCGAGCAGCGGCACATGTGGACCGCGACTCGGTGTGGTTGCACAACAGCGTGCGTGGGGCCGTTGGCTTGGCGTTGGCGGTGTTCGTGGCAAGCGAGTCGGGCGTTCAGCACTCCTTTTGGGTGGTGCTGGGCACGCTGTCGGTGTTGCGCTCGAACGCGCTGAGTACGGGACAGACGGTGGTGAGCGGCCTGTCTGGGACGGTCGCTGGATTCGTGGTGGGCGCGGCGCTGCTGACGGTGATTGGCACGAACACCACGCTCTTGTGGTTCCTACTGCCGGTGGCGATCCTGTTCGCGGGAGTTGCCCCCGCGGCGATCTCGTTCGCGGCCGGCCAAGCGGGCTTCACGCTGACGCTGGTATTCCTGTTCAATATCATCCAGCCGGCAGGCTGGCG
>DATHLT010000103.1:0-5013 GCA_035487855.1 Solirubrobacteraceae bacterium
GGACCGAGATGCTCCATTGCGCCACGCTGCGGCCGAGTGAGCTGGATTGCGCGGAATCGGTGCGCGCGGCGATCGCGCGGGCGCTCGCCTTCTCGCCGAAGCTGTTGCTCATCGACGAGCCGACCATCGGCGTGGATCTGCTCGCACGCGATGGCATTCTCCTATTGCTGCAATCGCTGGCCCAGGAGGGCATGGCAATACTCACAAGCACTGGCGAGTCCACCGATCTTTCCGGAGCACGCGCGCTGACGCTGAGCGAAGGCGAGCTATATGGGCAGGTGACTCGCGAGCTCGGCACGGTCGTTCCCATACGCCGTCGCGCATGATGCCCAGCGGACACGGGTACTGCCGCCGCCTTCCAGCGACCGCCCGGTAGAGGTTCGGTGCTCGAGCTCGACAGCGTGGTCAAGCACTATCGAGGGAGCAGCGAGGCAGTACGCGCCGTCGACGGCGTGAGCCTGACTGTCTCGCCTGGCGAAATGCTCGCATTGCTCGGCCCAAGTGGCTCCGGCAAGACAACGCTCCTACTGCTCATCGCGGCCCTGCTGCAGCCAGAGCGAGGAACCATCCGCTTCGACGGTCGCGACCTCTCTTCGCTTTCCGAGAACCAGGTGTCGGAGTTTCTGCTCAAAGAGGTCGGCTTCATCTACCAGAACTACCATCTGATGCCACGGGTCTCAGCGCTCGAGAACGCGTCTATCAAGCTCGTGCTGGGCGGAGTCACGCTGCGTAAGGCACAGGCTCGCGCGATCCCTTGGCTCGAACGTGTTGGCCTCGGTGATCGCCTGCACAACACGCCAGATGAGCTTTCCGGGGGCGAGCGTCAGCGCGTGGCGATAGCCCGCGCTCTCGCTGGCGAACCAAAGCTGATTCTGGCGGACGAGCCGACGGGCAACCTGGACAGCGCGAAAAGCGTGGAGATCGTTGCCCTGTTGGCTTCGATCGCGCGTGAACGCGCAGCGACGGTCGTGCTCGTGACACACGACACGGAGAGCGCCACAGTTGCGCATCGCAGCTGCACACTGCGAGATGGAAAGCTCGACGATCGCAGCAGCGTCGGCGATCGACCCGCGCTCGTCCCACACACCCGGATTGCCCCGACGTGAACACTCGGGAGTACTCTGAGCCGCTCGAGGCACGGATCTTGCTGCGCCCATATGCGCTGGCATATCTCTACGGCCGGCGCCTGCGGATTCACAGGGTTCAGGAGCTGCTCGCTGGTATTGGAGTAGCTATCGCAGTCGCGCTTGTATCGGCCGCGATGATCGCCAACGACAGCATCGAGGGGTCTGCGGCGCAGGTCGTTCATACGGTGGTAGGCCCAGCCAATCTCGAGCTTCGCGCGCGTGAAGTGGACGGTCTCAATGAACGGCTGCTGGGAGAGATACAGCACATGCCGGGAGTCGCTCAGTCTGTGCCCCTGCTAGAGCAGACAGCAACGATCTTTGGACCGACTGGACGTGTCACGGTCGATCTCGCCGGGGCCGACGTTCGTCTCGGGCAGTTCAACGGCTTGGCTCGCACGCTTCCCGCCGCCGCGTTCTCATCTGGAGGTATCGGGCTCACACAAACAGCCGCGGAAAAGCTTGGCATCACGAGCACGAACGCCACGACAGCCCAGGTGTCGGTCGACCTACGTGGCGTGGTCTACCAGCTGAAAGTAGCGGCGATCCTCGGGCACGAAGCCGCCAGTGCACTTTCCCAATCACGCGTGGCGGTTCTGCCGCTGGCCACCCTGCAACGTCTCGCAGGATTGAAAGGCCGTCTGACACGAATCCTGATCGAGACAAAGCGAGGCCAACAGGCAAAAGTGCGCGCTGCGCTGCGCAGACTCGCCGACGGGCGCCTTACGATCGCGCCTGCTGACATCGACATAGCGCTACTCCGTCAGGCGTTGCGGCCAAGCGATCAGGCGAGCGGCTTCTTCGCCGCAATCAGTGGCCTGCTGGGGCTGCTGTTTGCGTTCAACGCAATGCTGCTCACGGTCCCCGAGCGTAGACAGGCGATTGCCGACCTTCGTCTGATCGGCGCCAAGCGTGCAGTGATTGTGCAGATGGTCGTCTTCCAGTCTCTGTGTTTGGGCATCGTCGCGTCCAGCGTCGGCTTGCTCGCCGGCTACGCCCTTGCACTGAGCTTCTTCCATCAGTCCTCCGGCTATCTAGCCGAGGCCTTCACCCTCGGCACGAGCACTGTCGTGGGAATCCAGCCGTTGATCGTGGGCATGGCGGGCGGTGTCCTCGCGACCCTGCTGGCCTCCGCAGTACCATTGCTCGATCTGCGCCGCGAGCGGGCGCTGGACGCGGTGTATTACGAGGCGGCATCCCCTGGCAACGCGCTCGGCCACAGAATCCAGATCAGGCTTGCGTTCGCCGCCGGCGCCCTGCTTGTCCTGACGACCGTTCTGTTCCAGCTACGACCGGAATTGGCGCTCGTCGCGACGGGCCTGCTTGCATTGGCAACGGTGCTCGCGGTTCCATTGGTATTTGCGGGCGTGCTCCGCGCGGGCGCGGTCGTGGCGGCACGCTATGAAAGACTGACCACGCTACAGGTGGCTCTCACATCGTTGAAGGCCACGCCGGTGCGCTCGCTCGCACTTGCTGCGACCGGCGCTGTGGCCATCTTCGGCGGTATCGCGCTTGGTGGCTCGCGCGATGACCTCTTGCGAGGCATCGGCAGTTTCGCTCATAACTATGCGGCCGACGCGGAATTGCTGGTCGCCAATCCAGGTGACAATCAGGCCACTGTTGAGCTCGCACCTGGCCGCGGTGTGACGGCATCACGGATCGCGCGCCTACCCGGGGTTGCCAGCGTCAGCCCCTTCCAGGGCGGCTTTCTGGAACTAGGTAAACGCCGTGTTTGGCTGATCGCACGACCCCCGAACGCCGACGAGTACGTACTGCGCAGCCAAATCGTCGAAGGCAACGCGAGCGCGGCGCTCAAACGTTTGGGTAGCGGCGACTGGATTGTTCTCTCCAAGCAGATCGCCGAGGAATATCACGTGGGCATCGGCGAGCAGTTCACGATGCCCACGCCAAGCGGCGAGATCCCGTTTCGGGTGGCCGCGATGACCACCAACCTCGCATGGAGCCCTGGCGTGATCTTCATCGGCGCCGCCAACTACAGCCGCATTTGGAAAACGACAACGCCGACAGCCATCGGCGTGCGACTAGCGCCGGGAGCCGGTGTCGATCGGACACGCACAGCGATCGCGCGCGCACTCGGGCCTGGCGTGGAAGTTTCGACCGTGCCGACGCGCCAAGCCCGCATCGAAAGCCTCACGCGAGAAGGGCTCAGTCGACTTGGGGAGATATCGACGCTGCTTGTGATCGCAGCGATACTCGCGATGGCCGCGGCGCTGGGATCGAGCGTCTGGCAACGCCGCCCGACGCTTGCAGCAATGCGTCTGGCGGGTGTGAGCGGGCCACGACTCCGGCAGATCCTCCTGACAGAATCGCTGTTGATGCTGAGCGCGGGCTGTGTTACGGGCGCCGTGGCCGGGACATATGGCCAGGCCGTGATCGATCGGTACCTGAGGCACGTGACGGGCTTCCCTGTAGCGGGGCTGGCGGCGAGCGCTCGTCCGATCGTGATCCTCGCGCTGGTGATCGCAATCGTCCTGTCGATTGCCGCTTTGCCCACGTGGTCGGCTTCACGTGTTCCTCCCGCACTCGCCCTCAATGATCACTAACTCACTGAGCCGCGCGTCGCCCAAACAGTGACAGACGTCACGCAGACCCCGGGCGCGCACAACCGCGCCCGGGGTCCTCGTTGCTTGCCACCCCCAAATTGCTAGTGCATGTGCGGATCAATAAATACATCGTCGATCTGCGAGGTGCCCAAGAGCGCGGTGAAACGAAGGGCGACCTCTGCCGTACCGCCAGACAGCAGGCCTGTGACGACTGAGCCGGTGAGCATCGGCAGCGTAGGCTGCCATTTGCCACTCAGGGCGACCGCGCCGAGGGGCAGCGCGACTGTTCCCAGCGGTGTTCGGTACACAACCTGGACAACAATGCTCGCCAGGGGCGTGTTGTTGTGTGCGAAGAAGCGGAAGGTCGGGTAGGCAGCATCCACGCAGGTGTAGGGCGACTGCGCGGAGGAGCCCGCTGGGAGCTGCAGTGAGTATGAGCCAACCGAGCCAGTGACACCGTACGGCTCGCTGCCAGCCACACGCTCGGCGCCCGCGCTGAGACTCCAACCCTGCAGCGTGCCCTCGAAGTCTCCGCCGGACAGCAGCTCATAGCTACTTGGGTCGCCCCACCTCGCGAACGGCTGAGAGAGAGCCGCTTCCTGACACGCACTCGTGCTGATCAGGGCAGCTTGCGCAGACGCAGCTCCAGCAAAGGCCATTGCGGCACTTGCAAGCAGGCCAGCGAGCCCGATCGAGTAGATCCGGCGCTTGGCGCCAGTGGAAAATTCAAACAGCGACGGCATCAGCAACACGAGCCTCCTTGCGTGGGCTGGCGGCTGAGCCATCTCGTCGATGAGACCTCTAGCTTTGCGTCCCCACCTCACGGTGGGTTTGCCTTTTTCAGTCTTTTATCGGGCCACACCAGCATGGAGCACTGCGCCGGCTTTTCAAGCGGTACGGACGTTTGTTCGAGCCGCCCTCCCGAGAGCGCGATGCCGTCCGATAGTTGATAGCCCAAACACCCCCATGGGGTCTATTTGTCGAATCCGTTTGGCTCCCGAGCGAGTTTTGACGATACGCGCAGCTAGAGTTATATGTTCGCCGAGTCCTTCACCCAGTCCGAGCGGCTGCGCGTTTCCTTTGCCGGGCGCAGTCAACGCATGCTCGACACCGAGCGTCGCGCAGCGCTGATCGTTGGCGGGGCGTTCCTCGCGGTCGCGCTGGCGCTGGCACTCAGCACCCAGCGCGCTGCCATCTCGCTGTCGGTGGCGACGCTATACGTGCTCGGCATGGCCGCCGCCAGCAAGGTCCGCTTCGAGATCGGCGCCGGGTTCACTGTGCCCACGCAAGCAGTGTTCGTGCCAATGCTGTTCGCGCTTCCTGCC
>DATHLT010000104.1:0-16310 GCA_035487855.1 Solirubrobacteraceae bacterium
GCGCGGACACCCGCCCGGAGGAGACACCGAGAGCCTTGGCGATGTCCCCCGCACGCGACCCCGGATGCTCCGCTAGGTACGCGGCAACGTCGTCTTGGGATATCTGCCCGGTGGGACTCTCCCCGAGAAGGGTTGACCTCGCCGCTTGTAGGCGGGCACGCTCAGCGAGAAGCTCCTCGTGAGAGGCAAGTTGCTCATCAAGGCTCTTAAGGCGCTCGTCGATCTCCGCGATCACGCCACGAGAAGCCGGGCCGAGAACGCCACGCGAACGCTCAGACAAAGAAAACACCAACACCAGAACCAAAGAACACGATCATGACGAGACACATCATACGCCGTAAGACATGCCTGTCAAGAACACGCGTCAGCTACATATCATGTAGGAGGTCAAGCGCCCGACCGAACATTTCCCAAATGCGAGGGAGGGCCTTACCCGCCTTTACAGGCCACCGCCACGGCACATCACGATCACGTCCAACAATCTTTGTTTTTGTTTATTTTCAATCTTTCTCAACACCACACACCAGCACCCTGCCCACAACAACACCCTTCCGCTCTGCCTGCCCCCACTCCAAAGTCCAGGTCATTGACCACCGCATCAAAGCGAAGCGGAGAGGGGGTGGTCAATGACCTGGACGCCACCCACCCCGACACCCCAAGGCAGGCAGAACGGCCTTCTAGAGCCAAAAGCAGGGTGCGTAGCCTGTCGCCACGCTGACGCGACACCTGACGCCACACGCGACAACAACCACGACACCCTCCAGCCGTCTACGGCTGGCTTTCCAGGGTGGCGAGGAATCGTTCGATCGCCCCAGCTTTCCTCGTGGCCCGCTCGTGTTGCTCGCCGTCGTCGGACTCCGCCAGGTCCCGCATCGAGCCGAGCTCCGTGACTAGCGCATCCACGACCGTCTGCCCATACCAGCACAGCTCGACCTCGACATCCGGCTCGGGCTCTTGGTGCTCCCAGCCGATCAGATCGAGCACCGAGCGCACCCTGTCAAACCGTGCCACAGGCTCGCCCCACTCACCGACTCGCAGGTGTGCTGCACTCACCGCCACCGCATCGACATCCAACGCGGCCTCCGCGAGCAGACAAACCAGACCATCCCGCAACGCCACCACCACCTCGCCAGGGACCACCGCCCTCCCCGACCAGCCGAAGACCCGGCCGACGCGCGCCTGCAGCTCGCGCATCGAGCGATACTCCATCTCGCGTTCGGGTCTCGTGGGGTCATCGCCCGGTAGCCCGGCCAGCCACTCCTCCATCAACGGCAGCATCAAGCCGAGGACCGCCGTGAGCATCCCCGCATGCTCACGCACACCCAACTCCACCTCTCGCGGCTGCTCGCTTGCCGCGTACTCGATGCGCTCGATCAACGCGCACACCTCACACAGCCGGTCCCTCGCCGCGAACAGCTCCCCAACACCCTTCGCGTTATCGATGTCTTCCGCCACGCCACGAACAAGCGCATACGCGCCCTCGCGTACCAGCGCCACCACACCCACAGGGATAACCAAATCGCTGCCCATTACTCGGTTCCTCCATTCCTGTTCGGAGACCCCGGAGACGGCCGACGACAAGCACCACAACCCCACCAACCACAGGTAGGCTGCGCACGTGCCGGGAGCCACTGACTCTCGGTGCCACGCCCCCGGCTATTCCCGTAGCGCGGGGGCACTATTTACATTGACCAACCAACAGCCCCGCAGCCGCCACTACTCCCGCAGCAGACCGCGACCAACCACACCCGCAAGCACGCCCAGCAGCCGACGACCCAGACGCGCCCCGTCCAACAACAGGACGCCAACCACAAGCTGGACCTCATCGCCGCGCCACCCCACAGGCAGCGCACCACTACGCTGAACGCGCATGGGAAGGACATCCTCCTTTCCGTGCCACGGCCCCGGGACAGTCATCAGCTGTCGCCGGGGCCAACAACTACGTTGACCCGCCGACCCTACACGGCACCACGCAAAAACACCAGACAACCACACAAACTTGGCGCGATCGCACTCACTCGATTCAACGCTGTGTTACTACACCCGAACGGGTCGATTGCCTGGCCTATCCGGCCAGCCCGTGAACCTTCGAGGCCAAATGCTGCCCGAGTCCGAGTGTCACGCGTGAGCGCCTTAGCGCTTGCTGACTTAGCCTAAGCGCGTGGCGCTGATCGACGAACTTTCGAGTTGCAAGGCCGCGTTCTACTTTGTAGAGCGCGACGGTGCCGCGCTGTTCGGCAGCCATGAGCTGATCGCGCTCGCAGCGAGATGGCTCGAGCCCAGTGGCTCGCCCGCGGCAACACCGGACATCCTGCCCGTGTGGATGGGGTCCTACCTCCCGTTCGAGGCAGCCCTGAAGCGGTGGGCGTTCCCTGACGTGTTCGCGGTCGTGATCGGCTGCTCGGAGGCCAAGCGGCGGCGGGCACTCGTCTCGCACGTTCGGCACCATCCGCCGATGGGCATGTTCGACACCGATGCAGACGCCAACGCACTCGATCTGCCGCTCGTCCTGCACGGCTTCATTGTGCCGCAGGCAGCAATAAGGTTCGACGCTCGCGGGCGCAGCATCGAGCGTGAAACCGGATTGGACATCATCGGCTTCGCAAGCGATGAGGAAGAGATGGCGATGGAGCTTGCGGTGAGTCCTCTTGCGGGGGAGGTGCCATACGAGGTACTCGGGGATGCGCTTCTGCGCCTGCTCGCCGGGGGCGCAGGACGCCAGCTCCCAGGTGTGCGGGGCAGCGAAGGGTTCGAGGCGCTCGTCGACCGCGCCTTCGAACTTCTGGCGCTGGGCGCAATCGCGCTCGCCGGGGTGGTGTGTGGCGTCGCGTTCGAGCAGCTGATGCGAGCCGCTATGGCAGGGAGCAACCCCGTATGGATAGAGGAACGCCAGGCTCGCGGGCACGTCGCCCTGAACGACCTGATCGGCAAGCTCGCGTCTACAGAGGGCTGGGATGACACCCGGCTGCGTGGCTATCAGCGGCTACGCAACGACCTCGCGCACCGTCTCGGCGACGACACCGGCGCTCTACGAGGAGATGACGAGCTCTACGAGAGTGTCGAGCGGCTTCTAGATTGGCTCAGCCGCCAGCGAATCGTCTCCGACGGGACCGCCACGCTGCTCGACGTGGCGCCCGAGCGGGACATCAGTTACCAGCAGCTGCTCGACGAGGCACTCGCGGCGGGAAACGCTGCCGCGGCGCATGCTCGAACCACACAGATGACGATCAACAATGAAGCGTTCGACCCGATTGGCTTCGCGTGGGTCACGGTTCGCCAGCGCAACCTACCGTTCACACGCTGGCTGCTGGAGAGTGGGCACGCGAGTCCGGCCGTCAATGGTGCGCAACTGCATGCGCCAGACTCGGCGTTCGAGCGCGCGCTGGCATGGGCGCACGCCTGCGCAATGCGGCTGCGCCAAGCAGGCTACTCGGCGGACTATGCGGGGCGGCCGGACTAGAGGCCCTTTGGGAAGCACGCCAGTTGCGCGATTGGAACGCATACATCCACTAGCTACCGGCGCCACGTCCAGAGGTGCTGAAAGATCTCCGCCTGCTCGACCGCATCATCTAGAGCGTTGTGAGTATGGGGGCGGCTGGCGCGCACGGCTGGGGGCAGGTCGTTGAGTCCGGCTTTGTCCATGACGACGTTCTCTCGCTGCTGGAGCATTGTCTTCATGTCGAGACATGAGGAGAAGCCGAACGGCGAGCCTTTATCCGAGTAGGTGACGAGATACCAGTAGAGGAATAGCCAGTCGTAACAGGCCGGGAACGCCACGACGACAGGCCGGTCATGTCCTGCTGTGTGCTCGATCCAGGCAGCGGCCTCGGTCATCGCCGATGCGGGCTCCGCACCCAATTGCACGAGGAGGCCCCGGTCGAGGTCCGAGACCTCGAGGGCCGCGGTGTCGAACTCCTCCGAGATCGGCTGCAACTCGCGGTAGAAGGTCTCTGCAGTCGGATCGCGCTTCTCGAACGTCGTGCCGTCGAAGCGGGCTGCGACAGCAAGACCAAACGCCAGCATTGAATAACGGCCAGGGATCGGCCCGTCGGCCTCGATGTCGAGCGAGAAGTAGATGTCTGCTCGTTCGCTCAAAGCAGCGACGCGGCCTGGACGATTGGCGGGAGGGTGCCGAACTGGTTGATGTGCGCAAGGAGGCGCTCGCGGCGCACATCGATGGGTTCGCTCTGGTTCCAGAATCGACAAGACAACTTGTCCGTGTCAAAGGGGAGTCTCTCCGAGTCATGTGCGCTGAGGATGACCCGCTGGCGATTCCCGAGGGCATAGCCCAGCTCCGTGAAGCAGTTGGACCGCTGGGCAGTGAGGTCGCAGAAAGCAAGCGGTGCCCGGTCGAGCTGCCGGAAGATCTCGTCGTTCATCCACGCCGCCTCCTGGCGCTCGCGGCCGAGATCGACGACTCGGTAGCCGAGCCCGTCAAGGACGGGGTCGACAACAGTGCGGAAGTGTTTCTCGACCTCTGTATAGAGCGGAACGGAAGGGTTCAACAGGCGCACGCAGAACGCCGGGGTTAGTTCAAGGTCACCCACCAGCGACGCCAATCGCGATCCCGTGGCCTCGGCGTCACCAACGTTCCCAGTGTCCACCTTCAGCTGCAGCAGACGAGCCTCGGCACCGCCCCCCGTAGCCAGGCAAAAAAAGCTCGATGAGTCGACCAATGCCTTGCGCGCCAGGCCGACCCCTCGGAGGGCACCGTCATCTCCGGATGAGCCGAGATCTACATCCCACGGCACCACTGCGCGACCATGCGCTGTGTACATATCGGCGAGGTGCTCTACGCCGGCTCCGCCGCTCGCGATAACAAGCACATCCCCCAGGCGCGCCTGTGCTTGCCGGATCAATGCGCCGGAGCGCCAGGTATCGGGAAGCAACTGCAGGTCTACCGCCTCTCGGTCAACCAGCTCGTCGTAAAGGGGACGGCGCTGAGGTGGAATCTGTTCAAAGCCACGGCGGGAACCCCGCAGGAGTACTAGCGGGTCTTCCGCAGATGGCCGGACCTCTTCGACGCGGAGTGCTTCGAGTGCCACTTCAATCGCAAGCCAGTCGAAAGTGCAGGGGAGATCCTCTGCTGCGAGGTGATACGGCTCTCCCCCTAGCTGTGCGATCAAGGATCCGCCGCCTCGGAGATGCGCCCTGAGAAATGAGCGGAGTACGCGATGGGTCCAGCGCAGCAGGTCGAGGTCGCATTGCGACGACGCGCTACCCGTGAGATGAACGCGGCGGCCCACCTATGGTCTCTGGCTGAAGCTCGGCGAGGGCTTCATCTGTTCCGCCGCCGTGATCAGGTCGGCAGCAATGAGCGGACGATCCGGAAAGGCGCGCTGCACCGATACGGGGATCAGCCGAGTACGCAGATCAGAGAAGGTGAATCCGGGTGTCGAGTCTCGCGCGGCGGTGAGCTGCACGAGCGACTCGATATCCGCCTTGGAAATACCTAGACCAGCTAGGTCGTGCTCAAGCAGCGCTCGGCGTTGCTCGGCATCGGGTCGCTGGAACTCCTCTGTGTAGCCGGCGCGACGCTGGAGCGCCGGATCAATCGCCCCAAGGCGGTTGGTGCAAAGGAACACTAGAAGCCGCCCATCGAGCCGGCGAATGTCGTCGATCTTCTGGATGAGCGTGTTGACGCCCACCTTGTCCTCGTGGTGGCTTTGGACGTCTCCGCGGCTCGCTGCGAGTGAGTCGGCCTCATCGATGATCAGAATGGCCGCGCGTTCCCTGCCGACCGCGACCTCGACTGCCGCAAAGGCCTCGTTGATCAGATGGCTCAGTTCGCCGACCTTGCCTAGTCCGCGCACGCGGGTGCTGAGCTTCATGAGGGTGCCTTCTCGGCGCGGCGAGCGGCACAGCCGGTCGGCTGCAGCCTCGGCGAAGGCGGTCTTTCCTGTACCGACATCGCCATGAAGAATGACGAGTGGGTAGCGTTCGGCGAGGACGGCGACGATCGGTAGGTCGGGCCCATGGTGGCCCCTCGCCCAAGCGTCGGCGGCCGCTGGATCGAGCAACATTTGAAAGGCGCGGCCGAGGTGCTCATATCGGCCTTGGAATCCGATCAGGCGTTGCCCGAGCTCGTGGAGGCCTGCGTCCGGCAGGGGAAGCTCGAGCTCGAACAGGTTGCTGGCCTCGGTCACTCGAAGTCCATTCGCTCAAGCCCGTAGGCATTTGACGCGTAGTGACGGGTCGCGGCGCCCGTGAGCTTGGGAAAGCGAGTATCGACCTTGCTCGGCGACCATTTGATCGCCAATCCGGCGTTGAACGCCACCTTCTTCTCGGGCGTGAGGGCCGCCCAAGCGGCGTTACGCGAGGTGATGACTGAGAGTTCACCGCCCGAGAGCTTTGGCCAGAGGTTGGCACCGGGTCGATCCGGCGTCCACAGCGATGCGTCAGTTGACACCTCATAGCTGCGCGCTCGGACTTCTTCTCCTTTGCCATCAAAGAGGGCTAGAAAGACACGCTTGAGGTAACCCGCGACAGCAAGCGCGGTCACATCGGAGATGTAGTCCCGGACCTCGGCGGAAGAGAGTTTCCCCGTGGACTCGGCAACCATCGCGAGGTCGGCCGCGAACCGCGCGGCAACCTTCTTAACGTCGGCGGCAGTATAGGTAGTGCTGTAGGTCTCGGAGGCGCTCATGCGGCCTCAGTCGTGAACCCGCTGCCGAACACCTCACGCCAGTAACCCTCGGTCTCCCCTTTGCCGCTTACCTCCGCAGCCAGCGCGACGGTCTCCCACGACTTCTCTGCAGCTTTGACGATGTCGTTTCGCTGCGATGAGGTGATCCACGCGGCCACGTTGTTCTCTCGGTCGCATGGGTCGAGGATCACGACGGGATCGGAGGTGGCAGGCGCGGAGGTGTGCCCGGAGAGGACCGGAGCTGCAAAGCTCGACTGAGCGACGTAAAGGAGGAATCGTTGGAGGCCAGCTTCGAGGGTTGGTGCCGGTCCTTGGTTGGCGTTGATCTCAGCGAGGATCAGCTCGATCGGGAAGGAACCCAGCGCCTTGCGGAGTTCGGCTTCGTTTCGCCAGCACTTGATCATCCGGACAAGCGGCCGGTAGCGCGAGTCTTCGCCGGCCAGATCACGTACGTACTTGATGTGGCCGGGAATATCCGCCAGGTGGGCACGCTGGCCGTAGGAGTCGACCATCCAGCCACGCTCAGCATCTCCTTCAATCGCAATCAGGGGAACGAGATCGACCTTGAGTCCGGAAGCGATGAACTCCATACCCATGGTGTGCGGCTGTACCCAGAAATCTTCAGGGGATCTGGTCGGATACACGCTGATCGCGATTTCTCGCAACGTCGCATGGACTGTCGCCAGATCCCAATCGGTCGCCCCCGACGCGTCCAGATAGACCGCCACGTCCGCGTCGATGCCGGTGTCACCCCGCGGATACAAAGCCGTCGCCTTCACAAGGGAGCCCGCACGACGAAAGCGCACCACCGCGAACGCACTGGCCTCTGGTATCGCGATTTCCAGCTTGGAGATCAGGTTCCCCGCCTGCTTCATGAGTTCATCGCGCTTCTTGCGGCCAACCCGCAGCCGGCGCTCATCCCATGTACGCAGCTGAGCGTCCGTGTATCTCATGCGCGATCCCGTATCCCGAACTGCGGAAGGAGTCGAGCATCTAGCAGATCACGCCCGCGAGGATCGCGGTGGGCCAGGGACCCGACCCGTCGCCGATTCAGGCGCGTGCCCGGAGAACATACGTGTAGTAGTCGGCGCATATACGCGTATCAGACCGTAGCTACGCCTTCGGACAGCGACATCGCGCACGGTACGGCCGCGGGATCCTGGACGATGTAACCGGAGAGCGGGGGCCCAGGTTTACGCCACTGCCCGCAGGCGATAGCGGCCCGTCCTGGCGCCAACCTGCTCGACCACCGCGGACCGGTTCAGCTGCGCAAGGAAGGTGCCGAGGGGGTTCTTCCCAGCCACCTCGTGACCGGAGCTGCGGAGGAGGTCGAACCACTCGCGATAATGGATCTCGATCTCCTCACCCGTGCGTTCACGTTCGCGTAGTAGACGAATCGCGACCCGTTCCAGACGTTGCCCTCCGAGTCGGTGGTCAAAGTCATCGATGCCGAGTTGGGTTGCCTCCCCCAGGATGCCCTGGAGATCCTGGAGGGCCTGGGAATCCTCTGCGGTCTGGCGGTCAATGCGGGCTGCGAGGGTGCGTAGCCGCTCCGCCTGCTCGGCTTGGGCCTGGATGCGTGCAGCCAGTGCTCGGGCCTCAGCGAGCAAGCCGTCGCGGACCGAGCCTGGAGGAGTAGCGACGGCGCTCATCGCATCAAGCTAAGCGCTGCGCCGGATGTCAAGGGAGCAGGGTTGATGAGGTTCCGTAGTATCGCTGGCCACACGTGTCGGTTGAGGCGGTGGTGGCCGCCACGACCGGGATGCTTCCCCACTGGGAGGGTGGCCAGAATCCGGCAATGCGCAATAGCGACGCCACACCTTGCCTGGCCGCGACGACGGCCGGGCTGCAGATTGGTACGAAATTGGTACGAACCAAAACAGATCTGGAGCGACCCCCCCCACGAAAAAACCCCGCCTGAGCGGGGCTTCTTCGCATAGCGGGGGCAGGATTCGAACCTGCGACCTTCGGGCTATGAGCCCGAAAGCCCAGGCGAACACGATGGCTAGCCTACGCGCTGCGATCCAGCCGCGGGCGCCGGGGCAGCTGGCCGGCGTAGCCATCGGCGGCGCGCTTGGAGCGCGTCGTCGTGGCCATGTCCGCGAACAGCACCTCGCGCAGACGCTCGAGCTCGATGTGGGTGCGGTCATGGATCAACCGCGCGTGGTGAAGCAGCTCGGCGGCAGCCAGCGGCGGCTGCGTGGGCAGACCCTCGATCAGCTCATCCCAGCGCCCATCCAGCTCGGCTAGGCGATCGATCTCCCCGCCTCCCGCGAGCTCCAGTTCGAGCTCCGCGTGCGCGTGGATCGCCTCGTAGCGATCGAGCAACGCCTGCGCACCGTCAGCGTCGTCGCGGGCGCCAGACGGCTGCGTGCTCACCCGCGCTCAGCCTCGGCGGCGATCTCGCTCCAGGCGTCGCGCAGCTCGCCCAGTAGATCGATTACCTCTTCGACCATGGCAGGGTCCTGGCGCATGCGCGCGGTGTTGAGGTGCGACAGGCAGAAGCGATAGACCGAGTGCAGGTGCTGCGCAATATCGCCCTGCTGGAAATCAAGCGTTGCATCGAGGTGATTGATGATCCGCTCACCAAAGCGCAGCGTGTTGTGAGCGCGCTCGATCTCGCCTTCCCCCATCGCGACCGCTCCCTGGCGCAGGAAGCGACGGGCGCCGTCATAGAGCAACACCACAAGTTCCGCAGGCGATGCAGCCATCACCGTACCCCGACGGTAGGCGGCGTGAGATGCGGTCACGTTGGCCATCTATGACCCTTGATCGACCCCGCGCGCAGAAACCTGAGGGTTGACACGCAAATCCAAGGACCGAGACCGGCTAAATGCCTGACTTACTCAGCGATTCCTCCTGCTGAGTCAGCCACGTGCTCTGTGCGGTGTTGCGCGAGATCACGCCTTCCAGAGCGGCATATGTCGCCTGCAGGGCCTTTTCACGATGGGCGAGCAGTTCGTTCATGGTGTTGATCTGAATCGTCAGCTGGCTGACCTGGGCGCTGTCGCCGTTGATGCGTGCTTCGAGCCCGCCGCCAGGCTCACCGGCGGCGTTGACCTGGGTCTGGAGCTTCTGTGACCACTGCTGAAGCATCTTCTCCACGCCGGCAGGGTTGGTCTTGAGGGCTTCTGAGAGCTTGCCCGGTTCGAGCGTCAACAGCCCTTCCAAAGACGCCTGGGAAGAGGTCCCCGAGCCGGTTGCAGAGCCAGTGCTGACACCGATGTCGAACAGGCTCGACATTTCGCTCGAGAGACCTTCAATCGGTTCATACATGGTCTCGCGCATGCCGTCGAGCAGGCTCGTCAGTTCGGGGTCGCCGAAGAGAATGCCCGATTCGTATTCGCTCTTGCTCCCAGATTTTGCAAATGGCTTGGTCTGCAGCTGGGTTTGGACTTCTTCGACGATCGAGTTGTACAGCTTGATGAACGACTGCACCTGAGCTTCCACGACATTCGAGCTGGGCCCGGGAGGCTGCACGTCGATCGTCACCGGCCCCGACGGCGTCAGTCCGCCGAGCGTGAGCGTGACACCGGGGATCGCATCCGTGATCGTGTTGGAGGCCGATTCTCCTTCCACACCATCGACTACGAAATTGGCGTTCTTGCCTTCTTTGGCGGTTCCCGCCACTTCCGTCAATGCAGCGCCGGAGACTTTGATGAACCCACTACCGGTATCGCCGGTCGCGCGGTCAGAGAACACGATCGCGCCCGTTGTGAGAACCGCCGCATACACGCTAGCTTTGCTGTTGGCGTTGATGGCACTCGCCAATTCCTGAGCGCTCTCGCCTTCTTTGAGCGTGAATTCTTGGCCGTCGATCGTGATCGCCTGTTCGCTTGGGGGGGTCGCGAACGAAAAGGTGCGCTGCGCGGAGTTCGCCAGCTGGGTGACTTCCACCTCGTAGCCGCCGACGCCGGCGCCCGCGCTCGAGGCCGCGCTGACCCGCTGCGGTTCGCTCGAAGTGACCGACTGCGAGCTGTCAAACAACGACGGCAAGCTGAATTCAGACGCCACCAGCGAGAGCTGCTGGAGCTTGCTCTGGATGCCCTGTAGCTGGCTCTCCTCCGCCCCCAGCTTGAACTGCTCATTGGTGAGGTGTTTGACCGGCGCGCGTTCGGAGCTCATCAACGCTTCGATGATCTTCGTCGTTTCCAGACCGGACGCCAGACCCGTGACCGTGATGGGAGCGGCGCTGGTGGAGTTGAGCCCGAGTCCTGACGTCGACATGACTACCTACAGCAGCGGCTTTCCAGCCGCCACCTCGAGCGCCTCGGCTGTCGACAGCCGGCGCATGGCGTTGCCGTCGCAGTCGACCAACTCGATCCTCGTGCGCTCCCCGTCTACATCCAGCGAGAAGCGCAGCTGGCGCCCACTTTCACGCAGTTGCTCCTCGATCGCACCAGCAACGGCAATCTGCTCGAGTAGCTCCGGTGGTGGGCCGCCGCGGCTGGCGATCAGCGTCAGCGGATACTCATCGGCGCTCAGGGCCGAGACGATCACGCCGATGTCCTCGGCGCCAGTGGGTACGTGGGGCGTGTCTGTAGTGCAGCCCGAAAAGTCTGTTATGGGCAGGATAGGCGAGCTCATATGGCGTTTTCTCCCTGAAAACGGTGTTTCGCGGTCCATTCCCTGGGCCGCCTCGCGCTTGCGTTCAATACCGTCATCGACGTCCTTTGCCGAAACTTGAAGGATCTCCTCCAACTGCGACATGACTTGCGCGCCTGCTCCACCTGATCCCCCAAATCGGCTACGCAGCCGCCGTGCGCGAGAGCAGGCTCGCGGCGAGCTCGTTGTCGGGGTCCCGAGAGAGCACAGCACCAGCGAAATCGTGCGCCTCGCGCGTCATACCCCGGGCGGCGGCAACACGCGCGAGACCCAACAGCGCACGGACATCAGGCTCCTGGCGACAGACCGCCATCCACTGTTCGGCCGCGGAAGCGGCAAACCCACGGCGCATGTACATCTCGGCCAGCAGCTCACGGCGCTCACGCTCGCCAATGGGCGAGCGCTGGAAAACGTCGAGCAGAGCTTCGAATGCCTCGAAGTCGTGAACACGCAGCAATGCCTCGAGCATCACCTCGAGCTGCGGCAGAGCCTCCTTGGCGAGCTCGGTCGAGCACTCCCCCGTGCCGGCTCGCTGCATCCACGCGCGAAACAGGTCGAGCTCGGCGTCCGCCATCCCCGCCTGCTGAGCCTTCTCGAGCACTAGCGCCGCACCCGGCAGATCGCCCCCCACCACCCGCGCGAACAGCTCGCTACGACAGGCGATCGCCGCCAGTTGGTCATCGCTGGAAACCAGTGCCGCCTCGATCGCCGCCTCGGCATAACGCCGCTGAGCCAGCAGCCCCTCCGCGAGCGCCACACGCGCGCGGGCGGAGTGAGGGTTGCGCGCGAGCACCAACCTGAACTGCTCCTCGCCGGCGCTCGTCGCGCCGGCCTCATACAGCGCAGTGCCGAGCATAAAGCGGCCCGAAGGAACGAGATCGGGCATGTGCTGCTCGACCGTCGCTACCACCTCGCGGGGCTCCAGCCCACTTTCAAGCAGCGCGCTCGCATATGGCAACACCGAGCCAATAAAGCGAGGGTGCTCGCACGCGCAGTGCTCGAGCTGCTCGATCGCGCCCTGCAGATCCCCGCTGGCGCGTTTCAGCTGTGCCAGCTGCAGCCGCGGCAGGAACGTGCCAGTGCCGACCGTCGAGGTGTAGCCACGTGCGGCTTCGCCCATCTCGATGCAGCGCTCGAGCAGCTCGACTGCCTGGTCTTGCCGGCCCAGCGCGATCGCCGCGTGTGCCTGCTCAAGCACCAGATCGGTGAAGCCCGGGAACAGCTCAAGCCCCTGCCTGGCACGCGCGAGCGCCTGCGATGGACGCCCGCACATGCGCAGTGCCTTCACGAGCCGATTCATCAGCGCGGGCGCGAACTTATAGCTACTTTTGTCCTCAGCGACCTCGAGCATCGACCACGCGCGTTCGAACTCGATCAGCGCGGCGGGACGGTCACCCGCGGCCGCGTACTCGCAGCCGAGGTTGAAATGCAGGAACGGGTTCGACGAATCTTCGGCCTGCTGCAGGCGCAGCAGCTCGATGTTGCGCTCGGACTTGCCGCGTGCCTCGCGCACGACCCCCAGGTAGCCATAGTG
Organism: Solirubrobacteraceae bacterium; assembly: GCA_035487855.1. GTDB lineage: Bacteria > Actinomycetota > Thermoleophilia > Solirubrobacterales > Solirubrobacteraceae > Palsa-744. Next base: position 12,786 of record DATHLT010000104.1, read on the forward strand.
CTCGATGCGCACGCCGGCGGTCTCAATGCGCTCCGGCAGATAGCCGGGGAGCCGGTGGGCCACCTGCTCGTGCAAGCGCCCCTCGAAGCGATACTCATCGCGGTTGCGAAACATGCGCAGCACGTCGTGCGCCACGGCGCCGCCATCCTCGCTGTCGCCCGTGTAGCTGGTCTGCGCGAAGTAGAACGCCTCCCGCCAAGTACGCCCAGTCAGCGAACGCAACAGCTCGCGGTCGTCGTGCACAAGCACCTCGTCGGCATCCAAGTACATTAACCAGTCGCCAGTCGCCGCATCGAAGGACACGTTGCGAGCCTCGGCGAACGACCCCGTCCACTCCCGCTCGATCACGCGCGCCCCAAACGAGCGTGCGATCTCGATGGTGGCATCGGTCGAGCCCGTGTCCACGATCACGATCTCGTCGACCGCCCCGGCCACAGCCGCTAGACACTGCGGCAGTATCTGCTCCTCGTCGCGGACGATCATGCACAGGCTCAGCCGCAAGCCCACCGCCGGCTGGGCTGCCGCGGCGAGCGCTACGGCCCGGCGCGCGAGCTCAGGAAGCGCTGCTCGCAGCGGCGGTCGATTGATGGCAGTCCGCTCCTGGCGGCGTCGCTCATCCAGCCGTGCGAGGTTGCGCGACACCTCTTCCAGCCGCGGATCCAACCGCTGCGCGGCGTCAAACAACGCCTCGGCGGCATCGAGGCTCCACAGCTCATACAGGACCACGCCCGCATGGTTGAGCAACAGCGGCTCGCTGGACTCGCGCTCGAGCATCTCCAAGGCCCCCGACGCCAGCTTCACCATCAGCGCCGATCGATGGACCGGCGCAAACCGTGGGCGCATCGCTAGCCCCAACTCGATCAGGCTCGTGCCCGTCCAATAGCGCTGGTGCGGGTCTTCGATCGCATAAGTCCGCTCGAACAGCTGCCGAAAGCCGTCAAGGTCGTCGGCGAGCAGCAATCGCTGGGCGTGCCGCGTTAGCTCGCTAGCCGCCGAAGCGGTGTTATTGGAAACTGAGCTTGTCGCGCTGCTGGCCATTTTCCCGACCCGGTGATCGGCCGCAGGCCGCGATCTCTGAGCAGCGAGGCCGAGAGCCCTCGCGCGCGCCCGCGCAGCGCCCGCGTATGGGGACCTACCGGTACGACCGAGGCAGGGAATATCGTCGCGACCTCGAAATGAGTGCCGGTCAGACTGGGTTAGACCGCCGCAGGCGCTCGGACGCGAGCAAATGTGCCCACCAGGCGGGCCATCCCTGTAGTTGCCTGTAGTTCCCTCGATATCAGAGCAGGAGCATGGAAATCATCGGAAAGCGTGCAGCCAGAGCGCCCGCGGCAGAGGTGCTCGCTACGTGGCACGAGTACAAGCTCACCGGCGATCGTGAGCTGCGCGACCGGCTGGTGTTCACGTTCATGCCGATGGTCCGCTACATCGTCTACCGCAAGGTCCGCGAGGTTCCAGCCCAGTGCGACGTCGACGACTTCCTGTCGTGCGGCCTGGAGGCGCTGATCCGCTCGATCGAGCGCTATGACCCGGACAAGGGCGCCACGCTCGAGCAGTACGCGTGGACACGCGTACACGGCGCGGTCTTGGATGAGCTGCGCCGCCACGACTGGGCGCCACGCTCACTGCGCCGCGACGAGCGCACAATCAACACCGCACGCGAGAGTTTCCTGTCGATGCACGAACGCCAGCCCACACGCGAGGAGCTCGCCGCACTGGTGAGCATGACACCGGTGCAGCTGAGAGACCGCATCGACCAGGTGGCACTCGCGGAGGTTGGCTCGCTGAACCGCATCGTGCGCTCGGATGAGAGCGCCACGATCGAGCGAATCGACACGCTTGAGAGCACCGACGACGACAGCGACCCGACCGTGCAAGCCGAGCGCCAGGAAGCCAAGGCGAGATTCCGTAAGGCCTTCGCCCGGCTGTCCAGGCAGGAGCGCGAAGTAGCGGTGCTGCTGTATGTGGAGGACCGCACGCTGCGCGACATCGGCAAGCGGCTGGGCGTCTCCGAGAGCCGCGTCTCACAGATCCACACGCAATTGCGCCGCCGCCTCTACGAACAGCTCTCCGGCGAGCTGGCGCTGTTCAGCGCCGTTCGCTGAGCGGCGCCAGATCCTCAAGAATCACGGCTCGCGGTCGAACACCCGAGAGATGGATCTCGGCCTCTCTATCGCCGCATCGGGCATGGTCGCCGAGCAGGTCCGCCAGGATCAGCTCTCAAACGACCTGGCCAACGCCTCCACACCCGGCTTCAAGCCCGACGAAACGCCAGAGCACAGCTTCGGCGACGTGCTGATGGCCAATACCAAGGGCGGCGCGGCGATCGGCTCAGTCAACGAGGGCGTTGCGCTCGGCAAGGCCTACACGAACATGACGCCCGCAACGTTGCAAGAAACCGGCGAACCGCTGGACTTCGCAATCGAGGGCAACGGCTTCTTCGCGGTGAAAACGCCGGAAGGCATCCGCTACACCCGCGACGGGCAATTCACGAACTCATCTGCAGGAGTGCTGACCGATGCCAACGGCGACCCCGTGCTCGATGCCAAAGGCACTCAGATCCGCGTCAGCGCCACCGGCACCGTCGCAGCGAGCAAGATCGGGGTCTTCGAAGTGCCGGGCGCGGCCAAGCAGGGCGAAAACCTGTACACGGGCAAAGCTGCGGGTAAACCAACGGGAACCGTGCGCCAAGGGTCGCTGGAGGGCTCAGGCGTGGATGCCGCCAAGGTGATGGTCGAAATGATCACCTCGCTGCGCAGCTTCCAGTCAGGCCAGCAGGCGATCCAGTCGATCTCCCAGACGCTCGAGGAGGCCGCCTCCCAGGTCGGCTCCCTCAACCCGAACGCCTGATCGCTGTCACGCAGGACACCAGGCGCCCGGCACGAACTCCAAGCCTCAAGTCCGACCTTCGCCGGCCGATCACTACGGAGAAGAGCTTCCCAAGCCAGGCTGGACCGCCATGCGGAAAGCCAGCTTGCCCGATGACCACGATCACAGGACGGGCCGATGCTCGAAGGTCTGTATTCCGCAGCAGCAGGCATGTCAGCGCAGCAAGAACAGCTGAACGCGATCAGCAACGATCTCGCCAACCTCTCCACGAGCGGCTACAAGTCCGAGCGGGTCGCATTCAACGATCTGCTTTATAACCGCGTGAACATCGCCGGGACGGAAACCACCGCCGGCGATGGCGCGAACGCTCTAGTGATCGGCCGTAGCGAAGGCCAGGGGGCGATTACCGAAACCGGCAACCCATTCGACCTTGCGATCGAAGGGCCAGGGTATTTCGAGGTCAAGCGCCCCAACGGGCAGACGGTGCTCACGCGCAACGGCAACTTCGGCGTCGATGCCAGCGGAACGCTCGTGAATGCCGAAGGCAACCGCCTGACGCCCCCGATCAAGCTGCCACCAGGCGTCTCGCCCAAGGAAGTCACGGTTTCCACCAACGGAGTGTTCAGCGCCGGGAACCGCACGCTCGGTCAAATCAAACTCGTGACCGTCACCGCCCCCGATCAGATGCTGGCGGAC